>JBOHZJ010000229.1:0-12321 GCA_050738395.1 Steroidobacter sp.
GTATCGAACAGCAGGTTAAAGCCATCGTCGCCGAGCAATTGGGGGTGAAAGAGGAAGAGGTCACGAATGACGCTTCCTTCGTCGACGATCTGGGCGCCGATTCGCTCGACACCGTCGAGCTGGTCATGGCGCTGGAGGAGGAATTCGAAACGGAAATCCCCGATGAGGATGCTGAGAAGATTACGACTGTGCAGCAGGCGATCGATTACATCACCGAGCGCCGCAATCAGGCGTGAGGCAGGCTGATCTGGCGCGAGCCTCTCGCGCCGTCAATCTCCGGCCAGGGAAGGCGGGGTCGGTGCTCCCGATTCAAATCCTTCCGCTACGCCCGCTATTTCCGAGGTGATCGTTTGTCCAGACGACGTGTTGTTGTCACCGGTCTCGGCATCGTATCTCCCGTCGGCAGCACGGTTGAAACGGCTTGGAAGAATGTGCTCGCCGGCAAGAGTGGAATCGGGCCCATCACGCGCTTCGACGCCAGCGCATTTCCGGTGCGCTTCCATGGCGCCGTTGCGGACTTCGATGCGGAGAAATACCTCTCGGCGAAAGAGCTGCGCAAGATGGATCCCTTCATGCAGTACGGCTATGCAGCGGCTGCAGATTCTCTCAAGGATTCCGGCATCGAGGTGACGCCCGCGAATGCACATCGGATCGGCGTTGCGATGGGGGCGGGCATCGGCGGCCTCGATACGATCGAAGCGAACTACGAGAAGTACGCCGAAACGCGCAGCCCGAAGAAGATTTCCCCGTTTTTCGTGCCCGGCAGCATCATCAATATGATCTCCGGCCACGTCTCGATCAATTTCGGACTCACCGGGCCAAATATCGCAACCGTCACGGCCTGTACGACTTCGACGCATTCGATCGGTCTTGCCATGCGCCTGATTCAGTATGGCGACGCCGATGTGATGATTGCCGGCGCCGGTGAGATGGCGACGACGCCGCTCGGTCTTGGCAGCTTCTGCCAGGCGCGCGCACTGTCGACGCGCAATGATGAACCGCAGCGCGCAAGCCGCCCCTGGGATCGCGATCGCGACGGTTTCGTGCTCTCCGACGGTGCTGGCGCATTGCTCCTCGAGGAATACGAGCATGCCAAAGCGCGCGGCGCACGCATCTACGCCGAGGTCGTCGGCTTCGGTATGAGCGGCGATGCGCATCACATCACCGCACCGCCCGAGAACGGCGAGGGTGCGCGGCTCGCCATGGCGAACGCGCTCAACGACGCACGGCTCACTCCGCAGGATCTGCACTATGTGAACGCCCATGCAACTTCGACTGAGCTCGGCGATCGCGCGGAAACGATCGCAATGAAACGCTGCTTCGGTGATCACGCCATGAAACTGGCCGTCAGCTCGACGAAATCGATGACCGGGCATCTGCTCGGCGCTGCAGGGGCCGCCGAAGCGATCTTCTCGATTCTCGCGATTCGCGATCAGGTCGCGCCGCCGACCATCAATCTTGAAAATCCCGGCGAGGGTTGCGACCTGGACTACGTGCCGAATGTGGCGCGCCCGATGCCGATCCGCGTCGCGCTGTCGAACTCATTCGGATTCGGCGGTACGAACGGCAGTCTGATTTTCCGCGCCGTCGAATAGCAACGCACGCACCCGGAGACGCTGATGGCGGCCGGGCCGATTCTGCAACCTGTCGATCTCGATCCCGCCGCACTGCTTGCCCTGCATGCCGCCTGGCCCGACAGATACCCGGCGCTCTTCGAGAGCGCCGCGGCCGGCCAACCGCTTGGCCGCTTCGATATTCTCTTCGCTTCTCCGGGCGCGCGATTGACATTGCATCGGGATGGCTCGCTAACGGGCCCTGTGGCTGTTGCTCATGGCAAGTTCCTCAGAGCACTTGACCAGTGGCTGGAGCGTGAACAGGCGCCGACGCCTCCAGGCGCCATCCCATTCGAAATCCCATTTACCGGCGGCTGGCTTCTCTATCTCGGCTATGAACTTGCGGGCGAGATAGAGCCCCGGTTGCGTTTGCATCGGCCCGCCAGTGCGCCGATCGCGCAGGCTGTGCGCATTCCGGCGGCAGTTGTTCACGAGCACGGTTCGGGGCGCTCATGGATTGTCGCCGAAGGATCCGCTCGATCGGTCATCGAGCGTATCGCCTCCGACATCGCCAATGTAGCTGCAGTAGACGCACCCGCTGGATCGCTCGTCGTCGGCCCAATCGAAGAGGAAGATCCACGCCGCTATGTGCGAGCGGTTGAGAAAGCGCTCGATTACATTTCAGCCGGCGACATCTACCAGGCGAATCTGTCGCGTCGCTGGCGCGCGCGTCTGCGCGATGGAGTGACGCCGCAGGACGTGTATCGACGACTGCGTGAGACCAATCCAGGCCCGTTCAGCGGCAGCGCGGTGCTGGACGACATTACCGTGATCAGCTCATCGCCAGAGCGTCTGGTCGAGGTCCGCGGCGGATCGATTTCGACTCGGCCGATCGCCGGTACGCATCCACGCGGCGCCAGTCGCGAGGCAGATCTGACGCTCGCACGTGAACTCCACGAGCATCCGAAAGAGCGCGCGGAGCACATCATGCTGATTGATCTGGAGCGCAACGATCTTGGCCGCGTGTGCGAGGCCGGCGCCGTGCACGTCGATGAGTTCATGACGATCGAGTCCTACGCGCACGTCCACCACATCGTGTCGAATGTGCGAGGCAGGCTGCGTGCCGGGGTAACGACGGGCGAGGTGCTGGCGGCAGTGTTTCCCGGCGGCACGATTACAGGTTGCCCCAAGGTGCGATGTATGGAGATCATCGCCGAACTCGAAAATGAGGCGCGGGGTCCTTACACGGGCTCGCTCGGATATCTGAACCTCGATGGCGGCATGGACATGAACATCCTGATTCGCTCGATCGAAGTGCGCGGTCGCGAACTGTCGTTGCGAGCGGGCGCGGGCATCGTCGCGGATTCGGTTTCCGAACGAGAGCTGGCCGAGACGCGCGCCAAGGCTCGCGGCGTGTTGCGCGCGCTCGGCGCCGAGGCAAACGCGCCGTGACGCTGGCAGTACTCATCAACGGCGTCGCCCCACAGAACCTGACGCATGCGATCGCGCTGAACGACCGTGGCTTTCAATACGGCGACGGCCTGTTTGAAACGGCGTTGCTGACAAATGGCCGCGTGCGCTTTCTGGACGCGCATCTGCAGCGCCTGATGAGCGGCTGCGAACGCCTCGGCATTCCTGAACCAAAGCGTGAAACCCTGCTCGATGAGATCGAACGCGTCACGAAGTCGCTGCGCAGCGCTGTGTTGAAGATCATAGTGACTCGCGGCGTGGGCGGGCGCGGCTACCGGCCCGGACCGGACTTGCAGCCAACGCGTGTAGTCGCGGCGTATGCGGCGCCCGAAGAGGCGAGCACTCAGGTTTCGCTGCGCTGGTGTGAGACCAGGCTCGGTCGCAATGCACGACTCTCGGGCATCAAACACCTCAATCGACTCGAGCAGGTGCTTGCTCAGGCGGAGCAGCACGACTCAGGGATCGAGGAGGGCTTGATGCTGGACACAGAAGGCGAACTCGTGTGCGGGACGGCCTGCAATGTCTTTCTCGCGCGCGACGGCGCTCTCAGCACCCCGGATCTCAGGTTCTGCGGCGTGCGCGGCGTCATGCGGGCGCAAGTGCTGGGCGCGGCGGCGCAGATCGGCGTCGCCGCAATCGAGGAACCTTTGTGGCCGCACGATCTCAAGAGCGCCAGTGAAGTTTTCGTGACGAATGCAGTGCGGGGCGTCCGCTCCGTTGTTTCCCTGGGCGAGACACGTTGGGACGGCGGTCCGATCGCGCATCGATTGCGCGCGGCGCTGGGACTGTGATGCGCAGGCTCGTACGGCTCCTTTTCATACTGGCTTTGGTTGGCGTGGTCCTTGCGGCGGCGATTTTCCTGTGGAGCCGGAATTGGCTCGAAACGCCGATTGCAACGCTGGGCGAGCCAACTACATTCGAAGTGCCTCGCGGCGCGAGTTTGCGGACCGTCGCAGCAGCTTTGCAGCAACGGGGTTTTCTCGACCGGCCGCAGATCTGGATCGGCTGGGCGCGCATCACGCAGCGCGCAGGCAGTCTGAAGGCCGGCGAGTACCAGTTGCTGCCGGGCCTGTCGCCGCGTCGATTGCTCGATCTGCTGAACTCCGGGGAAGTGCTCCTGCACAGCATCACCTTCGTTGAAGGCTCGACGTTCCCGGATGTCCGCAACGCACTGGCGGCGCACGATGCAGTCCGCACCGAGTATGGATCCCGCTCCGGGCAGGACGTAATGCGCGCTCTTGGCGAACCAACGCTACATCCGGAAGGACAATTCTTTCCGGACACGTACCATTTCGCGCGCGGTACGACCGATCTGGAGTTGCTGACGATTGCCCATCGGCGCATGCGTGAAGCCCTGGAACAGGCATGGACCGAACGCGATCCGGATCTGCCGCTCGCCACGGCCTACGAAGCGCTCATCCTGGCTTCGATCGTTGAAAAGGAAACCGCGCTTGAAAGCGAGCGTGCGCAGATCGCCGGGGTGTTCGTCGAACGGCTGCGTCGCGGAATGCGCCTGCAAACCGATCCGACGGTGATCTACGGCATGCTGGAAACCTACGACGGGAATATTCGTCGCACCGATCTGACGCGCGACACGCCCTATAACACATACACACGTTCGGGCTTGCCGCCGACGCCGATCGCAATGCCGGGGCTCGACTCACTGCGCGCAGCGGTTCAGCCCCAGGACACGGGCGCGCTATTCTTCGTCGCGACCGGCGTCGGGGATGGTAGTCACTACTTTTCCAGGACCCTGGCGGAGCACAATGCGGCCGTGAAACGTTATCTGCGGAGATTGCGGCAACGATGAATCGCGGCAAATTCATCACGATCGAAGGAGGGGAGGGCGTCGGCAAGTCGACTCAGATCGCTGCGCTGCGCGATGTGCTCGCGGCGCGCGGCCTGGAGGTTGTGGTCACGCGTGAGCCGGGCGGTACGCCGCGCGCCGAGCGCATCCGCGAACTGCTGCTGGAACGCAACGAAGAAGCGATGCCCATCGTATGTGAGTTGTTGTTGATGTTCGCAGCGCGCTCTACGCACGTGGACAATCTCATTCGACCGGCGCTCGATCGCGGCGCATGGATCGTGTGCGACCGCTTCACAGACGCGACTTATGCGTATCAGGGCGCCGGCCGTCGCCTGGATCGCGATCACATTGCTTCACTCGAACGGCTGGTTCAGCACGATCTGCGGCCTGATCTCACGCTGTTGCTGGATGCACCGCTTGATGTCGGCGAAACGCGCGCCGCTGCACGCAATGCACAGGCGGGATCCGGCGATCGCTTCGAAGATGAGCGGCGAGAGTTCTTCGAGCGGGTGCGCAGCGCCTATCTGGAACGAGCGCACAATGAACCCAGACGCTTTGTCGTTGTCGACGCAAGCGCCGAACGCGCCCGCGTCGCGGAGGCGATCAAAGCCGCCGTCGAATCCCGATTGTTCAGCTGACCATGGCCGACCCGAAAGTCGCAGCAATTCCGGCGCCGCGGCTGCTGCCGTGGCACATGACCGCGGTCGAGCAACTTCGAGGCGCGTGGCGCAACGAACACTTGCCGCATGCGCTGCTGTTGCAAGGGGCCGAGGGGCTCGGCAAGCGAATGCTGGCGGCGTGGTTGGCGGCTGCAGTCCTGTGTGACCGCTCCAGCGGCGCCGCCTTGAATTTTTGCGGCGAGTGCGCCGGCTGTGCACTGATCAAGGCAGCAACGCATCCGGACTTGCTGTGGGTCGCGCCGGAAGAAGACAAACAGCAGATCTCGATCGATCAGCTACGCGCCGCCGCAGATCGTCTGACGCGGACCAGCTTGCGGCGCGGGTTCAAGGTCGCCGTCATCGAACCAGCGCATCAGATGACGGTGAGCGCTGCGAACAGCGTGCTCAAAACGCTCGAGGAGCCGTCGCCGCCGAGCCTGCTGATTCTCGTAACCTCGCGTCCGTCCTCTTTGCCGGCGACGGTGAGGAGTCGCTGCCAGAAAATCACCGTGGCCCGCCCGACGGCGCAAGCAGCGATGGTCTGGCTGCAAGCCGAAAGTAGCAGCCCCGTCGAGCATTCGTTGCTCGAGTTCGCGGGCGGGGCTCCATTGAGGGCGCTCGAATACGCTGGCGGCAGATTCGACGCATTGGACGAGCACATGCAGAAATCGCTCGGCAATCTGCTGTCAGGTCGCGCCGATGTGACGCAGGTCGCGGCGGAATGGGAAAAGGACGCGCTCAACGATCGACTCGTCTGGCTCGACCTGTGGCTGACATCGATGGCGCGCACGGTACTTACCGGAAGTGCCGACCTGGTCACGTTCCCCAGTGGATCTGCGCACTTGCCAAGCCTGCCGCGCACGTTGAACATAAGCGGCGTTTACAGCATGGTCGATCGAGCGCGGGCTCTGAAGGCGCAACTTGCCCGCACCGCACTTCAGCGCGAGCTGGCCGTCGAGTCCTGGTTGATCGCGCTGCTGGACGTTCTGGCTCCCACAACAACGCCGACCGACGTATAACCTGGTTTATTCAATGAGGCCCAATCCGGTGAGGAACGCATGGTAATGCGTCAGCCAAGCAGCAAGCCGGGCTTGCTCACGCTCACGATCAAGGACAAGAGCGCCTTGTATCTGGCGTATATGCCGTTCGTGAAGAACGGCGGCCTCTTCATTCCGACGAACAGCAATTACCGGCTTGGCGATGAAGTCTTCATGCTGCTCAATCTCATGGGCGAGGACGAAAAACTTCCTGTTGCAGGCCGTGTGATCTGGATGACGCCGAAAGGCGCGCAGGGCAAGCGCACTGCCGGCATCGGCGTGCAGTTCAGTGAACAGGATCGCGGCAATACGCAGCGCAAGATCGAGAGCTATCTCGCCGGCGCCCTCGGCGGCGACAAGCCGACGCATACGATGTGAGCGCGCTGTTGTGAGTTGACGGTTGACCGTTGAGGGTCAGATAGAGAGAAGAGTTCCTTCTTGCCGTCGACCGTCAGTTGTCAACCGGCGCTATTTGCGCGCCACATCCGTCGCCGCTAACCCGCCTTTCAGCACTGACGCGTGGAAGCCGCGCTCCGAGAGAATGTACGCGGCTGCCGAGCTTCTGCGTCCCGTATCGCAGCACGCTACGTAGTGAATGTTGCGTTCCAGTGACTTGAGCTTCAAACGAATGAAGTACAGGGGCAGATTGAGAGCGCCCTCCATCCGGTAGTTCTCGAACTCGCTCGGCAGGCGAACATCCAGCCATTTGCCGCCGCTGGCGACGATCGCCTTCCCCTGATCGAGCGTCACCCATTCGAGCATCGGCTCATTCAGCAGTGTGCGGAAATCGTCCTTGGCGAGCCTCATCAGCGTGCCGTCGGAGAGCATCGATATGCTTGCGTTGCGCTTTGCATCGGAGATCAGCGCTTCCTCGCCGAAGGTATCTCCCATCGCGAGCTCCGCGAGCTTGATGCCGTCCTTGTTGAGCGGAGTTTCGCGAGTGACCAGGCATCTGCCTTTCACGATCACATAAAAGTAATCGCCTTCATCGCCCTGCTTGATGACCATGTCGCCGGGCTTGTAGTCCACGCGCTGCATGCGCATGAAGATCGCCTGGATGTTCGCTGGCGGGATCTTGTGGAAAGCCTTTGTCTGCAGGAGCGTCGTCATCCAGTCGTCGGTGGACGGCGCATCGTCGTTCACGCCCTTGAGTTCGTTGACCTCGTACGAACCGGTTTGATCCCAGGTCAGCATCATGTCCAGCATGTCGCTGTCCATGGAGAGAAACTCGATGCGATCGGAAACGACGCGAGCGCTGTAACGCCGCGGATTGGCCGGCGTGATCGGATTGCGCGCTTCAGGTGAACCGCCGCGGATGACAAGCACAGTGCGGCTGTCCTGCAGAAGCTCGATGACGCCGCTGACCAGATAGTATGAGCGCTTGTCGGTATCGCCTTCCTTGAACAGCAACCGCCCGGCAGTGAGTTCGCGCAGTACGGTCTTGCGCGCGAGCGAGTGCAGATTTTCGGACTTCAATCCGTCGAGCGGCGAAAATGACCGCAGCAGGCCAAGTTCGAGCGGCTTGCTCTCCATGTGTCTCCAGTGCGAATCGCGGGGATCAGGGATTCCCTCACATCGAATCGAACAACCGATGCGGAATCGACCGGATGGTAGCACAGGGGTTTTGTCGCTCACCGCGACGCGGTCGTGTACTCAGCGCAACAACTGCCAGCCCGCATCGGGTGCGAAACGATCGCCATGCACGCTCTGCAGCTCCTGCAGTCGCGCGACGATTGCATTGACGCCGCGGGTGCGCGCGTACTGAATCGGACCCCCGCGAAACGGCGCAAAGCCAGCGCCGAAGATGACGCCGGCGTCGACCAGATCGGCATCATCCACGATGTTTTCGCGCAGCGCGGCGACGGCTTCATTGATCAGCGGCAACATCAGGCGATCCTCCAGATCGTTCGGGGCCTGTCGGCCCGCCGCTTGCGGCTTTTGTGGCTTGCCGTCGCGCCAGGTGTAGAAGCCTTCCCCCGTCTTCTTGCCAAACTTCTTCTGACTGAAGCGCGTCGACAAGACAGTGGGTATAGCGGCGCCGCTTTCGAAGAACACCTTGCCGACGCTCATCACGACGTCGAGGCCGACGACGTCGGCAAGCTCGATCGGCCCCATCGGCATGCCAAATTCTTCAGCGGCCCGATCAATGAGCGCGAGCGGTATGCCTTCCTCGGCGGCGCGTACCGCCTCGCTGAGATACGGCATCAACACGCGATTGACGAGAAAGCCAGGGGAGCTGCGACAGGCGATCGCCAGCTTGTCGATCTGCCGCGCGAAGGCGAGCCCACGCTGGACCATCGTGGGATCGGTGGTGTCTGCGCGAATGACCTCGATGAGCGGCATGCGCGCAACGGGGTTAAAGAAATGCAGCCCTGTAAGACGAGAAGGATTCGAAAGGTTCTGAGCGAGTTGCTCGAGCACGATGCTGGACGTATTCGTCGCCAGTACTCCGCCTGGCTTCATCTGCGGCTCGAGTTTCGCGTACAGCTCGCGCTTCGCTTCGAGGTTTTCGAAGATCGCTTCGATCACCACATCGGCTTGCGCTACTCCGCGTCCTTCGATATCGACGCTGAGGCGCGCCATCGACTGCTCGCGCTTCTTTGCATCCGCATAGCGCTTCTCGAAGAACGTCCGCGCGCGCTCCATTGCGGGCGTCACATACTCCATGGCGCGATCCTGCAACGTCACCGTGAGTCCGCGCGCCGCACACCACGCCGCAATGTCGCCGCCCATGACGCCGGCGCCGACGACGTGAACGTGTCGGGCGGGTTCATCCAGCGCTTTGCCGGCGGACTTCAAACGTTCCTGGAGAAAAAAGACACGAACCAGATTGCGCGACGTCGGTGTGCACAGCAGTTGCGCCATCGAGCGTGCCTCAGCTTCGTACGCAGGTTCACCGCCGGCGCCAAAGCGCCGCCACAACTCAATGAGCGCATAAGGGGCAGGGTAGTGCGCCGGTCGAACGCGCCGCGCGACCTGCGAACGCATTTGACCCGCAAGGACCGGACGCACCAGCGCGGAATTCAGGATTCGGTGCTTCAGCGTCACCGTGCGCATCCGGGGCGGATTCAGGGCGATGCCGCGTGCAATGGTCTCCAACTGATCGCGTGGTGCGAGCCTGTCGACCAGGCCGAGGCTCAGCGCCTGCTTCGGGCGCACCGAGCGGCCCGTCAGCATGAGATCCATTGCCGCCAAGGGTCCGGCCAGCTGAACCGCGCGCACCGTGCCGCCCAGTCCGGGGTGCACGCCGAGCTGCACCTCGGGGAATCCGAGTGTGATGTTCGCATCGTCCACGACGACGCGATAACGGCAAGCGAGCGCAACTTCCAATCCGCCGCCCAGTGCGAAACCATTGATCGCGGCGACGGTCACGCATTTCAACGCTGCAAAGCGTTCCAGCAGCTGCTGTCCGTCGCGAATCATCCGAAAGGCTTCATCGGGCGTCTTCACGCCAACGAATTCCTTGATGTCCGCGCCGGCGATGAAGCCCTGTTTCGCAGAGGTGACGATCAGCCCCTTTGGGGGCGACTGCTCGATAATCGCGAGCGTCCTCCTGAATTCTTCCATCACGTCGCGTGAAAGGCTGTTCGCGGACGCGTCCGCCTTGTCGAGCGTCAACCAGGCGACGCCGTCCGTGTCTGTCCGATATCGCCAATGGACCAGAGGGGAATTCACCTGAGCAGTCGCTTGCATGTCACATCTGCCTTGCACGTCAGACGCGTGTCTGTCGAATCTGGAAATCGCAGATCAATGGACGGTGATCGGAGTAGCGTACGTCGGGAACGTCGAACTGCGTGATCTCGATGCCGTTCGAATACAGCACGAAATCGAGCTCCTTGCGTGGATTACGACTGGGATAAGAGGGGAGGCCGAGGCGGTTCGCACTCTTCAGCCCCGAGGCCTCCATGAACAGATAGATTTCGTGGTCGCCCCAGAAGGTGTTGAAGTCGCCGGCGACGATGACGGGTTTGCTGGCTCGCTTCACCAGCTCGTGCAGATGCCGCAGCTGGTCGTGCCGATGCCGGAACTTGAGCGAGAGATGCACCAGGAAAATGGCGACTTCTTCAAGCTCAAGCTCGATGATGAGGCGCTTGATGCCCGTTTCGAAATAATGAAAGCGTTCGCCTTCGACGCGCGGGGCGGCGAGAAACGCATTGCCCTGCTTGCGTACGATGGGCATCAGATTGTTGAGCGAGGCTGTGCCGTATTTGCACTGGTATGTGGAGTAATGGCCGAGCGAATCGGCGATCTGTTTTGCCTGGTTGACCAGTCCGGAGCGAATCGATCCGGTGTCGATCTCGATGAGCCCGACGAGATCGGGATCGAGAGACTTGAGATACTGAGTGATGCGATCGAGGACGCGCGAGTTGCTGCGAAGGTATCCCGCACCGGGGACAGGCAGATGAAACGCCGGCCCGGTGCCGGTGGCGTACCGGATGTTGTACAGAACAAAACGCATCGTGGGGAAGCATCAACGGATTGCAGCGCGGCATTCTATAGCAGCCATTCGCCGGCCGCTGGCACGATGGCCTGCACGCAACAGGCAGACGCGACGGAGCGTAGTTGCCTGCTTCTCTATTAGAATCAGCCCAGATCTGGAATCAGCCCGGATCAGGGATCGGTCGCGCGCACAGGACGCAGCAGACCGGGGAGTTCACCTACTCTGGACTCGGAAAGGGATCAGTTCTGTAATCGCAGTGGTGCAGAGGGATTTCCAGTGAGCAGCATTTCACAACAGAACCCCGTCCGGCTCTTTGTGAGCCATGTGTTCGAGCCGTCCGACGATTACCACCGCGTATTTGAGTACCTGGAAAGCTCGCACAACTTCTACTACCGCAACTGCAGTGATCCGGATCGCCGGCCTGCGGGCGATCGGGAGGCGATGAAGGAGGAATTGCGACGCCAGATTGCGCTCGCCGAGGTGGTCATCGTGCCCTCGAGCCTCTATCGGTTGAACCGTGAATGGATCGACTTTCAGCTCAACTGCGCAAAAGGACTCGAGAAGCCGGTCGTGGTGATGGAGGCGTTTGGCGTGAAGGAAAAGATCCCGGTGCAGCTCGAGGCGCTAGGGGACGAAATCATCGAATGGAACGAACGTTCGATCGCGGATGCGATTCGCCGTCAGGCCCGTCATGAGGAGACGGCCCGGTGGGATGTCATCGATTTCAAGCTGGATTAGCGCGATGCGCGCGCGCGGCTTAATCGTCGCCGACGGCGCGAAGCTTCGGCCTCTGCAAGCCTTGCTGACGGGCGACCGCCCCCAGCATATTGATGATCCGCATCGCAATGCCGCCGGCCTCCTGGTCGGACATCTTTCGTACGGTCGCTTGAACCGCCGACTCGCCGCGCAGCGGCCGAACGCACGACATACAAGCCGACAGTGAGGAGAACTCCTCGCGGATTTCCTTCGGTAGTTCGTCTTCCTCGAGCTCGGCGAGGTGGCTTCGATACGCTTCGGCCAGGCGGTGTTTGATAGGCCCTGCCGACGCGAGAATGGCCGCTGCTGCGAAAAGGTGCTCCCAGGCGCTGCTCATGCAACTTACCCCCGTGATGGGTCAAAGCCGCGGGTCGCGTGAGAGAGGAAACTCCCCGCAACTGCACGGCGAGAGAATGCTGAGAAATTACTTTAAGTTGCCCGGCGGTTTTTCTTCCGACCGCTCAAGCCTCTAGCGTCGGAATATACTCCTGCAACTTCGAAAGGCAAGCCGCCCGCGAGGGTTCGCCGCAATTCACTGCCAGACACCCGGGAGCGCGTATGAGTGGAGTCAATGCCGTCGTTCTGATCAAGGCCGAAA
>JBOHZJ010000230.1:0-8774 GCA_050738395.1 Steroidobacter sp.
GCTGGCGGCGGTCGGCTCTCGTTTCGACTCCTTTGTCCGTTGTCCCTCTGATTTTCTTCGCCGAGTTTTCGAGCTACAGCAAGAGCTTGGCAGGATCAACTCGATGGAAGCACTGGAATATTCTTTCAATTCATCCTGAATATTCCACGGCGACCGTTTGCTCACAAACGACTAAGTTATTGATTGAATGGTGGCCAGGGACGGAATCGAACCATCGACACGCGGATTTTCAGTCCGCTGCTCTACCAACTGAGCTACCTGGCCATTGAGGAGGCCCTTTGATCGGGCTCTGGGCGCGGGCTCTGGCCAGCGAGGGCCAAAGCGGGCGCGTATTAAAGCGGCGGGCCTGCGGACCGTCAAGGAAAACGACCCACGGACAGGGCGCCGGGTTAGCGGAGAACCGCAGCGGCGAAACTAGCGATGTGAGCCCGTCGGACGGCCGGCGCCCCAGATCGTGCGAAACCAAGTCATGGATTGGCAAGGTCTCGTGGGCATAATCCACCGACCGGCTGGATTGCCGCTGTTTGCAACTTTTTCCGATCTCGAAGCGTTGTTTTTGTCCCGGACTGCCTGACCTCGCAGGCGGAGAGCCTGCGCGGCGCCGCCCTGAAGTCTCCCGGCTCATCCACCGGTCGAAAACGACCCTATATAAAAGGAGCACCTGATGGCGGCGGTTCAGTCTGCAACCTCCTGTTTCCAGCATCGCACTTCTGGAGATCCTGCCTCCCGGTACTCCGCAGTCCGATCCACGACGACTGCGATTTGTGCGCCGCTTGCGACTGAAGACTACGTTGTCCAGAGCATGGCGGACACGAGTCCGGCGAAGTGGCATCTGGCCCATACGAGTTGGTTCTTCGAGCAGTTCATTCTCAAGGCGCTGGCGCCGGGGTACCGCGTCTTCAACCCCCGTTACGAGTACCTGTTCAACTCGTACTACCAGACGGTAGGTCGGATGCATGAGCGGCCCCAGCGCGGCCTGCTCACCCGACCCACCGTGAATGAGGTGCTTGAGTATCGCGAGCACGTCGATGCACACATGAGTCAGTTGCTGCAGACGCGCTCCGATGACGACAAGCTGCGCGCACTCACGACGCTCGGACTGAATCACGAGCAGCAGCATCAGGAGCTGCTGCTGACGGATATCAAACATCTGTTTGCGTGCAATCCGTTGCAGCCCGCCTATCGTGAGCGTCCTGCAGGCGAGTCGATCTACTCGGCGCCGCTGCGCTTCATCTCATTCGACGGCGGCGTGCGCGAGATCGGCGCCAGCGGCAAACACTTCTGCTTCGATAATGAGACGCCGCGCCATGGCGTGCTGGTCGAACCTTATGCGCTCGCCGATCGGCTCGTCACCAACGGTGAGTATCTGGAGTTCGTTCGCGACGGCGGCTATCGACGTCACGAGTTCTGGCTCTCCGATGGCTGGAGCCTGGTCACGAAGGAAGCCTGGGTGCGCCCAATCTACTGGGCGGACACGCTCGACGCGGAGTTCACGCTCAGCGGTTTGCAGACGCTCGATCCTGCCACGCCTGTTTCGCATCTGAGCTACTACGAAGCCGATGCATTCGCCCGCTGGGCCGGCGCCCGCTTGCCGACCGAAGCGGAGTGGGAGCTTGCAGCTGCAACGCTTGCCGTACACGGCAATCTGCTCGATCGCGACGTGTTGCACCCGCGAGCTGCAGACGAGCCACCCGGCCTGAAGCAGATGTTCGGGGATGTATGGGAGTGGACCGCGTCGCCCTACATGGCGTATCCCGGCTATCGCCCACTCTCCGGCGCACTGGGCGAGTACAACGGCAAGTTCATGTGCAACCAGCTCGTGCTGCGGGGCGGCTCGTGTGTCACGCCGGCCGATCACGTTCGCGCCACGTATCGAAATTTCTTTTATCCGCAGGCGCGCTGGCAATTTACCGGCGTCCGTCTGGCGCGCGACCTATGAGAAACCCTGATGACCAAACACCCGAACCTGGTGCGCGCACCTGCCGAAGCCGACGCGCTCACGAACACCGTACTCAAGGGACTGCGGAAGTATCCGAAAGAGCTCTCGCCGGTCTGGTTCTATGACGAGCATGGTTCCTCGCTGTTCGACAGTATTTGCGAGCTGCCCGAGTACTACATCACGCGTACCGAGCTCGAGATCATGCGCGCACACGCGGCCGAGATGGCGCAGTGCATCGGCGCGAACGCCGCGCTGATCGAACTCGGCAGCGGCACCAGTCTCAAGACGCGCACGCTGCTGGACCACATCGCGATGCCGGCGACGTATGTTCCGGTCGACATTTCACGCGATCATCTGCTGGACGCCGCGGGCGCGCTCGCGCGCGACTACCCCGATTTGCGTGTGATTCCGGTGTGCGCCGATTTCACGCAGACGTTCGAACTGCCGCCCAAGCTGGCCTCGACGGGCAAGCGGGTGATCTATTTTCCGGGCTCGACGCTCGGCAATTTCGAAGCAGTGCAGGCGCGGCAGTTGCTCATGAAAATGCGCAGGATCATCGGCGCCGACGGCGCCGTACTGATCGGCATCGATTTGCGCAAGGACCAGTCGGTCCTCGAGCGCGCGTATGACGATGAAGCCGGCGTGACGGCGGAGTTCAATCTCAACGCGCTGCGCCATCTCAATCGTGAGCTCGGTGCGGATTTCGATCTCGACGGGTTCGAGCACCTCGCGATCTGGGTAGACGACATGAGCCGGATCGAGATGCACCTGGTGAGCAAGCGCAACCAGGTTGTGCATATCGGCGATGAGAATGTGGCGATCGTACGCGGCGAACATCTGCACACCGAGTCGTGCCACAAATACACGCTCGAGAGTTTCGCGGATCTCGCTGCCGCCGCCGGGTTCACGGTCGAGCGCGTGTGGATGGACCAGCACAAGCAGTTCAGCGTGCAGTTGCTGGCGCCGGGAACTCTGTAGATCGTTTCTCGATTCGCGCCAACTCGTGGCGACGTTGTCGCTACAGGGCGCCGAATGCTGCGTGATATTTCACCAGGCCGGCCTTCCCTGCGAGCGCGCGGGGTCGCAGCTCCATGGCCATGAATACGTCCTCGGGAACATCGTATTCGCTGCGGATCCCGAAGCGGGTCGACGGCAGAAAACCAAAGCGTGGGTAGTACTCGGGGTGTCCGAGAACGACGACTGCAACAAAGTTCAGCGTCCTGCAGTGATCGAGACCCGCACGCACGAGCGCTGAGCCGACCCCCTTGTTCTGGTGCTCCGGTTTTACGGCCATAGGCGCCAGTCCCGTGATCTTCACGTCGGGATGACCCTCCAGCGACACCGGCGAGAACAGGATGTGACCGACGACCTCGCCGTTCCGCTCGGCGACCAGCGACACCAGAGGTCGCGCCTGCTCGCGCAGAGCATCGACGAGATCGGCTTCAACCGGCGTGTCGAAGGCAGAGACGTTCACGCCGCGCACTGCCGCCCGGTCGCCCTCTTGTTCCGGTCGAATCATGACTGCATCCATAGTCATGCCGACCGCCGCGAGAAGCGTTGCCGGTACTCGAGCGGGCTGAGGTTCAGTTTGCGTCTGAAGTGATGTCTTAGTGTCGCCGCGGCGCCGAATCCGGCGCGCCGCGCAATCTCATCGATCGACAGATCGGTTCCTTCCAGCAGTTCGCGCGCGCGCTCGACGCGCATTTCGATGAGCCAGTCGGCCGGCGTCCTGCCGGTCGCTTCCTGAAAACGACGCATGAAATTTCGTGGACTCATTGCTGCGCGTTCGGCCATCGCTGCGATCGTCAGCGGCTCGTGCAGACGAGTCGCGAGGTCCCCAATCAGATCAGCCAGACGGCTGTCGGCGCGCGGCTGAATTGGTCGCTCGATGAATTGCGCCTGTCCGCCATTGCGATGCGGCGCTATGACGAGTCGTCGTGCAACCTGATTGGCGACTTCGCCGCCAAAGTCCCGTCGCACCAGATGCAGACATAGGTCCAGGCCGGCAGCGCTGCCGGCGGAGGTCAGGATCTGGCCGGCGTCTACATAGAGCACGTTGGGATCCACGTCGAGATGAGGGTGCAGAGTTTTCAGCTTGTCCGCATACCGCCAGTGAGTCGTGACTTTCTGTCGTTCGAGAATTCCTGCCGCGGCGAGCACGAATACGCCTGAACAGATCGTTACCAGCCGTGCGCCCGCGTCGTAAGCCGAGCGAAGCGCTGCGATCACCGCAGGCGTAGGTGCAACGCCGGCGTCCTTCCAGCCGGGAATGATGATCGTGCCTGCGCGCGCCAGCACATCGAGACCTGCCTGCGCTGTGATGCTGAAGCCGCCGACCGCGCACAGCGGTCCCGATTCTTCCGCACATGTGACGAACTGATACCAGTCATCGCCGAACTCAGGCCGCGGCAGGCCGAATACTTCGACCGCGCATCCGAATTCGAAGCTGCACAGCTGGTCGTAGACGAGGACGGCGACGAGCCGATTGGGAGGGCTTTGGATCTTTGTCATGATCTTCACGAACGTTGGCGATCGCGCCGATTGTGGCGCCGCCCGGCGCGCCACACCATGACTCGCATCACGTGCCTCAGGGAGTAATTATGAACAACGCCGTTACGCAGATTTCCGCCGCCGCCGCTGGAATTGCACTGGCGCACTTCGAATCGCAGTTCACGTTCGAGACCGACTGCTGGGACGTGCATGAAGCAATGAGCTCCGGCAGTCCGGGCTTCCTGTTGCTCGATGTTCGCGGCCCCGCGCTCTTCGCAAAGGGACACGTGCCGGGCGCGGTCAACGTCCCCCACGCGAAGATCATTGAATCGCGCTTCGCCCAGTATCCCCCCGACACACTCTTCGTGGTCTATTGCGCGGGACCGCATTGCAATGGCGCGGCTCGGGCGGCCGTGCGATTGGCGAGACTTGGCCGTCCGGTAAAACTGATGGCCGGCGGCCTGACAGGCTGGCTCGACGAAGGGTTCGAGCTCGAGCGGACGCGAGAAGTCGCGTAGCGGATCAGGGCGCCTGCGCTCGACGTGCGATAGTCACGGCTTGCCCGGATTCAGCCTTGGACAACAGCTCATCGATCGTGGCGTCCTTCTCGCGCCAGATCTCGTTGATCCAGCGCTGAACTCGCACGCGAACCTGCGGATCCTTCTCATAGTCGCCGCCGATCAGCTCCGCGGGAATGGGGCGCTCGACGACCCTTACGAGCACTTCGGGAACGCGATCCGAGAACAGATCGGCGAACGTGGGGCGGCCATGCGGATACACGAGGGTGATGTCGAGCAGCGAATGCAACGCATCGCCCATGGCGTCGAGCACGAAGCCGACTCCGCCCGCTTTGGGCTTCAACAAATGTGTGAACGGCGACGCCTGTCGCTCATGCTTCACCGGCGTGAAGCGCGTGCCTTCGACGAAATTCATCACCGACACCGGGATGTCGTTGAATTTCGCGCAAGACCGGCGCGTCGCCGCAATATCACGGCCGGCAAGTTCCGGCCGTTTTGAAAGCATCTCGCGCGAATAGCGCTTCATGAATGGGAAATCGAGCGCCCACCATGCGAGGCCGAGCAGCGGCACCCAGAACAGCTGGCTCTTCAGAAAGAAACGCAACAGCGGAACCTTGCGGTTGAGCACGGCTTGCAGGACAGGAATGTCGACCCAGCTTTGATGATTCGCCATGACAAGATAATGACCGTCCAGGCGAAGCGTCGGGGGCGTCTGTACGACGAAGCGCGTACGCGTCATGGCGCGAATCATCCAGCTGTCGAAGTCGATCCAGCTCGCGGCGATCGACATGAGCACGCGATCGAAGAATCGGCGCATGGCTCGCACAGGAAGCAACGCCTTGAACAGCGCCACGACCAACAGCACTGCAACATGCACGACAGTATTCGCCGCGAAGAGCAGCGCGGCGATGGGAGCTCGCAGCCGTTTCATATCCATGCACCGAAGTATACGAGACGAGTTGTCCGTTGACCGTTGGCAGTTGACCCCAGAAGGCGGCATCTCTGCTCACAGCGCACAACGGACCACGGACAACTCACACTACCCGTGGAAATATTTCCGGACCGGGACTTCCCATTGCGTCCGCTGCTGCATGGTGCGATGGTTGACTCCGATGAAGCCTCGAGCGCACGTACCCTCGCTTCTGCGGTTTACCGCGGCGGTTGCGATGATCGCAATCGCGCTGAGCGCCGCTTCATCATCCGGCCTGCATCAGGGCGTTCAGTCGGCCGAATTTCACTTCGTCCGGCTGATCTATTCGGATAATGCAATGCGTATCGGCGGGCGCGAGCGCTGGCTGACCGACTGGCCCGACGCCGAGCAGCATCTGCTGCATGGCGTGCAGCGGCTGACCCGCATCGATACCGCGCAGGAAGGCCACTATCTGTCGATCATGGACGATAGCCTGTTCGACTATCCCTGGTTGTACGCGGTCGAAGTCGGCGCCTGGCTGCTCACGAACGAAGAAGCGGCGCGTCTGCGGGACTATCTGTTGCGCGGCGGCTTTCTCGTCGTGGACGACTTTCATGGCTCCCGCGAATGGGCGGGCTTCATGCAGAGCATGCATCGAGTCTTCCCGGATCGGGCGATCGTCGACATCCCGCACGATGATCCGGTATTTCACGTTGCGTATGAACTCGACGAGCATCTGCAGATTCCAGGCATCCAGTCCGTTTATAGCGGCCTGAACTACGAGCGCGACGGCTACACGCCGCACTGGCGCGGCATTTACGATGACCAAGGCCGCCTGATGGTCGTCGTTAACTTCAACATGGATCTCGGCGACGCCTGGGAGCACGCCGACGCGCCGGAGTATTCGTTGCTCTACACGACGCGCGCATACAAATACGCGATCAACTACATTCTTTATGCGATGACGCATTGAAGACGTGGCTGGAGAGGGCCGTGGTGAGGATGCGCGGCTGCGCTTCGTTTCGTGCAACTCACCGTTGACCGTCTGTCTGCTGGCCCGCGAACCGCCCGGATTTGCAATGACCATCGAATGGCAATGGCGTCGGCTGGAAGATCTCACGGCGAAGCAGCTCTACGCGCTCTTTTCCGCGCGCTCCGCCGTTTTTGTCGTAGAGCAGAATTGCCCGTATCAGGATCTCGACGGCGCGGACATCGAAGCGGAGCATCTGATTGCGTGGTCGGGCGATGAGGTCGCAGCGTGCCTGCGACTGCTGGCGCCGGGCGTGAAATTCACCGAGGTTTCGATCGGACGCGTACTCACGACACGGGCGTTTCGCACGGCGGGGCTGGGACGCGAACTCATGGCGCGCGGGCTCGTGCGATGCGATCAGCAATATCCTTCACAGGCGGTGCGCATCGGCGCTCAGGCTCACCTCGAGCGTTTTTACGGCGAGTTTGGTTTCATCAGGGCGTCCGACGCCTACATGGAAGACGGCATCCCGCACATTGAGATGGTGCGCGCTCCGCGGAAGTAGGCAGCTACTCTCCCACCGAGAGCAGTCCCAACCACGTCGGCCCGACGAGGCTTAGCAGCAGCGTATTCTCGCGTGCGCCTGAGTTGCCTGGCGCTGGCGCATCGCGAAGCAGAACGCCGAGCCCGGTGTAATCGCCGTTCCAGCGACGTGAGCTCGAAATCTGCGTGCCGCAATTGTCCACCTTCAGGTTGAATCGGACCATGTTGCGGGTCGTATCCGGAATAGCGACCGACCCGTCGAAGATGCAGCCGTTCGAATGGGATCCGGTGATCAGACCGTTTCCATTGATCGCAAGCGTCAGCGTGAGCGGCGGTCCGAAAAGCTGCGGCGTTGAGCGCGTGTATACGCCAGCCAGGTCCGGCAGCGTCAATGACTGGGAGTACGCGCCGCTGGGCGCGAGCGAAAAGCCGTACTCATGGTCGCGAAACTCAAAATCGCCGACCAGCCTGCCGCTGGACAACCGTGCAGCGAAGTCGGCTTTCTCATCGCGGGTACTGAGATATCTCGCCCCGTCGAACTTCTCGTTGATCGTCGTCTCGCAGCACACGTTGCCGTACACCACGAAGTCGTCCGACCCATCGTCATCGCCGACGACCAGGTGTGCATTGCCGAATTGATCGACGAACGCAGTCGCATGGCGCTCACTTTGCGAATCGTCATCGTCATCGTCGTCGCCGTTCTCGCCAACCACGCTGCCTTCCCAATATCCCGCGAGCGCTGAACCCGTCGGCGGCGGTTCGGGCGGGGGCTCTGGCGGCGGCGGTTCGGGAGGGGGCGGTTCAGGCGGCGGGACCGGCGGCGGTTCAGGGGGCGGTGCGGGCGGTGGTTCCGGCGGCGGAGAAGGCGGCGGTGGCTCCTCGGCGACCGGTGCGGGCGATTCCTCCACGCTGCCGCGTCCGTTGGAACACGCGCTCAGGAGAATCAATGCCGCAACGGCCAGCCAAGGAAGATGATGTTCGGTTGTGCGCATGGGTTTCCGACGCTCTGCAGCAGAGAGCCTGTCCTCTGAGCACCGCGTGAGTGCGTCGGTAATACAACCATGAGGCCGCGGTAGAAGTTCCACGCGTGGCGGGCGCTACTAGCGACGTCGCCGATCGCGATAGGTCCGGAACTTCCAGTAGAAGCTTGCGACGAGATCGTAGGTGCTGAACTGCGTTGCAGCGGGCCTGCATGCGGCTCCGGAGGCATCGCATATGAATGTGTCGAATTCGACCTCCGACGTGTCTACTGAAACCTCCAGCGAAAAGCGCTCGAAATCCAACCCGGCGGCGGCGAATATGCCCGGATCAGAACTCGAGTAGTAATCGCCGCTCGCAAAGTGATGAACCAGTCCCGCACGAACGTAGGGCGAAATGTCGGCCGTGCGCATGAAGTTGTAACCG
>JBOHZJ010000231.1:0-8307 GCA_050738395.1 Steroidobacter sp.
GTGCTCCCTGATGATGGAGCGCAAGGCTCTCATCGCGGCAAGGGAGACCTTTCCTCGCCTCTGCAGATGCCACACAGGTACGCGCGGATCGAGCGCGGCGCGAAGATCATGCGGAGGGCTTAGATAAGCGACGCCCGCGCTCACGCCGCGCATACGAAGTGAGTTGACGATGCGCACGGTTTTGGTTTCGGATCCGCCCACCCCCAGGCTCGCCAGTACGAAGAGGGCGCGAATACCCTCGCGAGAGTCGTTCGCAGCAAGCTGCGGCGAAATGGACATACCTGAGTTTTCCGTGATCACGCATCCAGCGTGCACCGGGCGATTGCACGCACGGTGCACCGATCTGCCTCCCACCTGTTCCGTTGCTGCAGTCATGTCGCCGTCATGCGGGAAGGTCAGCATGATGACCGTGCCCGCCTCATTCTGCCGACGCTGACAAAGGGCCAGGGCGCTGCGGAGTCTCCCTTGCCGAATAGATGCTCGGATACGATGTGCTCCGCGGACAATGGTATGAACCTTCCGCCGGCGTTGTCGGGACAGTGTGTGATTTCCCCGACCAAAAGTTTTGCGCCGTCGCTATACAAGTCGACTCTTACAAACCAGAAGTTCCGGCTCAAGGCCGCAGCGACCGAGAGCATTTCAGACAGGTTCGCCGGCCTCGCGATGGTCTTGTCGGTCTTCGGATACTTTATCGAGAAGTCCAGCTCGTTCCAGTCGGCGTCAAAGTATTTGCGTTTGTGCTCGACATGGCGATCAACATCCACCTGGATGATTTTTGGCGCTCCGTTCAGACAGAAGACCTTGTAATCTTCCAGCTCTGAACTCTCGAATATGAGCGGTTCGACGATAACTTTCGGTGCGAGCATCTTGTAGTTCGCTTCACGTCCCACCAGATAGTAGTTGACGCGAAACCAGCTCTTTATCGTCTGCCTGTCCACTGGTTCGCCGTTCCTGCGAAGGATCACCAGGCCGCTCGCGTGCGTCGGCTTGATGCAGCAGTCCGGTGGCAAGTCGTACGTGTCTACGGCCTCCGCGCTCCTGATCAAACCGATCGTAGGAACGTTGTATTCATCGCCCACGACAGCCTTGACATACAGTTTCACGAACTCCTTGTCCGACACGAAGACCCGCAGCGGGTCGAGGATCTCGTCCGTCGTCTTGATCCTGTAGATCACGTCGTTGTATGTCGTTGCATCGCAGGGCAATCGTCTATGCCGAAGGACGAACCTGATGCGCGAAACGAATCTGTCGCCAAACCGATTCTCGGGGAGTGATCGCATCAACGCCCTGTAGGTGCGGCCAAGCGCCCGCTTGAGTCGAGAACCTGTTGTGTGGGTCTGCGTGTCTTCCACCGTTCGTAACTCCGATTTGCTGTATCTGATTGCTGTATCCGGTTCGGCCGAGAGTCACTGGCGTCGTCTGAACCACCCGCTCCTATCGAGCGGCCGTTCTGACGACGCGACGAACGAGCGATCTCCCATGGCGAATTGGCCAGGTCATGGAGTGCGCCGCTCTGAACGCGCCCCTGAGCAGGGGCCATGTCTTCGTGCTTGCGCGCCGCTCAGGCAATTCGTCGACGCTATATCCATAGTCCCGAGCCAGTTGGAATGCATCGCTGGACAGCCCAAAGCCGAACCTGGAATCCTTCCGCCACCTGGCCACGGAGCGTTGGTGCAGATCGCCGCCGATCTGTCTCGTTTGCTCCGCACCACAGAATCTGAGTATCGGCTCCATGGCGTCCACGCACTGCACGAGGTCTTCATAACGCACCAGCGTGACGCGCTCGCCCATCTGCACCTTGAACTTCTGCAGGTTCCGATACGCGATGACCCACTCGTCCTGCACTTTCTCCGGCAGTGAGCGCCAGCGTTGCCACTGCGAATAGACCACATCCATCGGGTTTCTGATCAGGCCGATAAAATGAAACTGGATGTCGGGCAGGCGAGTCGTCGCTTCCCTCATGAGATCAAGACACGAGATCTGATAAAGGTGATGCGGCGACTTCTCGATGAACACCGGCTCATGCGCATGACATAGCGCGCGCCATCCCTCGAAAACCAGCGTCTCCTCGTTTTCCGGCGGATAAAACGCTGGCGCGTTCGCTCGCAGCAGATCGAGCAGATCCTGTTTCGCCTTTTCGCCTGGAATCGGAATCTCGCTCGCGTGCATTTTCAGCTGCGGAAGGCCCAGCATGGAGGCCGCCTTGGTCCAGTACAGACTTTCATTCTGAAAGTGTCGGGTGTGGGCGATCGTTCGAACGCCCGGAGCCGAGGCGAGCACGCGCAAGCACGCGCTCGATCCGCAGGACTTGTGGGACAGAATCATCAAGGACTTAGGCATGAGGATGTGGCTCCCTGGCAAAAGGTCGACTCGCCGCTTGATAGGGTCGGTTCATGACCGGCCTCGCGAGCCGCACTCGTCCATCGCGTGCTCCTCCGCGCGCGCCTCTCGTCTCGCGACCGGCGCGCCTCGTTCGGAACTCTCTTGTTCGCAATGCGGCAGAACGCTGGAAGCAGGCGCGCGCCTGAAGCGCACGCTCATATGCGTGACCAGGCGCGTATCGCCCTGGATCCTCACCGCAGCCCGAACGGAACAACACGCGACACGCTCATCGAAGCGTCGTGAATTCCAGCCGAGCACCGGCTCCTCGGAGCCACGGAAGATTTCACATCGCGCCTGCATCGGCAGCGTCATTGTCAGCTCGACATCGTCTCTCCGGATCGAGAGTCGATTGTCGGCAGCTTCGATCGCGCACTGTTCGGCAAAGTGCCAGAAGATCTCCAGGTCATGCTCGCGACTGCAGAGGAGCTCATCCACTACGGTGACGGCGGGGTTGAGCCGGTCGATACGCAGCTCGCGCCGATGCAGCACGGGATCCGCCAGACGCTGGTAGCCGTCGTGCTCCGCAACGATCCGGTCGCACGCGGCGTCCGAACTGAGCTCGAGCACGCGTGCGCGCGCATGGGTCAGCCACAAGAAGTTTCCACCGCTCCTGGATTGGTCGTGCCCGTCCACCCGCACCGTGTTGTGCGCAGACGTGCCGCGGAAATAGTCGCGCCATCGCTTCTGAGTGTGATAGGCGAATGTGCCGGGATCGATCAGTAACTCGACGCCGCCGGCGCTGAGCGTGAACGAGAGCGCGTCAGCGTGACCATGTGCGGCGATCGACTGGTAACCGAGCGGTCCTGCATCGAAGACGATGCGCACCTCGTCCGGCGTTTCCAGATGGCCGCCGAGGACGTAGTAGCCGGCGTCGGTGAACGCGCGTCGCATTGGCGGTTGCGACAAGGCAGTTTCGGCCATTGCATAAAAGCGGTCCGCTGCCGCATCGCCGAGCAACCAGCGAGCCTTATCATCGAATCGCCTGGCCTTGAAGGCGAAGGCGGGCCGCTCGAACAGCACTGAGCCCGCAGCAAGCAATGACATGTAAGCGCTCGCGTGCTCGTCCGGGTCGAGGCGTGCGATCACAGCGTCATCGGCGTCGCCGAAAGCGGGTACGTTGCCGCCCGCATCCATGATGCTTGCAAGGAATTCGAGCATCGCTTCCAGTCGCCGCCAATACCCGGGCCCGAAGTCCAGCCCATTGGCGCGACCCACCAGTCCCGCAATGATCATCATGTCGGCGACTTCGTGGTGATACCACACCGCCTGTTCGCGATTGACGCCGTCGGGTCCGTTCTGCAGCAGCGCCTGCTCTTCGAGCTCGCGACGGGCACGCTCGATCCAACGCAGGGACTCCGCCCAGCACGGCCACGTCAGCCCCGCAACGAACAATCCCGTCAACTCACCGAGCAGGTGATTGTTCGCCGATGAATATCGCGACAAATACCCTGCGATGAAATGACAGTGCCGATAGATGGATGCGAGCCAGCGATCCCTGAAGCCCCGCCCTTCGCTCGACTCGAATAATGGCGAATCGGCGCCGCCCAGCAAACGCCAGGCGAACGACCAGTTCAACAGGCGCACGGCGAGTTCGAGACTGCTGACCCAGTGCGGGCCGAGTGGATACGGACACTCCTTGAACCAGGACTCGAGCAGTGTTCGGCATCCTTCGCTGTAACGATCGTCGCGCGTGAGGCGCCACGCCTGCGCGAGCGTGACGAGCTCGGCGTGCCGGCTCGGCTCCCAGAGGCACTTGATGTCGCCGACCAACGCCTCGTTGCGATAATCCAGCGCTTTCCCGAACACCATCGGCGCCTCTTTGCCGGTTTTCGGATCT
The DNA here is from genome assembly GCA_050738395.1 of Steroidobacter sp. Classification (GTDB taxonomy): domain Bacteria; phylum Pseudomonadota; class Gammaproteobacteria; order Steroidobacterales; family Steroidobacteraceae; genus Steroidobacter. Next base: position 4,220 of record JBOHZJ010000231.1, read on the forward strand.
CGATTCCAGCGCGGCGGAAATCCAAGCGGCGCCGGGCGCAGAGCGAACACATCGAAGTTGCCCGCCAGGATTCGATCAGCCGCGTGCGAATACCTGTCGGTATCGAAATCACTCGGAAAAGGATGAACCCACGGGCGACCGGCTGCATTGAACAGAGGAGTCCCGGGGGGCCGATTTCGCATTCCGAACTGCTCGAGTCGAGCATGAAACTGTTGCTTCGCCCGGTGGCAGAGCTCGCGACCGCTCATCGCCGACAGGCGATGCAAAGCCCACGTCAGATTCATGCGCGCCTCCGCACGGCCGAAGCCTCGACAGCGCTGCGCGCCGACGGTCCACGGCCGCTCGCCACATCCTCGTACAACGAGCAGAGGCGATCGACATACGTCTCGATGCTCAAAGACTCCACTGTGGCGCGCGCGTTTCTCCCGAGGTGCGCCCGGTCTTCCGGCCGCTCGATGAGTCGTTGCAGCGCCGCCGCCAGCGCTGGAACGTCGCCAGGCGCAACCAGCAAACCGTTGAAGTCATGCCGCACGACCTCGGGAATTCCGCCCACCGGGGTCGTGATCGGCGCTGCCCCGAACGCCATCGCCTCCAACAGAGCCATGGGCAGGCCTTCGTTGTACGACGGCAGCACGAACACCTCGGCGGCGGCAAGCAGTGCGTCGCGCTGCTCAGGAGCGAGCCATTCCCTGACCTCGAGACTTCCAGTCAGCTGGCGCTCTTGCGCCGCCTTACGCAGTGCGACGACCTGTCCGTTGCCCGCGATCACCAGTCGCAATCGTTCCCGGCACCCCTGGGGCAGCGCTGCGACTGCCTCAACGAGATCAAATGCGCCCTTCTTCGGCGCGATCAGTCCGAGATAGACGCAGGTGACCGCCTGCGACGCGACTCGCGCCGGAACCGGGTACGGCAGCCTGACGGGATTCGGCATCACGACGACCTTCTCTGCAGGGACGCCGATTGAGATGAAGAACTCGCGCCAGCTTTCTCCAAGCACGATCAGAGCGCTGACGCGCGACAAGACGGCCATGGTCCGCGCGCGAGCCGGCCGACTTCGCCTGGCCCAATAGAGCCGATACTCTCCTGCGTGGGCATGCATGATTACTCGCACGCCCATGGCGAGGGCGATCCGAGCCAGCAGTTCCTTGCGGACACTGCTGCCGCGCACGGAGAAATGAATGTGAACGAGAGCGGGCGCACGCGCCAGCTCGACAAACCAGCGCCGCAGCGCTCTTGCAAACGTCCAGAGTTTTCTCGCCGCGCCGCCGTCGACCATGGTCGCGACATGCGTCACGCGAACGTGCGAGGGCAACATCTCGATGAGCAAACGCTCGACTGCGGAGACGCCGCCCATCACGCCGAGACCCGGCCCCGCCATGATCACATCGAGCGGTTGTGCTTGCGAGACAGCCGCTGCGGCGCGCTCGCTGACTGACCGCACTTTTGCTCCGGATGCATCGCGCGGCGGCGCGCTCGTTTGATCACGGGCTTCCATGCTGCCCTGCCCCGATCGCTCCGACGCAGCCCACGTCGGTAGGTTGCTGCGCAATGTGCAGCTGCTCGCCGTGGAGTGAGTCTTTGCGCTTCTGCCCGAAACTGACAATCATCGCCGCTGAATGCATCGCTCTTCTCGCGCCAGGTTTGGCAAGCCATCGGTGAGTCGCGACCCAGGCGCCGTCAAGCGGACAGCGGTGCGCTGTCCCGCGGACGATCAGCGGCTGATGTCTCGGAATTTCTCGCCGCCATCCGCCGTAAATTGATTACGTCGCTGTGCCGAAACGAGCGTACACCGCGAAAGTTCCTCACCGTTTTGCTCATCTGCGCAACGCGCCAGCCCAGCCGAAGGGATCGGCCGATGGCGCCGCGCCGTCGACGGATACGGAGGAAAGCGCAGCAGGATGCGTCTCGGCGCAGACGGCGAGGCGCATCGCCACACCCGCATAGGCCCAGAAATACAACCAGGGCTGCGACAGATCGACGAAGAACGTGGCGACTGCGAATGCGATCGTCGCGACGATGAAGCCGATCAGCACCGAGCGCGTCACCGCAGAGGCCCGCTTGATCGCCGTCCTGGCGGTCCTGATGGGCAGAACGAACAGCAGGATGCTGCAGGTCAGGCCGGTCAAGCCGAGATTGAACCACTGGTTCAGGTAGTAATTATGAGGCGAGAAGCGAAACGGCATGCTCCAGTACGCTCGCCAGCCGAACCCGGTCAGGAAGCTGATTGGCTGCTCAATCATGACCTCGAGCACATTGGCCCAGATTTCAGTACGCCCCGAGGAAGTCGATCCCAGATCGCCGCTGCTGCCGGCGATGACGCGCTGATAGACCAGCTCGCCGAAGCCGAGAGCGAAAGCTATCGCGGCGACGAGAATCGCCGCGAACATCGTTGCAACGGCGGCCGCAAGCAGTCGACCGGGCGGCGCATAACGTCGGAACATGATCAGGGCGCACGCTCCGGCGACGAAAACAGCAACGTATGCGCCGCGCGAGACGGTCATGATCAGGGTCATCCCGGTGATGAACACCGCGAGCACCCACGCGAGTCTCTGCACACCGCGTGTGATCGCCGCCGCGGATATGAGTGCGGGCAGTGTCATCGCCACGAACGCGCCGTACTGATTCGACTCGCCAAGGAGTCCTTGCACGCGCCCATCCTCGCGCTGCTCGATATCTCCGAAAGAAATGGCCCCTTGAGCATCCAGCACTGAAGCGACGTGCGATAACGCGAACACCGCGAGCAGGTACTTCAGCACCGGAATGGCTTCCGCCTCCGAGCGCAAGCCATAGAAGAACACCAGAAAGAACAGCATCTGGTCAACGACGTTCTTCAAGAGTAAGGCGTTCGACAGGACGCCATAGTATGGATAGTCGACCACCAGCACCACGGCGAGATAGGAAAGAATCGAGTAGCCGACCAGGACGGCGAACACGACATGGATCCATGGAAGCTCGACCTTGAATCGCCTGTCGAGCGAGAATCTGAGAGTCAACCCGAGCGCAAGGAGGTAGAGGATCGCGTTCTTCAGCTTCAGTCCGGGCGCAGGGCCAGGATCCCAATCGAAGATGCTGCTCAGCATCAGCAGCGCTATGAGCGCCAGGAGAAGAACTCGCATGCTCGGCTTTCTCGCCCGTTCTCGCGTTCAAGTACAAGGAATTGAGGTGAGCCGCTTATGTGAGTGAGTGCGGCCCAGCGCTTCGTACGTCTTCCTGGAGCAACTTTCGTACCAGCGCTGCACGCCGTAATGCTGCGGCCGTCGGCGGCCAGCGCGATTGAAATCGTTGCAATGACAGGAACGGATTACATCGGGAATTGCTGCCCTTTGCGCGGCAGCTTCGAGATTCGCCAGGCTCGCTAGTCGGCAAACCGTCGGTGACTTGCGTGAAAACGCAGCGCTCCCGCTACGCCGAAACGCGAGTGGCTGCGAATCAGGAGCTGCAGCCCGTCCTTCAGGCGACGCGCCTGCTGCTCGACTGAGGTCATCGTTCGGCGCCGGGCGGCGTACAAGGGCCGCAGACCCAGCAAATGCATCGTGTCAAAAGCCAGCGATTCGATCTGCTCGATCTGGCGCGGCGTGAGCCGGCCGGCGAACTTGTTGAAGTTGGTCTGCACGATCTCGGCGCGCCCTGCCGCATCGCCGAACTCCTCAGCCGGCCGACCCAGCCGGGTCATGGCGTCGTAGAACGGCGTCCCCAGGAAACCGCAAATCTTCTGCATCTGCAGATGCGGTGCGCGCAGCAACTCCTCATATCGCACGTGCAGACAACGATGCGGCGCGGTGGAGCATGCGCGATATGCGCTGGCGACCTCCTGTCCCCAGCGAAACGCGGCGCGACGCATATCCTTGCCCCACGCGCGATTGATGGAGATGCAGTAGTCGCGCACATCACGGACGATGTGAATGATCTGAGCATCGGGGAAATGCTCCAGGAGCAGCGGGACGTGCCGGATGTAGGCGGGCGATTTGTCTCCCCATCGCACGCCGGCGCCGCGCGGCGCCTCGACCTCATGACGCACGAACCCTTCGAACAGGCCAGACGCATCAGATCGGTCGAAACAGGCTCGCCACGAGTCGACCGTGAAAGGC
>JBOHZJ010000232.1:0-9039 GCA_050738395.1 Steroidobacter sp.
CACTTCGGGCCCGATCATCGAGTCGATCAATCCGGCGACCGGCGAGCTGCTTGGCCGCGTGCGCAGCGCGACGGCCGCAGACTACGAGCGCGTGATCGTGTCGGCGCGCAAAGCATTCGAGCAGTGGCGCATGGTTCCTGCGCCGAAGCGCGGCGAGGCGGTGCGCCTGATCGGCGAGGAGCTGCGCGTGCACAAGAGCGCGCTCGGCAGCCTGGTGACGCTGGAAACCGGCAAGATCAAGCCCGAGGGCGACGGCGAAGTGCAGGAGATGATCGACATCGCCGATTTCGCTGTGGGTCAGTCGCGCATGCTCTATGGCGCAACAATGCACTCGGAACGCCCGCTGCATCGCATGTACGAGCAATGGCATCCGCTCGGCGTCGTAGGAATCATCAGCGCATTCAATTTCCCGGTCGCCGTATGGTCGTGGAATGCGTTCCTGGCCGCGATCTGCGGGGACGTAAGCGTGTGGAAGCCTTCGCCGAAAGCTCCGCTGTGCGCCGTCGCCGTGCAGAAGCTGGTCAATCGCGTACTGGAGCGCAACGGCTTGCCGGGAATCTTCCAGCTCTTCATCAGCGCCGGCACGGAGCTCGCGGAAAAATTCGTCGATGATCGCCGCGTCGACCTCGTCTCGTTCACGGGCTCTACGGCTGTCGGCCGCAAAGTCGGCGAACGCGTCGCGGCGCGCCTCGGCAAGAGCCTGCTCGAACTCGGCGGCAACAACGCGATCATCGTCGATGAGTTTGCGAATCTGGACCTCGCGACACAGTCGATCGTCTTCGGCGCCGTCGGCACTGCTGGCCAGCGCTGCACCAGCACTCGCCGGGTGTTCGTGCATCACTCGCGTTCGAAGGAACTCGAACAGCGATTGCTGCAGGCCTACTCCCAGGTGCGCATCGGCGATCCGCTGCAGCCCGGCACGTTGATGGGACCGCTGATCGATGCGGGTTCGGTCGAGCGCTACCAGCAGGCGATCGAAGCGGCGAAGCGCGCCGGCGGTCAGGTGTTGTGCGGCGGCAAGTCGCGCTCACCCGGCAATTTCGTCGAGCCGACGATCATCCGCGCCCAGGCTGAGTGGCCGATCGTACAAACGGAGACGTTTGCGCCGATTCTGTATCTGATCGAGTTCGAGTCGCTCGACGAGGCGATCGCGATGCACAACGCGTCGCACCACGGCTTGTCCTCCTCGATCTTCACGGACAACCTGCAGCACGCCGAACGATTCCTGTCTGCCGCGGGCAGCGACTGCGGAATCGCCAACGTGAATATCGGCACATCGGGCGCCGAAATCGGCGGCGCCTTCGGCGGTGAAAAGGACACCGGCGGCGGCCGCGAATCCGGTTCCGACAGCTGGAAGGCGTACATGCGCCGCCAGACCAACACGATCAACTGGAGCCGCGAACTGCCGCTCGCCCAGGGAATCGACTTCAAGGTCGCGCCCTAGAGCGGGAGTTCTCGCAGAGAGCGCAGCGGTACGCAGAGTGAAGGAGCCGATTCAGATCCGTTTCATCTCTGCGATATCTGCGATCTCAGCGATCCCTGCGAGATGTTCCTGATTCTCAGTTCTCACTGGATACGCGCCTCCACGCGCGCCTTCTCGATCTGTTCGGCGACGCGCTTCTCCGAGACCGGCAGTGCGGTTCGCAGATCTTGCGCGAATAGCGATACTCGCAACTCTTCGATCATCCACTGCAGCCTATCGAGCTCCGCGTGTGACAGCGATCGATGCGATTGCGTTTTGATCTGTTCGAGCGCGCGCGCGGCCGGCGACACCTTGCTCATCAGTTCTGCGTCGCGTTTCTGATTGCCTGCGAGCTTGTCGAGCCTGCGCCCGAGCGCCTTCAGAAAGCGCGGCAGATGCGGCCAGAGCAGCGGAGGCGCGCTTGCAGGAAAGTCGGCCGGAACGAGCGCATCCAGTTGTGCGCGTACATCCTGCTGCATGGGCTGCAATACAGGTGCGCTCAGAGCGCTGACTTTCTGTCGGGTTGCGCGCAACTCGCGCAGAACCTCCGTCGAATGCGCCAGCACGCTATCAACCGTTTCGCCGAACGACGCACGTCGCTGATCGAGCAACGACTGAAACGCATGAGCGGCGCGCGGCAGTCGTTCGAGATCCTTCAGAAAGCAGTCCGCAAACGCTCGCTCGGTCAGCGCGTCCGCCAGCGGCCGTGCGTTGTTGAGGCCCTGACCGAGCAGCATCAGATCGCGTTCATCCGCGAACCGTTTACGCGCGTACTTGTACTGCTCCGGCAACGTCAGCATTGTCAATCGCAGCACCGCGCAGCGCAGAGAAGCTTCGGCTTCCGCGGCGCTCGGCGACTCGGCGAGTTCGACGCCGTCGCTGCGATCTCTCAAGGTCGGATAAATTGTGAACCGCAAGCCGCGCCGCTCGACGACCTGCTCCTGCGCGAGGTCGCCGAAGTCCCAGCGTCGGTGCACTTCGTTCGCTGCGCGCGCCTGCACGGCGCCTGCATCGCGTTGCCGGACTTTGCGTTTGATCTCCGCGATATCGCGGCCCTCCGCGAGGATCGCGCCCTGCAGATCGACGACGCGAATATTGAAGCGCAGATGATCCGGCAGCGGCAGCGCCGCGATCTCGGCCGTCGTGACGACAGAGCCGCTATTGCGTGTGATCCAGTCCGCGATTGCGGCATTGAATTCTCTGCGTTCATCGACTTCAGCCACAGCGCGCTGCGCGTTCTCAGGCACGGGCACGAAGGCCTTGCGGATGGCCTTCGGCAAGCTGCGCAGGACCTCGGTGATCTTTTCGACGCGCCACCCCGGGATGGGCGAGGAGAAGGAAGACGGGACCGCGGCGCTCAGCAACGGCAGCGGCAAGGTGATCGTCGCACCATCATCGGGAGCCCCCGGTTCAAAGCGATACTGGATAGGAAGCGGATTACCTTCAAACGTCCAGGTATCCGGATGAGACCGGGGTGTGACTTCGGGTGTGTCGCGCCGCATGAGATCGCGCCGGGACATAGTGAGTCGCGCTGCCGGGTTTTCGGCGCTGGCAAGAACCTCTTCTCGGGCGTGCATTCGTTGTGAGGGGCCGCCTCTCAGAGATTTCTCCAGCGCCGCGGTCGAATGCACGTGTTCAGGCAAGCGCGCGAGATAGAAATCGCAGATCGCCTGTTCATCGACGAGGATATCGCGCCGCCGCACCTTGGCTTCGAGCTGCTCGATATCTGTGCGCAACCGGCGGTTGCGGTCGAGAAAATCAGCGCGAAATCGCGTGCGCCCCTCCACCAGCGCCTCGCGCACGAAGATCTCGCGCGACTCCCTCGGCGCCACGACGCCGTAATTCACGCGGCGGCGTGCTGCAAGCGTGAGCCCGTACAGCGAAGCCGACTCGAACGCAGCCACGAAGCCACGCTCCTCGACCCAGTGCGGTTCGCTATAGGCGCGCTTGATGAGGTGCGCGCCGGCCGACTCGATCCACTGCGGCTCGACGGCGGCGACCGTGCGCGCGTACAGACGCGTCGTCTCCATCAACTGCGCCGCGACCAACCATTTCGGCGGCTTCGATGCGAGCGGCGTGCCGGGCGCGATGACGAATCGTGAACCGCGCGCGCCCTCATACTCGCGACGCTCATCGAGCGCGCCAATGTTGCCGAGAAAGCCGGTGAGGACTGCCTGATGCAGATCCCCGTACTCCGCGGACGTCTGATTCACCTTGAGCTTCAGTTCGGCGACCGTCTCGCTCAATTGCCGATGAAGCTCCTGCCATTCGCGCATGCGCATGAAGGACAGGAAGCTTTCGCGAAGCCATTTGCGCAACTGGCCTCCGGTCAGGGCGGCGCTTTGCTCGCGGAATGTGTTCCATAAATTCAGAATGGCGACGAAGTCCGAGCGCGGATCGCCGAATGTCGCATGCTTCTGATCGGCCTGCTGCTGAGCATCCGAAGGGCGTTCACGCGGATCCTGCGCTGCCAGGAAAGCCGCGATGACGAGCATCTCGGCGACGCAGCCATGATGGCTCGCCGCAATCAGCATGCGCGCCAGACGCGGATCCAGCGGCAGCGCGGAAATCTGCCGACCGAGACTCGTTACGACCCGCGCCTCATCCACCGCTTTCAGCTCCTGGAGCAGGCGATACCCGTCATTGATGAGCCGGGTGTCCGGCGGGTCGACGAACGGGAAATCCTCGGGTTCGCCCAGCTCCAGCGACGCCATTTGCAGAATGACGCTCGCAAGATTCGTGCGCAGCACTTCCGGCGGCGTGAAAGCGGGCCGCGCATTGAAGTCGTCTTCCGAATACAGACGAATACAGACGCCTTCGCTTTCGCGGCCCGAGCGTCCTTTGCGCTGATCCGCGCTCGCCTGCGAGATCGGCTCGATCGGCAGCCGCTGCACTTTGCCTCGCACGCTGTAACGACTGATGCGGGCGAGGCCTGAATCCACGACGTGGCGTATGCCAGGCACGGTGAGGGACGTCTCCGCGACATTCGTCGCGAGCACGATGCGCCGCGGTCCATGCTTCTCGAAAATGCGCTCCTGATCGCGCGTGGATAGCCGCGCATACAGCGGCAGAACTTCGGTGTGGTGCAATCGCGCCTTGCCAAGCGCGTCCGCCGCATCGCGGATCTGCTTCTCTCCGGGCAGAAAGACGAGCACATCGCCGCGAGTCGCATGATCGAGCTCGCGCACGGCGGCGATGATTCCCTCGTTCAGCGACAACTCTTCCTCGTCGTCGTCGCCGGCGAGCGGCCGGTAACGAACTTCAACGGGGTAGCTGCGTCCGGAGACTTCTATGATCGGCGCGCCATCGAAAAAGGCCGCAAAGCGCTGCGGATCTATCGTTGCCGAAGTGATGATGACCCGCAGCTCAGGACGCTGCGGCAGCAATCGTTTCAGGACGCCCAGCAGAAAATCGATATTGAGACTGCGTTCATGCGCCTCGTCGATGATCAGCGTGTCATAGCGGCGCAGCAGCCGGTCATGCTCCAGCTCACGCAACAGAATGCCGTCGGTCATCAGCTTCACGCGGCAATCAGGACCGGTGCGATCAGTGAAGCGCACCTGATAGCCCACTGCGCCGCCGACGCTCGTCCCCATCTCCTGCGCGAGTCGATTCGCCATCGCGCGTGCGGCGATCCTTCGCGGCTGCGTGTGGCCGATCAGTCCGAAGCCGCCGCGACCGGCATCGATGCACATCTTCGGCAGTTGCGTCGTCTTGCCCGAACCAGTCGCTCCGCAGACGACGAGTAGCTGATGCTTCTGCAGAGCGCCGATAATTTCTTCGCGATGCGCGCTGATCGGCAACGCCGCATCGAACTCCAGTCTGAGAGGCAGCCCGCTGAGTCTGTCAACGTGCAACGCTGAGACCTCGATGGCCTGGCGGAGCTTCTCGACCGCTTTATCCAGCTCAGCTGCGCGTCCGCCTCGCGCAAACAGCCGATCGAGCTCGCGCGCCAGCCGCTGCCGATCGGCATAGCGCGTAAGCGCAAGCTGCTCTCGCAGTTTCAATAGCGCGGCGTTCGTGTCAGACATGGAGAAGGAGTGGAGTAACCACAAAGATCATGACCGGAAGGAAATTCCGCGGGACAAAGATCAGAAAAAATGAGTTTGGGAATTGACCGGATACTGGAGCCGGAAGCTGCCGCCTAGGCGCTTGGGCAGAATCATTGTCTCAATCTACGTGCTCTTTGTGTTCTTTGTGGTTACTCATCTCTCTTCAGCTGGGCGGCAGCCGCACTTCAATGCGAGCGCCGCCGAGGGATGACTGCTCGATGGTGATCGCGCCGCCGTTCAACTCCACCAGTTCGCGGACGACAGACAGGCCGATGCCCTGTCCGCTGACGCGTTCGTCCAGGCGCGCGCCGCGTTCGAGCACGCGAACGCGGTCGCTCTCCGGAATACCCGGGCCGTCATCCTCTATTGTCAGGAGCAGACCGTCGCGTCGCGCTGTCGCGCGAGTGAGGCGTTCCGCAGTCACCCGGACGCGGGTGCGCGTCCACTTGAATGCGTTGTCGAGCAGATTGCCGCCGATCTCCGTCAGGTCTTCACGGTCCCCGGTGAACAGCAGCCCCTCTGTTACGGACAACTCGCAGCTGAGCGCGCGATCTGCGTATACCTTCAACAAGGCGCCGCGCAAAGCTTCCAATGTAGTGCGCACATCGACCGGCGCTGACCCGAACCCCGTGCCGCCCGAGGCAGCCGCACGCTTGAGCTGATATTTCACGATGTCGTCCATGCGGCCGACCTGCTCATCGAGCTGGCGGGCGATGGGAAGTTCTCGCGATTGAGCGCCGCCCAGAAGATTGCGCATGACGGCGAGCGGGGTCTTGAAGCTATGCGCCAGGTTGCCGAGCGTATTGCGGTATCGCGAGAGGCGTTCTCGCTCACTGCGCAACAGTGCATTCAGGTTCGTGGTGATGCCGAGCAGTTCGCGCGGATAACCCTGTCCCAGCTCAGTGAGATTGCCCGCCTCGATCGCTTCGATCTCGCGCTCGACGCGCCGCAGCGGCGCCAGCAATCGGCGTAACAGGATCCACAGCGCACCCAGCAGCAACAGCATCAACACGCCGAACCAGCCGAACAACTGGCCGCGAAATCGGCTCAGTTGGGCTTTGAACGGCTGCAGATCCTCCGCGACGCTAAAGGCAAAGGTGCGCATCACGCCATCGTCGAACTGCCATTCAATGCTGCGGCTCAACGCACGCACCGGCGCGCCGTCGCCGCGGCGCAACTCGCCGTACTTGCGGGCGCCTGGTTGCAACTGCACGTCAAATGCAAGACCCGATCCCGTCAGCGAGTTCGAGCGCCAGCTCGGGTAGCCGTCGGCGCGCAGGATCTCGCCATAGAGACCCGAGCCAGGATTCTTCAAGCGCTCTTCGGTTTTTTCCGGCGTCGGCTGCAGACCGCCGCTGTCGTCCTCCTCCGAGGCCGAGATCAGCGCGAGCAATTGCGCCTCCAGCCGATCACGCATCGCCTGCTCGGTCACTTCGCGAAAGACCAGATCGAGCGCCGCAATGGTCAGGCCAAAAAAAAGAACCAGCAGGATGCTGACCGACGCCAGCAGTCGAGTGCTTAAGGAGCGCGGCTGCATGGCTGGGTTGACAGTTGGCTGTTGACAGTTGACGGCCAGAGCTGGAGTGCTGGCTTCGCTTCTTCTGTTCGAACCGTCAACCCTCAACGGTCAACTGTCAACCGGCCGGGCGCTTTCGCGCTGCAGGGCGAAGCGGTAGCCGCGACCGCGTAGAGTCTCGATCGGCTTGATCGTATCGTCGGGATCGAGTTTGCGACGCAGGCGCCCGATGAACACTTCGATCGTGTTGCTGTCGCGATCGAAATCCTGCGCGTACAGGCGCTCGGTCAATTCAGTCTTGGAGATGACTTCGCCGGCGCGGTGAATCAGATACTCGAGAATCCGATACTCGAAACTGGTGAGATCGACACGCGTCTCATGCACCGTGACTTCCTGCGTGCGCGGATCGAGCGATACCGGGCCGCAGCGAAGCACCGGCTGCGCCCAGCCGCCGGAGCGACGCAGGAGGGCCTGTACCCGCGCAAGCAGCTCCTCGAAGTGAAACGGCTTGGCGACGTAATCATCGGCGCCGGCCTGCAATCCCTCGACTTTGTCCTGCCACCGGTCGCGAGCCGTCAAAATGAGAATCGGGAAGGATTTCGATTCGGCGCGCAACTTCTTGATGAGCTCGAGCCCAGGCAGCTTCGGCAAACCCAGGTCGATGATCGCCAGATCCAGCGCATATTCGAGCCCGCAGTACAGGCCTTCTTCTCCGTCGGCGGCGGCGTCGACATTGAAACCCGCTTCCTTGAGCTGGGCGACGATGGATTCACGGAGAGTCTTTTCGTCTTCTACGATCAGAACGCGCATAGAGTTAGTGCATTGCTCCGGTCTGCGCATCCACGAGCACGTTCCATACCTTGCCCTCGGGGCTCAGGAGACGGATTTTGTGGACGCGTCGATCGCCCTGACTCACGGTCTCCGCCTTGACGGCGCGCGCCCGATAACGGCGCTGCGCCATTTCGACGGCCTGATCCAGGGACATCCCCTGATGCTCGATGTAGTACTGCGCGGGCGGCCGGCGGTCGATGAGCTGTTGCGCAGCCGCCGTCGGTACGACGCACAGGAGTGCGAACGTCGTCAGAAAAATAAGCGGGCCAGCGCGCATGGTCTGTAGTGTACGTGCGGCGGGACGCTTCTTCACGCCCCGCCGCACTCGATGCTCGTCCAACAGCCGTCGACGGTCATTCTGCGGGGGCGACCGCCACTCGCACACGAATCTTCTCGCCTGGGTCGTACGGCATCCGGGTGGTGAGTTCGCGGCCGTTGTACTCGTAGGTCACCCGGTAACCATCGATGCGCTCTTCGTACTCGTGTTCGTAACGCACGTCACAGCGCTGCACGACTTCCTCGCGCCCGCCGCTCGCCGTGCGACGCGCTGCGCTGTCGTAGCCCACCCCGGCGCCGATCAGCGTGCCCGCGACGGTCGCCGCATCATTGCCGCGGCCACTGCCGAACTGATGGCCGATGACGCCGCCGATGATGCCGCCCAGCAGGGTGCGGCCGCCGACGCCGGCGTCAGAGATATGCGGGCGCGATTCGACATAGCGCACATCGTCCCAGCACTCGCGTCGAGGCGTCTCAACGCGCACTTGCCGAACGATCGGTTCGACGTGGGTCACCCGGGCATAGTCGTACCCGTCGTAATGGCCGCGGTTGTGACGAGAATTCGACCAGGGCGGTGGAGAGGCCAGCGCTGATCCAGCCACACCCACTACACCCGCCAGAACGAATAACACCTGAGCAGTACGCATTCTTTTCTCCCATCGCCCGGCTGACTCCGCCGAGCGTGGGCGTCAAGGTAGGCGCGGAGGACTGAATGTCGCCTGAATCTCAGGCGAGGCCGTAGGCGCCGAGGCTCAAGCACGGAGTTTCTTGATCGAGTGCTGCGTGAATGATGGGCTGAGCGCCCGCCTCCCGACGCTGTTTTCAGGACCGCGCACAAGCACATCAATGTGGCGCTACGGCAAAATGGTCCATATTTTTGACGTTCCTGAAAACAGCGTCGG
>JBOHZJ010000233.1:0-3332 GCA_050738395.1 Steroidobacter sp.
CCCTACGTCAGCCAGCGCTGGCTGGGCGGCATGCTGACCAATTTCAAGACCGTGCGTCAGTCGATCAAGCGGCTCACGACGCTCGATGAAATGGCGCAGAACGGCACGCTCGACCAGCACAGCAAGCGCGAAGCGCAGGGCCTGCGCCGCGAACGCGAAAAGCTGGAACGCAGTCTCGGCGGCATCAAGGAGATGGAATCGCTGCCTGACGCCCTGTTCGTGATCGACGTCGGTCACGAGCGCATCGCCATTCACGAAGCCAAGAAACTCGGTATCCCGGTCGTCGCGATCGTGGACACAAACTGCGCGCCGGAGGACGTCGATTACGTCGTGCCGGGCAATGATGACGCCATGCGCGCCATCCAGTTGTATGTCGAAGGCATCGCCGACGCCGTGCTCGATGGCAAGTCCGCGATCCCGGAAGTGCCGACCGGCGAAGACGAGTTCGTCGAGCTGGACGAGGAAGGCAAGCCGAGACCGAAGACAGGCGCCATGGCTGCACCTCGTCGCAGCAAGGCGGCCGTCAAGAAGAAGGCGCCCGCGCGTCGTCGCGCTCCCGAGAAGGCTGAAGGCGAGCCGGTCGAGGCCGTTGAGGAAGTCGTCGCCGCCGAAGTCGACGACGTCGAGGCGGATGTATCGCCGGAAGAGTTCATGGCGCGTCGTAAGGAAGCGCTCGCGAAGCGCAAGCCGACCGCTGGCGCTGCGGCGGAGAAGCCCGCGGTCGTCGTTGACGCTGAGAAGGCTGCTGGCGCCGAACCTGAGAAGACCACGACGGGCGCAGGAACGGAGTGATTCATGGCAGTAACAGCTGAAGCGGTCAAAACCCTGCGCGAGCGCACTGGCGCGGGGATGATGGAGTGCAAGAAGGCGCTCGTAGAGACCAACGGCGATCTTGAAGCCGCCGCTGAGATGATGCGCAAGTCGGGGCTCGCGAAGGCCGATAAGAAAGCCTCGCGCGTGGCAGCCGAAGGCGTCGTGGTAATCGAACGGACGGCCGACGGTAAGCGCGCGGCGATCGTCGAGGTCAATTGCGAGACGGATTTCGTCGCCCGCGAACGGGATTTCCAGTTCTTCGCGGCGAATGTGGCCAAGGCTGCGCTTGCAGAGCGTCCGGCGAACCTCGAGGCGCTGGCGGCGGCCCCAATCGATGGCGGGCAATTGATAGAAGAAGCTCGTCGCGTTCTGATCGCGAAGATTGGCGAGAACATCAGCGTTCGCCGGTTCGCGCTTATCGAAGCTCCAGCAGTGGTCGGCGCCTATCTGCACGGCACGCGCATAGGCTCGCTGGTCGCGATGAAATCGGGCGATGATGCGGTCGCGAAAGACATAGCGATGCATGTCGCGGCCATCAATCCGGCCCGTGTATCGTCGGCTGAAGTGCCGGCGGAGGAGATCGCGAAGGAGCGTTCGATCTTCGTTGGGCAGGCGGCGAGCGATCCGAAGTCGGCGGGCAAGCCTCAGGAGATCGTCGACAGGATCGTGGAAGGCAAGGTCCGCAAATGGCTCAACGAGGTCACGCTGCTCGGCCAGCCGTTCGTGAAGGACGACAAGCAATCGGTCGAGCAATATCTCAAGAAGGCTGGCGGTGAAGTCCTCGCGATAGTTCGCTACGAGGTCGGCGCCGGCATCGAGAAGAAGCAGGAAGATTTTGCCGAGGAAGTCAGGAAACAGGTCGAGAGCATGAAGAAGCCGCCGCCAGGCGACAAATCCACGCACTGATCCTGTGTACCGACCTCATGATTCAGAACCCCGCCGCGGCGGGGTTCTTTATAATGAGCCAAATATTTCGAGCAGTCCGGAAGGTATTCATGGCCGCAGGCAACGAAGCGTCGGGCGAACAGGTGCACGGTAGTCCGGCTGGACACGGCTTGCGACGCATTCTTCTGAAGCTCTCCGGCGAAGCGCTGATGGGCGATGAGGACTATGGCGTCGACCCGAAGATGCTGAAACGCGTCGCCATGGAAATTCGCGAGGTCATGAGCCTGGGCATGCAGGTCGCCGTAGTGATCGGCGGCGGCAACATTTTTCGCGGCGCCGGCCTGGCCCGCGCCGGCATGGATCGGGTCACCGGCGATCACATGGGCATGCTCGCGACAGTGATGAACTCACTCGCCATGCAGGACGCTATCGAAGGGCTAGGTCTGCATGCTCGGGTCATGTCCGCGATCCGCATCAATGAGGTGTGCGAGGAATACATCCGGCGGCGTGCGGTGCGGCACCTCGAAAAAGGGCGCGTCACGATCCTGGCGGCCGGCACCGGCAACCCCTTCTTTACCACCGATACCGCGGCCAGCCTCCGGGCGATCGAGATCAATGCGGACCTGTTGCTCAAGGCGACGAAGGTCAACGGCGTTTATTCGGATGATCCGATGAAAAACCCGGCCGCCGCCCGCTACAGGCGGTTGACCTTCGACAAGGTTCTGACCGATCGTCTCAACGTCATGGACGCGACCGCGATCGTCATGTGCCGCGACAACAACTTGCCGTTGCGCGTGTTCGATCTGAACACGCCTGGCGAGTTGCTGCGTATCGTGCGCGGCGAAGACGTGGGGACGCTCGTGACGAACTTCGAACAGAACCAGATGGCCTGAACGCCATCGGAATCATCCAGGCGAACTAGCCAAGAATTGATCGGAGATCGCCCATGCTGGAAGACTTCAAGAAAGACGCGGTCGAGCGCATGCAGAAGTGCGTCGGTTCATTCAGGAACGACCTGAAGAAACTGCGCACGGGCCGCGCGCACACTTCGTTGCTCGAACACATTCGCGTCGACTATTACGGCAGCGAAACCCCGCTGCAGCAGGTCGCCAATATTGCGCTCGAAGACGCGCGTACGATCACCGTCACTCCCTGGGAGAAGGGAATGGTGCAGGCGATCGAGAAGGCCATCATGAAGTCGGATCTCGGCCTCATGCCTGCGACCGCCGGCACGATCATTCGCGTACCCATGCCGCCGCTCACCGAAGAACGACGACGCGACCTGACGAAGGTCGTCCGTCACGAAGCAGAGAATGCGCGGGTCGCGGTCCGCAACGTGCGGCGCGATGTGATGAACGAATTGAGAGACATGCTCAAGGAAAAGCTGCTGTCGCAGGATGATGACCGTCGCGCGCAGGAAGAGGTGCAGAAGTTGACGGACAAGCACGTGGCGGAAATCGACCAGGTGCTCGCCGAAAAAGAAAAAGAGCTGATGCAGATTTGAGATGAAGCGCACCGCAGCGACGATCAGTTTCCCCGGTAGATGATGATCCCGCGCCACATCGCGGTGATCATGGACGGCAATGGCCGATGGGCTGCGGCGCGCGCGCTGCCGCGTCCGGCCGGCCATCGCA
>JBOHZJ010000234.1:0-19855 GCA_050738395.1 Steroidobacter sp.
CTACGAATAGCTCTGGGAGAAGAAATGGGGACTGTCCCCATTTCCGTCATACTCTTGGCTGTGATTGCCGCGGCTGGACGAGTTGAATTGCTGCTCGGCTGACGAGTAGCGCCTGAACTGCCACACGACTCGTCTCGCTCTGACCACCCAGTCACCAATCACCAGTCACCAGTCACTTTCTGACCCTATGTCTCACGAACACTTCGATGTCCTGATCGTCGGCGCGGGCCTCTCGGGCATTGGCGCCGGCTATCATCTGCAGAAGAATTGTCCGGACAAAACCTATGCCATCCTCGAGGCGCGCGACGGCATCGGCGGCACCTGGGATCTGTTTCGTTACCCGGGCATCCGCTCGGATTCCGATATGTACACGCTCGGGTATTCCTTTCGTCCGTGGACGCAGGCGAAGGCGATCGCCGATGGACCTTCGATCCTCGAATACGTACGCGATACCGCAAAGGACAACGGCATCGATCAGAAGATCCGCTTCAACCATTCTGTGAAGCGCGCCTCGTGGTCGTCGCGGGATGCGAGGTGGACAGTTGAAGCGGAACGCGGCGCGTCGGACGAGACGGTGCGTTTCACCTGCAATTTCATTTTCATGTGCAGCGGCTACTACCAGTATGCCGAAGGCTACACGCCGGATTTTCCGGGCGCTGAACGCTTCGCGGGCCGTATCGTGCATCCACAGAAATGGACGGCGGATATCGACTACGCCAACAAGCGCGTCGTGGTCATCGGCAGCGGCGCGACGGCGGTGACGCTGGTTCCGGAACTCGCCAAATCCGCTGCGCATGTGACGATGCTGCAGCGTTCGCCGACCTACATTCTCTCTCTGCCGCAGGAAGATCGGATTGCGAACTGGTTGCGCCGCCGGACGCCGCTCAAGTTCGCCTACGGCGTCACTCGCTGGAAGAATGTGCTGTTCGGCATGCTGTTCTTCTGGTTGTGCAGACACCATCCGCCGCTCGCCAGAAAGATGATCCTCAGGCGCGTGAGTAAGGAGCTCGGCCCGGACTACGACGTCGACACCCACTTCACCCCTCGCTACAACCCGTGGGACCAGCGCCTGTGTCTGGTCCCGGACGGCGATCTCTTTGACGCGATCAGAAAGGGCGACGCATCCGTCGTTACCGATCAGATCGAGACTTTCACGGAAAAGGGCGTCAGGCTGCGCTCGGGCGCCGAACTCGATGCGGATCTGATCGTGACCGCGACGGGTCTCAATCTTCTGGCGCTAGGCGGCATACAGATTGCCGTGGATGGCGAGAACGTCGATCTCGCGAAGACGCTGAGCTACAAGGGCATGATGTACAGCGACGTGCCGAATCTCGCCTCCGCATTCGGGTACACGAACGCATCGTGGACGCTCAAATGCGATCTGACCTGCGAGTACGTGTGCCGTCTGCTGAACCACATGAAAGAGCGCGGAGTTCAGCAGTGCACCGCGCGCAGATGCGATCCGTCCATCAGCGAAGAGCCGTGGATCGATTTCTCCTCAGGTTATGTCCAGCGGTCGCTCGACAAATTTCCGAAGCAGGGATCGCGGGCGCCCTGGCGACTCCATCAGAACTATGCGCTCGACATCATGAGTCTGAAATTCGGCGCCCTCGACGACGCCGCCATGGAATTCTCGAATCCGGCGCGGCGAGAGATCGTGCTAGAAGGACGTCAGGAGAGCAGCTAACATCGAGCATCACTTGCTGCTGTCCTGATTGACGGATGCCGCTCATCGAACTGCCGCGCGCGCTCGAAGAATATTTCGCTTTCGCAGAAACCGATCCCACGCGCCGCGGACGTCGATTCTCGATCACGCTGCCGTATCGCAATGGCGACCGAATGGAGCGCCTGCAGTGGTGGTATCACGTGACGCCGGCCGAAGAACAGATGTTCAACGGGAACGGCGTCGCAACGTTGCGCGCGCGGGCGATCGAACGGTTTCGCCGCCATATCGAGCGATGGCTCGAGATCACGCGACAGCGCCTCCACGCCGACGACGCGATTCCGCGCGTCAGCGCCCAGCAGAGTCCATCGATGACCGGCGCAGCGCCGAAAATCGAAGTGCAAACCGACGCTTCGCCGTTGCCAGCCCGGCAAATAGCCGGCTGATCGAGGCATTGCCGCAATCGCGGCGCTCGCCGTGCGCGCCGCGTCGATTTGTGACGGACTTCAAACTTCCCGCCCGTGCGTTGAACGTAATCTGCCTGCCCGTCATGCGGACTCACCCACATGGACAGCAGCGATTTCTCCATTCTGATCGGGCGGCTCGAGCGTGAGGCCGAAGAGCGGCCGCGGCTATATGCCGCCAAAGTCGCCGGCGTCGCGGCGCTCGGATATCTCTGCCTTTCGCTGGTCGCTATTGGCGTCCTCGCGGCGTGTTCCTTCATTCTTCAGTCGGTTGTTTCCGGCGGCAGGCCCTCGGGCTGGATGGTGCTGGGCCTTGCAGCCGGGATCTGCACGCTGTTCGCGATGGTCCGTGCGCTCTGGGTGCGCCTCGATGAACCGGCTGACTTGCAGATCACGCGCGAAGCTTCGCCCGAACTGTTTGCGCTGATCGATGATGTATCGACAAGGATGAGCGGCGTACCGTTGGCGGGGGTCACGATCAACAGTGAGTTCAACGCCAGCATCCGCCAGATTCCTCGCTGGGGCGTGTTCGGCAACTATCGCAATCATCTGCAGCTCGGCCTGCCGCTGCTGACGGCGCTCAGCGTGGAGGAATTTGCAGCGGTGCTCGCGCATGAGATGGGCCACTTGAGCGGCCAGCATGGTCAATTCAGCGCCTGGATTTATCGGCAACGCATGACCTGGCATGCCCTGCGCCGCAAGTTCGAGGAGCCCGCCAACGTGTTCGATCAGGTGCTCGCGTGGTTCTACGGCTGGTACGCACCCTATTTCCATGCTTACAGCTTCGTGCTGGCGCGCAATCACGAGTATGCAGCTGACCGCGCCGCCGCACACTTCACCGACGCGCAGAGTCTCGGCCGCGCGCTGACCAAGCTGGAGCTGATGGGCCGCTTTCTCTCGGAAATTTTCTGGGAGCGCCTGTTCGCCCAGGTGGAGAAGGCGCCCGAGCCCCCGTATCGGCCGTACTCCCTGATGCAACGTGCTTTCAAGGTCGCCGAGAAGGATTGGTCGCGACAGGAATGGCTCAGGGAATCTCTGAGCAGATACGCAGCGGAGGACGACACACATCCGAGCCTCGCCGAGCGCCTCGCGGCGCTCGATATAACGCCGGCCTTGCCCGGATACGATGCGGACGCCTCGGCGCTATCTCTGCTCGGGCCTATGGCGCCGGATCTGATCAATTACTGCGATGAGGCGTGGCGAGCGGACAATGTCGCGAACTGGCGCAAGCGCCATGACGAACTCAAGGAAGCTCGCTGGAAGATCGCAGAGTACGAAGCGTACGAAACCAGCGCGCTCGGCCCCGAGGATCTCTGGGCGAAAGCGAATCTGTTGCTGAACGTGAATCGCGACGCGGATGGAATCGAAGCATTGCAACTGCTGATCGCGCGCGAAGGCGCATGGCCCAAGGCGCATTTACTGCTCGGCCATCTGCTGCTCGGGCGCGGCGACGAACACGGTCTGCAGCACCTGCTGCAGGCCGCAGAACAGGACGTGGAACTGATCTCCACCGCTGGCACGATGGGCTACGGCTATCTCGTGAACCGGGGACGCAAGGGCGAAGCAATGCGCTTCTGGGAACGAATCAGCGCCGCCGCCGCGGCCTGAGATTCTTTCAGCCGCAACTCCGCACTCCGCCCCTGAGCTTGCTCCGTTCGAGTGAGATTCTACGGTTGAATACAACGCGAAGGAGCCCTCGACCGGGCTCAGGGCGAGCGGAACCAGAAAGACGAACGCCTGGGAACCCCTGGAGGCATTCCTCATTTCCGGAGCGTCGATGAGATATTCGCGCCCGCCGATTTCCTCAGTAGTCGTCCGCAGTCGTTGGACGTCATCCGGCTGTTCTCGACCTGCACGCAGCCGTTGACGATCACGTGATCGATGCCGATCGGCGCCTGCGCCGGTTTTTCCCAGGTCGCAGTGCTGCGCACCGTCTCGGGCGAGAAGATTACGAGATCGGCGTAGTAGCCTGCCTTGATCCGGCCGCGCTTCGCTAGCGGAACGATCGTTGCCGGCAGACCAGACATCTTCCTGATCGCGTGCTCCATCGTGATCACTTTGCGTTCCCGAACTATCTCCTGCAGCACCTTCGGATACGTTCCCCAGGACCGTGGATGGTGGAGCGATGGACCACCGTCGGTGCAGATCGATGCGTGCTCCCACGCAATGAAGCCGTCCTGAACGTCTTCGCGCATGTTGAAATGCGCCGCACTCGGGCCGCCGAAGCCCATCACGTCGATCACGACTGCTTCCACAGGTCGCTGCAACTGAGCTGCGACCTGCGCAAGCGTCTGGTTCGTATACGGCGGCTCAGCCAGCAGGATCGCTTCGGCCCCGCCGCGCAACGCGATGCGCTCGCGCAGATAGGCCTCGAGCCTCGGCCGGTCGGTCGCGACCGCTTTGTTCCATTCCTCACGCGTTTTCGCCCAGGGCGGATAGACCAGCGACAGATCGCCATAGCCTGCGAGATAGGGATACGCATCTGCGGTGACGATGACGCCGCGCTTACGCGCCGCATCGAGCAATGCAAGAACCCGGTCGCCCTCGCGAGCGGAGGCGGCGAATACGATCTTGAGATGCGAGACATGCACTCGCGACGCGCGGCTTTGCGCGAGCAATTCATCGAGCGCTTCGACGACCTTGTCTGAATCCTCCGAACGCATGTGGCTCATGATGACGCCGTCGCCGCGGCCGACGGTATCCGCCAGAGCGACGAGTTCGCTGCGCTGCGCGTATCGCCCCGGCACATATTCGAGACCTGAGCTCATCCCGAAGGCGCCTGCAGCGAGGCCTTCGCGCAATATGGTCTGCATCGCTTCCATCTGCGCATCGGTCGGTTCCGCTGACACGCCGACTCCCGCCTGCAGCCGCAGCGTCCCGTGTCCAACGAGGGTCGCGATATTTGTCTGCAGCCTTGCCTTCTCCACTGCCGTCATCCATTCGGCCAGCGATCTGCGTCCTGACGATGGCGCATTTTCACTGTCGCCGTCTTCGCTCGAATACCCCGGTGTACCGCCATCCTGACCAAGCACGACTGAGGTGACGCCCTGCAATGCGAAGTTCTCGAACGATTTGTCGGTCAACGGATCGCCGTGCGAATGGGTATCGATGAATCCCGGCGCAACGATCCTGCCCGCAGCGTCGATAACGCGTCTGGCCTCAACGCCAGCCGTAGGTCCAACGCGCACGATCTGATCGCCTCGCACGAGCACGTCGCCAGCGACTGGCGCGCCTCCGCCGCCGTCATGGATCAGCCCGCCCTTGATCCACAAATCGTAGGGTTCAGAGGGTTCATCAGCCGCCGTCGCCGCGACGGCGAACGAGGCGGCGCTCAGTGCGATCGGTAGAACGCGAATCGCCCTGAGAGACCAGTTAGCAGGCCGTTGAAAAGCTCTTTTCAACAGCCCGCGATCGGGCCATGGATGGCCCGCCGAAAACATGCACATTCTTCTTATGTGCTTGCCATGTTCATTGACGTGGGGGAGCGCAGCGAAAACCACGCCCCTGTCTTTCATAGGACATGGGCAAGCGACGTTGAAAACGTCCAGGACGGACTTTTTCAACATCCTGTCAGGGCTGGAACTATCCATGGGTATCTGCCTGTTACGGAAGGACGCAGTGTGACGGATAGTAGCTACACGCACGCAACTCATCGAGATTCCTTCAAACACCTATCGATGCCCCGCGCGGAGGCGTTATCGTTCTTTGTCCCGGAATTTACCGTCGGCGCGAGCATGGCCATGCAAAGGTGAACGTATGACGACTCACGACTATGACCTGCTCGTCATCGGCGCGGGATCCGGCGGAGTGCGCGCGGCGCGCGTGGCCGCCGGTCACGGCGCCAGAGTCGCAATCGCCGAAGAGCACCGGATCGGCGGAACATGCGTCATTCGCGGTTGCGTACCGAAAAAGTTGCTCGTCTATGGCGCGCATTTCGCGGAAGACCTGGAGGACGCTGCACGCTTTGGGTGGCGAATCGAGCGTGCGACGTTCGACTGGCTGACGTTGCGTGACAACGTGCTCGCGGAAGTGTCGCGATTGAGCGGCCTGTACACGCAGACGCTCGAACACCACAAGGTCGAGATCCTGCAGCATCGCGCGGTCGTGCTGGGGCCGAATCGAGCGAGAGTGGGCGAGCGCGAAGTAAGTGCGGGCACGATCCTCATTGCGACCGGTGCACGCCCTCACGTTCCGGATCGACCCGGATGCGAGCATGGCGTCACATCGAACGAAGCCTTTCTTCTCGAGGCGCTGCCCAGACGCATCGTGATCGCCGGCGGCGGCTATATCGCCAATGAGTTCGCCGGGATCTTCAACGAGCTCGGTTCGACGGTGACGCTGATCAATCGGTCCGATCAGATTCTGCGCGGTTACGACGAGCAGATTCGGGACCGGCTGCTGCAGATCTCTCTGACCAAGGGCATTCGCTTCCTCTTCAATTCGCCGATCGACCGCGTGGTCAAGGGCTCGAGCGGCGCATTGACGGTGCACCTGGGCGGCGGCGAGACAGTGGAATGCGACTCACTGATGTTTGCGACGGGACGGTTGCCCAACACCGTTGATCTCGGTCTGAACAGCGCCGGTGTCGAGGTTGACGCACACGGCGCGATACGCGTCGACGCTCAGAATCGCAGCACCTGTCCATCGATCTACGCAGTCGGCGACGTCACCAATCGTGTGCAGCTCACCCCGGTCGCGATTCGTGAAGGCCAGGCGTTCGCGGATTCCGTCTTTGGCGATCAGCCCACTACGGTGAACTACGACTGCATCCCGTCTGCGGTGTTCAGCCACCCGCCGCTCGCAGGGGTCGGCATGACCGAGGCGCAAGCCCGCAATCGGTTGGGCTCAGTGCGAGTTTTCACCTCGGACTTCAGACCGATGAAAAGCGTACTCGCCGATCGCAAGGAGCGAGCGCTCTACAAACTGATCATCGACAACACGAGCGACCGGGTAGTCGGCGCTCACATGATCGGGCCCGACGCACCGGAGATTCTTCAGATGGTCGCAGTCGCGGTGAAAGCTGGATTGACCAAGGCGCAGTTCGATGACTGCTTTGCCATTCATCCCACGATGGCCGAAGAGCTGGTGCTGTTGAAATAGCCGCGAACCTGTGCGCTGCGCGAGGAGATGCAACTCTCCTGACTGCAGACCTGCAAGGTTGCACGCCCGGCCCGGAAATGGGGACAGTCCCTATTTCCGGTGCGGCCGCTCAGATCTTCCGGGACTCGTCCCCTTACATGACCCGCATCATCAAGGGCTGGCGCATCCAGCCGCGCTCGTGCAAACGCGCCGCTGTTGATCCATTTCTGCGCGCGCGGCTTCCTTGTGCGCCTCCAGGTCGCGAAGCTCGGCCTGGGTCCGGCAGTCTTCCTTCGGAAATCGGGAACCGAGCACGACAATTTTGTTGCAGTAGATAGTGTTGCCGCTCTCAACCCGCTTTTTGTAGCCCTTCGGCGGCTTGAAGACGGCAGACTCGCTCGCGTCCGCCGCAGGTTCAGCGGGCTGGGCGAGAGCCAACGTCGGTTCGTCAGCAACTGCGCTGGCGACATCAGAACTCTGTGGCTGAGCAGCGCAGCCTGTCAGTGCAACCAGAGCAGCAAAAACAACAATTCGCATTGCAAGACCCCATGCAGTTTCATGAACGGATCGCCTTCCATGGCCAGGCATGGGTCGACGGTTCAGCGGATTTCACACGTCCAACGACGCGTTTGCAAGGATCTCCGTGACCAGCAACGCAGCGAACACCTGCTTCACACGTTCTGCCAGCACCACCGCGCGCGCCTGCGTCAGGGCAGATCGAAGCTGCGGGTGAGGAAGACGGCAACGTGTCGCCATTCACGGCGTGACAGCGCGCGTTATCGTGGCGGTCAAAGTGTAGGTGGCGGCGAGCGTTGCAAAGCCGGTCACCTCCACTGTGTACGCGCCCGGTTGCCGGATGGCGAACTCGAATCGTTCAGGGTTCGTCAGGGTGGCGCCTGATGCAACGCGCTCGCCGTTCGGATCGACGAGGTACATGTCGAGGTCGAGAACGCCTGTCCACGCGAGCTCGCCCTTGATCGTGGTGGCGTCGCCGCCCGCCTGAATCGTGTATCGATCGATCTCGAGATCCGCTACCGACGGGCCCATCGTGCCGGCGAAAGTCTGCGTCTCGTCGACGAAGGTGGTGTTGTCCGGGTAGAGCTCGCCCTCGAGCGACAGCCCGTCGACATAGGTTTTGCCTGTCACGGCGCGCAGCTCGAGTGAGTGCGCGCCGGCCTCGAGGGCGGTAAGCGATGCGTCGCCCTTACTGGCGGCGGCGCTGTAGAAGCTCACTGTGTCGCGTTTGACGCCGTCTACGTACACATCGGCGACACCGCCTTGCGCATTCATCGGAAACAGCAGCTTGAACGCCGAGCCCGTGAACGTCGCACGCAGCGATCCGCCCGACTTTGCGTCGACCTCGTGATAACCGCCATCGCTCGCATTGGCGCTCGAACGAACGCGCCACTTTCCTGTGTAGCGCAGCCTTGAATCCGCATCCGCAATGACCTCCCACTCGCCGCGCCGCGACCACGCCGTATCGCCTGCGATGAACGCCGCACGTTCGCCTGACGTAGCGCCCGCTACCTCGACCGCTTCACGCACGTCGATATAGCCGGCGCCGACCTGGTGGAATGCGAAGCCGGGCATGGGATCCGCGGTCTGCATGAGGATCTGCTCGATCTGATCGGGCGAAAGTTGTGGATTTGCACTGAGCAGGAGCGCCACCGTACCCGCGACAAAGGGCGTCGCCATGCTCGTACCGCTGATCGTGTGATAGCGCAATGTGTATTCGGGATGATTCGGGTCGACGACCGGGCCCAACGCGCCGACTGCCGTTCCCACTGCCCGCGTCGAGGTAATCGCGTCGCCCGGGGCCGTAATGTCCGGATGCTTGTTCGGATCGCCCGCCACTCCTCGGCTCGAAAAATCCGCGAGCCCCTTCGTCGCCGTACCCGCCGCCACGTTGATGACCCATGGTGCAATCGCGTACTGATTCAGCGTGTTCTCATCCGGGCCGCTGTTCGACGCCGCGAACGTCACGACCATGCCGCGCCGATAGGACTCGTAGGACGCCTGGTTGATGGGATTGTTCGGATCGAACGCACTGCCGTCGCCGCCGCCCCAGCTGTTCGTGATGACGTCGATGCTGTAGCGCTGCTGATTGGCGAGCGCCCATTCGAAGCCCAGCAGCGCGTGCAGTATCGATAGTCCTTCGCCGGCGCCGAGACCAATGAGGGATGCCTGCGGTGCGATCCCGGCGAAGTAGAAGGGGCGCCGGGAATCGCTCGCCGAGGCTGCACCGCTTCCGCCAACCGTCCCTGCAACGTGCGTCCCGTGGCCGCTCGTCGTATCGGTGTTCGATACATTCTCGATGAATGTCGAGGCGCCGAGCAGGCCGAGATCTCCCACGAGCTTCACGTTCTGCACTGTCTTGGCGCCGAACGCGAGGTCGGGGTGATTTGCATCGATGCCTGAGTCCAGCACCGCAATGGTTGCGCCAGCGCCCGTCACACCGAGTGAATCGTGCACATAGTGACCGCCGGTAATTTCACCCGACGTGTAATTCGAATAGCGCAGTCTTGCATTGAAGTAGATGCTCTCGACGGAGATCCATTGCTGGACGGTCTGCACCTGAGCAGTGGTCAGCAACGCGCCAGCCATCGGCAACTCGCGAAGTGGTATGAAATTCACTCCGAGGCTTGCGAGTGCGGTCGAATCGGAGGGCTGTTTGAAAGTAATGACGACTTCGTGCGGGCCCGCGCCTGCCGCGAGCCGTTGCGCCAGCACCGGATCGACAAATCCCGCCGCTGAGGCCAGTCCTGTGTAAAAAAGAGCCGCAAAGAACGAAAGCAGGAAGGGTCTGGCTGAGCGTCGCATGATCGAAGTCCCGCGCCTGAGGATGATCAACAATCATCGACAAAGGTTAGAAGTTCCTCGCCACGAAATCGGCGGAGGATCGAAGCGCGCAGGTTTATTGTTCGTTTGCCGACGTGCCTCGCACGCATCAATGCGATCATGCGACCTATGACTGAATTCTCCCGATTGAAACTGATTGAACCGCTGCAACGTGGGCTGGCGGAAGTGGACTACGCTGCAATGACGCCCGTACAGGCGGCGACCCTGCCAGCGATTCTCGCGGGCCGTGATGTAGCGGCGCAGGCGCGTACCGGCAGCGGCAAGACCGCCGCGTTTGCATTGGGTTTGTTGTCCGCACTCGATGCAACGGCGGTAAGGCTGCAAGGTCTCGTACTGTGTCCGACGCGTGAACTCGCGGACCAGGTCAGTCGCGAGATTCGCCGCCTGGCGCGCTTCATACCCAACGTAAAAGTGCTGACGCTCTGCGGCGGCGTGCCGCTGCGGCCGCATCTCGCCTCTCTCGCCCATGAACCGCACATCGTGGTCGGCACGCCCGGTCGTATTCTCGAATTGATCGAGAAAGAGGCGCTGCCGCTGCGGGCTGTGAAGGTGCTGGTGCTGGACGAAGCCGATCGCATGCTCGACATGGGATTCGCAGAGGACATTCACGCCATCATCGAAACGACGCCGCGCGAGCGCCAGACGCTGCTGTTCTCCGCGACGATCCCGCAGTCGATTCGCGAAATCAGCCGGCAGTTTCAGCGCGACCCGCTCGACGTTACGGTGACGAGCGACGCCGATGAGGTGCTCATCGAGCAGACCTTTTTTGAAGTCGATCCCGAGCGAAAACTCGAAGCGCTCGAATCGTTGCTATTGCAGCATCGACCGGAGTCGGCGGTCGTGTTCTGCAACACGCGGCAGGACGTGCGCGCCGTCGCAAGAGAACTGGCCGAGCGAAACTTCTCTGTACTGGCGTTGCATGGCGAACTCGATCAGCGCGAGCGCGAGGAAATGCTGGTGCGCTTCTCCAATCGAAGCTGCACGGTGCTGGTCGCCTCCGATGTCGCTGCACGCGGTCTGGACATCGCAGACTTGCCGATGGTGATCAATTTCGACATTGCGTCCGACGCCGACACGCACCTGCATCGTATCGGTCGCACGGGCCGCGCCGGTCGTCGCGGGATCGCACTCAGCTTGTGTTCGCCGCGCGAAATGACCCGGGCCAATGTCATCGAGGATCGACTGGGCGAGCCGTTGCGCTGGGGTGCGCCGCCCTCAGATCTGGATGGAGCGCCCTTGTTTCCGCCTTTCGTCACGCTCGCGGTAGATGCAGGTCGTCAGGACAAATTGCGTCCGGGCGATCTCCTCGGGGCGTTGACCGGCGACGCCGGGCTCTCGGCCGCAGCGGTCGGCAAGATCGACGTATTCCCGACCCGCACCTATGTCGCCATTGCGCGTGAATCGCATGACAAGGCGATCAAGCGTTTGCGGGCCGGCAAGATCAAGGGACGAACGTTCCGGATCCGCAAGCTCGGCTAGCAAGAGAGTTGACGGTTGACGGTTGACGGTTGACGGTTGACGGTCAGAATGCTGGCGCACTTTATCCCTTTCGGGTCAGCCGGCGGACCCATGTAAACGAGATGGATTCCCATCGCTCTGCGGTCAACCCTGAAGGTGGAAGGGTTTTGGTCTGCCCGTCAACGGTCAACATTCTTGCCATGTCCTTTTCCTCCCTCGGCCTGTCGCCTCACCTCATTCGCGCCGTCAGCGAGAGAAACTATTCCGCGCCGACGCCGATTCAGACAATGGCGATTCCGGCCATTCTGCGCGACCGGGATGTCTGGGCCTGCGCCCATACCGGCTCGGGAAAGACTGCCGCATTCGCCCTGCCGATCCTTCAGCGGCGGCTGAGTGAGCGCAGTGATGCGCCGCTGCGAATTCGTGCGTTGATTCTCGCGCCGACGCGCGAACTCGCCGCCCAGATCGGCGAATCGTTTCGCAGCTACGCGCGCTATTCGCCGAAGCCGATCAGGGTCGCCGCGGTGTTCGGCGGCGTCTCCATCAACCCCCAGATGATGGCGCTGCGCGGCGGCGCGGACATCGTCGTCGCCACACCCGGCCGCTTGCTCGATCTTGTCGAACACAATGCACTGCGCCTCGACGATGTCGCGACCCTGGTCCTCGATGAAGCCGACCGCCTCTTTGATCTGGGCTTCGCGGACGAACTCGCACGCATATTCGAGCTGCTGCCAGAGCAACGTCAGAATTTGTTGTTCTCGGCCACCTTTCCACCGGCAGTACACGCACTGGCTGAGAAGCTGCTGCGTGATCCGGCCCGTATCGACGCGCCGTCCACGCCCGCCGCCGAACCTGCCATCCTGCAGCGAGCGATCCACGTCGACGCAGCGCGCCGCACTCAGTTGTTGCGTCACCTGATCCAGGAGTGCGGCTGGAGCCGTGTGCTCGTGTTCGTCGCGACGAAGTACTCGACCGAACACGTCGCGGAGAAACTGCGCCGCGCGGGAATCAAGGCGGCGCCATTCCACGGCGAACTCAGTCAGGGCGCGCGAACTCAGGCTCTGGCCGATTTCAAGGCGCAGCAATTGCAGGTGCTTGTCGCTACCGACGTCGCCGCTCGCGGCATCGACATCGCACAGCTGCCGGTGGTAGTGAACTACGACCTGCCTCGCTCCGCGGTCGATTACGTTCATCGCATCGGCCGGACCGGCCGCGCCGGTGAGCACGGTGTGGCGGTCAGTTTCATCAGCGCGAGCACCGAAGCGCACTTCCGATTGATCGAAAAGCGACACAAACTCAGCCTGCCGCGCGAAACGATCGTCGGCTTCGAACCCCTCGAGACCGTTGCACTTGTCGCATCCTCGGCCGATACGGCGACCGGCGGGGTCAAGGGCAGGCGCAAGAGCAGGAAGGACAAACTCCGCGAAGCCGCTGCTCGCGCGCAGATTCCGGAGCCTGTCGAGCCTGCTGGACCTGCGAGCAGCTCCGTATGGCGACGCCGTGGGCCCCGGAGTCGATAGCTACGGCTGGATGTATCGAGCCATCAATATGGGCCGATGGGCAAGTACTGTACGGCGCGCCCATTGCCCGCATCGATCAATGCTGTCCAGAATCCAAGACGGTTTTTGATCGGCAACCAGCGCAAGCGCTCCTTCGGAATTCCAATCTCTTTCACGGCCTGCGCAACGAGTCGACTCGCTTCCGGATGGCGTTCTTCAAGGACTGGCGGCGATTGAGCCCGTCGCACAACGGCGCGGCAAAAATATTCCGATTTCCGATCGGCCCGTCTGTGAATCGATTCCCAAATCCGAGCGTACGCGACACAGCCGAGGCGTCGAATGCCGGCGCCGATCGTCCATCTCACCCGCGAAGCGCGTCGATAGTCTCCGCCGACATCGGCACGACGACGGATGTGTAATTGACGATCGGCGCGAGAATGCGTTCGCGGGGCCCCTCGCGCCATTCCGCGCTTGCGTAAAATTCATCCTGACTTCGCTGCCGGTCAGCGAGATCGCGATAGGCGCGAATGAGGTAGTACGAGTCCTCATCGTGGGCGGACGAGCCGAAGGCGACGACATCGACGCCCCACCTGCGCAGCATCGGAACCGCTTCGTCCGACATCGTCTTCCCGAAGCTTGCGCGCGCACCCGGCTGCAGTGTGTACGAGCGAATTTCAACGCAGCGCCTGGCAGCTTCAGATGGCGCTCCTGAGTTCGATTGGCGATGCATTGCAACCTCCTGCACTCTGCGGGTGCGACCGTGGAAAGCTACAGGCCCAATGGGTCGGATTCGATCCTGATCGCCGAATGCGTGCTCCCCTTTTGAGAAGCCGCGACGAATTCGAGCTTGACCTTGTCCTTGGGACAGAGCTTAGAGTCGCGGCGTGACTGAACATTCCTCTCGCCTGCTCTCGATCGGTGAGTTTGCCGCAGCGACGCAACTCACCCCGAAGGCGTTGCGTTTGTACGACGAGCAGCGAATTCTGGCGCCCGCCAGCATCGATGCGGCGAATGGGTATCGGTACTACGCAAGCTCGCAGGTCCCGGCAGGACGCCTGATTCGTACACTGCGGGAAATGGATCTGCCGCTCACTGAGATCGCCGCGGTGCTTGCAGCGGACGGCGCGCAAGCCCAGATGCTCTTGAAGCATTTTGCGCAGGAACTCGATCGCCGTTTCGCACGCGAAAAGCGCGCCTTTCAGTCGGCGCTCATGCTGATGCGAGCGGCGTCGCGCAGCGATGTTCCATCCATCGGCGAACGTGAACGGCCGGCGATGACGGTCGTCGTGGGCGCCTTTGCTGCGAGTCGCGAGCATTTCATCGAACGGTATCGAGCCGAACTCTCGCGAACACGTAATGCGGCGCTGCAAGCCGGCCTGTCGCCTTTGGGCGAGAGCTACTGCGCACTGGTCGAACCCCTCTCGCACGAAGCGGGCCGACTCGAATGCCTGCTTTCGGTGGCGTCGCCCGCGGAGGTCTCGAGCGTCGCGACATTGAGACATATGCCTGCCGCGCCGTGCGCGGTCATGACAGCCAGTCCATCGGGCGCACATGCATCCGAGGTCGCCGCGGCGTTCGATGCGTTGTTCGACTGGTTCGATCAACGCGGTTATCGGGCGCAAGGCTCACCCCTGGTTTCGATCGAATGGCGTCATACCGCACTCCACGCGGAGATCCTGTGGGCGTATGAACCGGCTGCAAATCGGAGTGATCATCATGACAATCGTCATCACGCCTGAATCGATGTATCAACGGCTCGGGCTGCCGGATTCACCGCTGATCGTGGATGCAAGACGCGAGCAGGATTGTCAGACCAATCCGCGACTCATTCCCGGCGCGGTCAGAGGCGATCCTGCGTACGTTGCGCAGTGGTCGCGAACGCTGCCTCGCGCGCGAGCGCTGTCTGTCTACTGCGAGCACGGCGGCGAAACCAGCCACGGCGTGGCGGCTACACTTGCTTTGCTCGGATTTCCAGCGGCCGTGCTGAGCGGCGGCATTCAGGCCTGGACCGACAACGGCAATCCCACGGTGAAGATATCCAGGGAGCTGAACGTGCCTGGCGGATCACGGTGGGTGACGCGGGAACGGCCGAAGATCGATCGGCTGGCCTGTCCCTGGTTGATCCGTCGCTTCATCGACCCCCAAGCATTGTTCTTCTATGTGCCCGCGCATCGCGTACGCGCGGATGCTGAGCCGCTCGGCGCCGAACCCTACGACATCACCGACGTGAGGTTCTCGCATCGCGGCGCTCGCTGCAGCTTCGATGCTTTCATCGATGATTTTGATCTGCACGATCCCGTGCTCGACATGGTCGCAGACGTCGTTCGCGCAGCCGATACCGGTCAACTGGAACAGTCACGCGAGGCGCCGGGCCTGCTCGCCATCTCTCTGGGATTGTCCGCCAATTTCACCGACGACCTGCTCCTGCTGGAGCAGGCCATGCCGATTTACGATGCGTTATATGCATGGTGCAAGACGGCCCGCGATGAAACTCACTCGTGGCCGCAACGGGTCGCTTAGCCGGTCTGTCGGAAGCTACGCATCTGAATAAAGAGCCGCGAGAGACCGCAAAAAGGAATGGAATATGATCTGATGATTCCGTATCCGGTTCTTGATGACTCCTGTGCGCGGAAACTGAGGCGCTTCATGCACATTTTCATAGTTCCTTTTTGCGGTCTTTCGCGGCTCTCATCCTCCATAGTCCCCACGGGCGTCCCACGATGACGCGTGCGCCGGTGAGCGAACGCGAAGATTCGGTGTCCTTCGGCGTCGCGCTGCGATTCTGGTTCAAGCTCGGCTTCATCAGCTTCGGCGGGCCGGCTGGACAGATCGCGATCATGCATCGCGAACTCGTCGAGCAGCGACGCTGGATTTCGGAAGAGCGTTTCATGCACGCGCTCAATTTCTGCATGTTGTTGCCGGGCCCGGAGGCGCAGCAACTGGCGATCTACATAGGCTGGCTGAAGCACCGGGTGATCGGCGGCGTCGCAGCAGGTGTGCTGTTCGTCGCGCCCGGATTCCTGATCATTGTCGCGATCAGCACCGCCTACGTGCTGTTCAACGCCTGGGCGCCGATGCAGGGCGTCCTGTTCGGATTGAAGGCTGCGGTGCTGGCCGTCGTCATCGAAGCGGTGCTTCGAATCGCAAAGCGCGCACTGAAGAACTGCCTCGGCGTGAGCATCGCGGCTGGCGCCTTCATCGGCATCTTTGCACTGGGAATCCCGTTTCCCGTCATCGTGCTCGTCGCCGCGCTGATCGGTTTCATCGGTCAGCGCTGGCGACCGGAGTTGTTCCCTCAGCTCGCGCCAGATTCCGCTGCGCCGGCGCCGGATGAGCCGCCACGAGATCCTTCGCCAGCGGCGAGCGCCGTTCGCGTTCTCGCAGTCTGCATCACCCTGTGGTTCGCGCCGATCCTTCTCATTTACATGGCGCTGGGTTCCTCGCACGTTCTCACGCTCGAAGGCGTGTTCTTCAGCAAGCTCGCGGTGGTGACGTTCGGCGGCGCCTACGCGGCGCTCGCCTATGCCGCACAGGAAGCGGTGCAGCGCTACGAATGGCTGACCGCGGACGACATGATGCAGGGCCTCGCGCTTGCCGAGACGACGCCGGGACCTCTCATCCTGGTGCTGACGTTCGTCGGATTCGTCGCGGCCTTCAACAACGCCGCGCCGTTCGATCCGCTCATGGCGGGAGTGCTGGGTGCGGCGCTGACGACATGGGTGACGTTCGTTCCGTGCTTCCTGTGGATTCTGCTCGGCGCGCCCCATCTCGAACGGCTGCGTGGGAAGCGGAGCTTGTCGGCGGCGCTCGCGAGCGTAACCGCCGCCGTCGTCGGCGTCATGTTGAATCTTGCAGTCTGGTTCGGCCTGCACGCGCTCTTCAGGGAGGTGGCCACGTGGGAACGATATGGACTCAGCATGCCTGTCCCCGATCTCTATTCAATCGACGTCGCCGCCGCCGTTATCGCAGCGGCCGCGATGATCGCGCTTCTGAAGCTGAAAACGCCGATGATTCCGACGCTCGCTGTTTGCGCGACGGCGGGGCTGGTTGTGAGATTGCTTTAGCGGGTGTTGAGCAGGGTTGTTGACAGCCTGCCAGCAAGGCGGCTCTGTCCTTCACCTCTCCCTTGTGGGCGCCGCTCCAGTGCGTCCATGCGCCCGCGGCCCTCCCTCTCCTTCAGGAGAGGGGTTCTGAACCGCGCGTTCAGCTTTCGCGCACGACCGGTGCAGGATGAGGGATAGGGCTCTGCTGCGAATCGGATGTATGCGCATGCGCTTCGCGGCTTCGGCGTCGCGCCGCCTTGATGCGTTCGGTCAGGCGATGGAGATAGGTGTAAAGCACCGGCACGATGAGCAGCGTCAACAACGTCGATGTGATCACGCCGCCGATCACCGCGCGGCCCATTGGCGCGAGGATCTCCCCGCCTTCGCCCACGCCGATCGCCATCGGCAGCATGCCAAATATCATCGCGCAGGTGGTCATCAGAATCGGACGCAGGCGCACCTGACCGGCGTCCAGAATCGCTTCGCGCAAACTCTTGCCCGCGCGCAGGCCGTGGTTCGTGAAATCGACGAGCAGGATCGCATTCTTCGTGACGAGGCCCATCAGCATGATGAAGCCGATGATCGAGAAGATATTCAGCGTCGTGCCGGTGAACAACAGCGCGAGCAGCACGCCGATCAAAGACAGCGGCAGCGACATCATGATTGCAATCGGCTGCGTGAAGCTGCCGAACTGCGAGGCGAGCACCAGATAGATGAAGATGACGGCGAGCCCGAGCGAGGCCAGCGCCGCGCTGAACGTTTCGTTCATTTCCTGCTGACCGCCGCCGACATCGAAGCGATAACCCTGCGGCAGCTCCATGGCCTCCACGATCTTTTCCGCATCCGACCCGACGTCGCCCGACGGCCGCCCCTCGGCGTTCGCGTAGATGGAAATGCGGCGCTGCAGATTCAGCCGCTTGATCTGCTGCGGACTGCCGGTTTCGACGAAATCTGCGACCTGACGCAGCGGGACCAGGATGGGCGCGCCGGTTTCATCGGTCCGGGTGCTGCTCACGTACAGATCGCCGAGATCCGCGGCAATTTCGCGGCGCTGCTTCGGCAATTGCACGATGACTTCGTAGTCCTGTCCGTCCGGGCCCAGCCACGTACTGATCTGATCACCCGCGATCAGGGGCCGCAGTGCGTTGCCGATGCGCGCGGTCGTCAGACCCAGATCGCTCGCCAGCTCATTGTTGATTCGCACGGCGATCGTCGGATTTGCGCCCTTCTCGCTGCTCTCGAGATCCGCGATGCCGGGGATTTTCGCGAGCCGCGCCATCAGATCCTGCGACAGCTCGGTGAGCTTGCGCGTATCCGGACCGAGAATCGAAATGAAGACAGGCTGATTGTTGCTGTTGATCGACAGATCGATGCCGGCCATCCGACCGAGCCGCTCGCGGATCGTCTTTTCGATTTCCTTTTGCGGCGGACGCTCCGTTTCCGCGGCGTCCGTCAGAATGAGGCGAATGCGTGCGTAGTTCTTGCCCTCGTCCGTGCCGACCGTCGTGACGATCGCCTCGACGCCGTCGATTTCATGCAAGGTCGCTTCGACGTCGCGGATCTTGGCGTCGGTGTACTCCAGGCTCGAACCGATCGGGGTATTCAGTCGCATGAACACCGCGCCCTGGTCTTCCTCCGGCATGAATTCCGTGCCGATCAGCGGCACGAGCATGAAGCTGCCGAAAAATGAGAACGCGGCCAGCAGCAGCAGCAACAGGCGCGGACTCGCGCTCGCCCAGCGCGGAGTGCTGGCGCGGTCAGCGCGAAGGCGGCGTGCAAGCTGTGCAAGGCCGGGAATTGCATAGCGCCGGTCGCCCAACGCCCAGCGCAGCAGCTTGTCATATACCCGATGCGCGGCGTCGACCGCGCTTTCCACTTTGTCCATCACGCGATTGAGCAGCGGTACGCGGCGGAAACGTCCTTCCTTCGGGTCGGGCCAGATGGAAGAGAGCATCGGATCGAGCGTGAAGCTGACGAACAGCGACACGAGTACAGCGACCGACACCGTCAGACCGAACGAGAGGAAAAACTTGCCGATGACGCCGCCCATGAAGGCGACCGGAATGAATACCGCGAGAATCGCGAACGTCGTCGCCATGACTGCAAGGCCGATTTCCTGAGTGCCTTCGAGCGCGGCGACTCGATGGCTCTTGCCCATATCGGCGTGACGCACGATGTTCTCGCGCACCACAATCGCGTCGTCGATGAGAAGCCCGATGCACAACGACAACGCCATCAGCGTCATGAAGTTGAGGGTGAAGCCGAATGCGTGCAGGGCGATGAAGGTCGCGATCACGGAGATCGGCAGCGTCAGCCCCGTGATGATCGTCGAGCGCCACGAGTGCAGGAACAGGAACACGATCAGGATCGTCAGCAGTCCGCCTTCCAGGATCGTCTCCTTCACACGATCGAGCGAGCCTTCGATGAACTCGGCGTTCGACCAGAGCGTCCGGATCTGGATGTCGGGCAAACGCGCGGTCAGCTCCTCGATCGCTTCTTCGACGCCCTTGCCGACTTCGACGATGTTCGCCTGCTGCACCTTGAAGATCTCGAGCGACACGGAGCGTCGGCCGTCGACCCGCGCGATCGATTGTTCCTCCGCCTCGCCGTCGACTACTTCCGCCACCTGGTGCAGATAGACCGGCGCACCGCCCTGGTTGGCGACGATGATTCGCTCGAAGCCGCGCGCATCCTTGATCTTGCCTTCGATGCGCACCAGGCGCTCGGTGGCGCCGAAGCTGATGTTACCTGCCGGGAGGTTGGCGTTGGTGGCCTGGATCGCGCGCAATA
>JBOHZJ010000235.1:0-19498 GCA_050738395.1 Steroidobacter sp.
CGCCGCCTGGAACCATGGGTGCTGCTCGGAGGTGTGATTGATGACCAGTTCAGTGATCACCTTCAGGTCGCGGCGATGCGCTTCCTGGATGAACTCGCGAAACTCATCCAGCGTGCCGTAATCCGGATGCACGTTGCAGTAATCAGCAATGTCATAGCCGTCGTCACGTTGCGGCGAGGGATAGAACGGCAGCAGCCAGATCGTATTGACGCCCAGTTCCTGGATGTAGTCGAGCCGCTGCGTTAGACCGGCGAAATCGCCGACGCCGTCGCCGGTCGAATCGTGAAACGCCTTCACGTGCATCTGGTAGATGACCGCATCCCTGTACCAGAGGTGGTTCGATGCGGCCGGCGGGTAAGCGGATAATTCAGAGGGGTCGCCATGCACGCGCTGGTCGCGTGGCTCGTAGGTCGGCGCTGGTCGTCCCGGGGTCAGTTCGTCGGTCATGATGTGCTGTTCGATGCGAGTCTGCTTAACGCCTGCCGCAGAGCTGGGGGGGTCCTGTGAGTGCTGCGCCGACGAACCGGCGCCGCGCATAGGATGTCGGGTTGAATCCCGACCTACAACTAAGATGATGTACTGCATTCGCGGCGTGGGTTGACGCGAGCCGGATGTGCTCTTACCTTCAGCCTCGATATCCAGCGGGGAGAACTTTCAATGCCTGATGGCGACATGCCGCGCGCGCAGTTTCACACGATGTGCGAGGGAACCAGGGAAGACTGGGCCTGCATCAATCAGGCGATGAAGCCGTTCATTGCGGAACTGCCTGCCCGCGTGCTTGCTCATCTGCGCCTGCTCGAAGGCGACTGCGGCGGTTTCGCGGTCGATCGCATGGAACACTGCCTGCAAACCGCGACGCGCGCGCACCAGGACGGGCGCGATGAAGAGTATGTCGTGTGCGCTTTGCTCCACGATATGGGCGATGTCCTCGGCCCGCGCAATCACGCCGATATCGGCGCTGCGATCCTGAAGCCGTTCGTGTCGGAACAGAATCACTGGATGGTCGAGAAACACGCAATCTTTCAGGGCTACTACTTCTTCCATCACCTCGGACTCGATCGCAACATGCGCGATCAGTTCCGCGATCATCCGTGGTACGGCTATACCGAGGAGTTCTGCCGGCTCTATGACGGACCTGCGTTCGACCCGAAATTCAAGAGCATGCGCCTCGAAGAATTCGAGCCCATGGTGCAGCGCGTGTTCGCCAATGTGAAGAATTCGATCTACGTGCCGAAACCGGCGCAGGCGCAGTGACTTGGGTAATACTTCGACGCTGCGCTGGTTGTAAATTTTTACTTTCCATGACGCAGGGGCGACCAGGCTTCGGCGCAGCGCCCGTTCCGGATGGTTCAGCGCACCCGAGTGAACTGTTTGGGGACCTCGAGTAACTCACTCAGACGCGAGACGCTGAGCGAGGCCGGCGTTCGTGTTCAGATCTGCGACGCTCATCCCTTGAAAGCTCGGGTTGGACGCGTTAATCAGTGGCTCCTCGACCTGCAACGAACTGTCAACGCCGCAAGAGCGTTTACGATCCGATCATGCATTCCATACACCGCGTTGCTTTTATCGTCCTTGGATTGACTGCATTCGCAGCGTGGCCTGAGCCGCGCGATCGGCCGGAGTTCCAGCAGGAGTATTGGGCGCAATTCGATCGTCGCGACTGGAGCGCCGCCGTTGCAGCGGCCGAGAAACTGGTCACGGCCGCGCGCGAAAACGCCGCACAACAACCGCTCGAACTCGCAGAGGCGTTATCCCTGCTGGGGAATGCGTATCTCGGCGCCGCGAACTATGTCAGCGCCGAAGCGGCTTACGGCGAAGCGCTCCAACTCGTCGAAAAATCCAGCGGCGCGATGAGCGCGGACCTGCTCGATCCGCTGCGAGGTCTCGGCTACACCTTCGCCGCGAGCGGGCGCCACGCTGAGGCGGTCCCCATGCTCGATCGAGCGCTGATCGTATCGCACCGCAACTACGGGCTGTTCGACGTCGGGCAGCAGGGCGTTCTACGTCAGCTTGCAGCGAGTCTGACGAAGCTCGGGCGCGCCGCCGAAGCCGAGCGGCATATGAACTATATGCTGCGCGTGGGCCAGCAAACGCATGGCGCGAAGGATCCGAAACTTGCGCCGGTCATCGGCCTGGTCGCCGAATGGTATGCGGACACCGGGAATTTCGCGTCCGCCCGTGAACTCTATCGTGATGCGCTCGATATCGTCGCGAGGAAGCTTGGCAGATCGAACCTCGCCATGGTCGAGCCGCTGCGCGGTCTCGCTCGCACCTACACTCAGGAATTGTTCTACTCGACGCTCGGTCTGCGCACCGGTCGCGAGCGCACTCCAACCAGTGCAGACGGCGTGAGCAACGAGTACAAGGCGCTCAATCCGCGCTATCTCGATTCGGATGGAGAGAAGGCGCTCGAGCGTGCGTTGAAGATCATCGAAGCCCAACCCAACCCCCCGGGCGAGGTGCACATCGAGACGCTGGTTCAGCTCGGGGACTGGCAACAGATCAAGCATCATCCCGAGCGCGCCTTGCCCTTTTATCGTCGCGCCGCCGCGCTCCAGCTCAAGCTCATCGCGGCACAAACAGATGATCGTTCAGCAAAAAAGGACGAACAACGGACGCTACTCGGTTTCCCGGTGCGCCTGTACTACCCCATTCCCTGGCTAGCCGCGAGAAACGTGTCGCTGCCCGCGGAGGACGTCGATGAAGCCTTCGTGCAGGTGGAGTTCACAGTGAACGGTAATGGCGACGTCGTCGATCCGCGCGTCGTCGAAGAAAACGGCACTTCGCGGCAGGTGTCCGAGACGATCGACGCAATCCGGGCCGCACGCTACCGGCCGCGCTTCGCAAACGGCGAGCCCGTCGATACACCGGGAATCACCCATCGCGAAGTGTTCAAATCGCGCAAACAGGTGCAAGCGGAGAGAGGATCGTAGGAACAGCGGACGCTACGCGCTGGGAACCCTCACCCTAACCCTCTCCACAAGGGGAGAGGGGTTCAGAAGGGGGAAGAGAGATCAGCTGGACGTTCACTGGCTAAGCGCGATCGCCTCTAGCCTCTCGCGTCAGAGCAAATGCTTCGATATCGAGTTCGGGCGCCGGCTCATCTTTGGCAGGTTCTTCCGTGGGTTTTGTCTCGATCGCCGGCGCGACGCCCTCCGGTGCGGGCTCAGTTGGTTCACTGGGCGGCGGCGCGTCGACCGACTCGGGTTGCGGCAGCAGGCCGCGCACGATGGCCTGCTCGCGAAACTCAACGGCGAGCTTCGCCCCTGCATCACGCATTGCAAGTGCGGTCGCAGCCGCAAGCGGCGTCGTACTGGACAGACCCTGAGCAGGCGATGTGCCATAACCCGTAAAGCCCCACGAATCAGCCAGCTTGCCGTCGGGCATATACACGTTCACGCGGTACTTGATGCTCACGGCAAAAAAAGGCGAGCCCGCGTCGCGCGGCGTCACGAAGGCGTATTCTTCGATGCTCGGCTCAAGAATCGCACGGATGTCGGGAACCTGCGCTCCGGCATTGACGCTGTCGACGGGCACGACACGCTCGAACATCGCCGTCAGGAGGCGCGTCATGCCGTCGGTCTGCGCCACGCCAAGGTCGATATTCCAGTCTGTGCTCCAGCGCTCCTCGTGATGCACGTACTGCGAAAATTCCTTCGGGATGAAGAGCGCGATGCCTATGGGCATCCTGAGCACGAGCGGCGCGGGAATATTCGTGTTCGCGATGAGCCGGACCGGGCCGCAGCCCGCGAGCGCGACCATCGATGCGATCGCGATCAGCGTCCCGGCCGCCCTGCCGATCCTGCCGCGCATCGCAGGGAGTGGATTGGAACGATCTCCGCCTCTGCTTTGCGCACCAGAAGGTAAGTGGAGCGTGCTCACCGAGGCAGACGTACTGGCGTGGATATTCAAGATGACCTCGGTCGCGGAGGTTCGGCGTTGACGGTCGGCGGGGTTGCATCACCTATACGAAACTGCGGGCCGCGGCGTTCCGGATCATCGAGTCCGACGAAGGAACCGCCGTTGCGCTGACACAGTATTCGCATCAGCGTCGCAAACCGGATGCTGGTGTATTGCGGGGCGTCTGGCCGTACTGGAAAACCGATGGCGTGTATGCGTACGCGACGCTCCCCGCTCGCATCCTCGCGATTGATGACGTCGACGCCCTTGACCACCGAATCGATCGACGGGCCGGTGAATTCGTCGCCGAACACGTACAGGCTGATCTTTTTGTCTTTCGAGTAATACGTGCGGATCGCTTCGACGATCCCCTCGATCGGACTCGAGTTCGAAAACGCGTTCCAGGTTCGCAGTCGGTCGATCACGGTGCGGCGCTGCGTCGTCGTGTCGGGAATCCACTTGCCGCGATAGCTCGTAAACATGTACGCGCCTTCATCATTCATCACCTGAAAACCCTTCACCTTCGGATACAGGTTCAGGGTTTCCTCGACCTTCGTCAGCATCATCGGCCAGACATAATTGAACATGCTGCCCGAGGTGTCGATGATGAAGATAATGTATTCGCTGTCGACCGGAATACCGCCGATCGCGTCGTCCTTCTGGCGACGGAAGCCCTGACCGAGCAGACGTTTCATCTCCTCGGTGAGCGTCTGCTGGGCCGCGGCCAGCTTGCCTTCGAGCTGGTTCGTAACGTCCGCCTCCTGCGTTGACGCCTTGAACTGGCCGCGGATGTCGCTCAGATCGCCCTGCAGCCTCGCGATGCGCGCCTTGACGTCCGAAAGTTGCTCCTGCCGCGAGTCGAGATCGCGATTGAGAATCTCGCTCTGTCCTGCGATATCGACGAGTTCGTCCTGCAGTTTGAGCACCTGCGCCTGCATGCTTTCCTGCGCCTGCTCGATCTCGGGCGTGCGCAGGTCGCTCAACACCAGCAGCAATACGACCGAACCCAGGCCGCAGGTGATGCAGTCGAGGAACGAGATGCTGAAGATCTCGGTTTCGCGGCGTTTATGTCTGCGAGACATTATGGCCAATCCTTCGATGGGCTCATGAATGAGCCGCCGGTGCGCCGTGCGGCGAGCCAGAATGCGCTCGGCGCCATCGGATCGCCTTCCATCGGCATGAGGATGGCGTTGAACGGCACACCCTGCGGGTACTTTGTGAAGGCGCGCTCGAACAACTTCAGCCGGTCATCGCCGTCGATCGTCTTGCGGATTACCGGTGGACTGGCGCCCTGCGTCGGCAATCCATCGGTGATCATGATGACGTTGTCCGGCTTCGGAACGAGCGCGTTCAATGCAGTGACTGCGTTCTCGAGGCTCGTGCCGTCCTTCGGGATGGTCTTGCGTAAGGCCGCGAGTGCATCGCCCATCGCGTTCGGATCGTTCGACTTGAGCCATTTGCCGTCGGTGCCGCTCGCCAGCGCCCAGGTTTTGGTGTTGAACGCATAGATCTGGAACTGACCTTCGAGCGGCAACTGCGCGGCGAGCCAATCAACCGTCGAGAGGGTGCGGCGCCATTTATCGGACATCAGCTTGCGGCCGTCCGACATGTTGCGCATGCGCAGAACGTTGACGACCGTATCGTCCAGCATGCTCGCCGAAACATCGACGAGCAGCAAAATGCGCTCGCCGCCGACGCGCAGCCCGGTGAGATATTGCCGATCGCCCGTCCCGATGAAGCCGCGCACACGCGTGCCGGTCGCACTCGATTGCTCGGCGGCGCCTTCCAGCCGGCGCGTACCTGCTTCGAGCGATTTGAGATCCGCCTTGAGACGCTCGATCGCTTCGCGACGCGAGAGCGTGCTTTTGTCGGCGTCTGCGAGTTGTTCCTTGGTGCGATCGATTTCATCGAGCACGCGCGTGCCCAGCCCTTCCGTGCGCACGCGCTCGGTATCGCTCTGGATCAATGAATTGCGCAGCACGACCAATCGCTGGTAACCCTCGAGCACCTGTTCTTCCAGCTTTTCCACTTCTGCGCGCATCTCCTGCGTCTCGGCCTGGCTGCGCAGACCGCCGGCGGCGTTGATCAGCGTATAGAGCAGCACCACCGAGCCGAACGCGCAGGTGATGCAGTCGAGGAACGACATGCTGAAGATTTCAGTCTTGCGGCGCGCCATCGTCGTTGACCAGTTGTATCAGTTCCAGCGTCACGCCCGGGGCGCCGAGGCGCAGGCGATCGCCCACGGTGAGTACCGTGCGGCCGGCGACGCGTTCATCGTTCACATAAGAGCCGTACGTGCTGTGATCTTCGATCATCACTGCGCCATTGCGCCGCACGACCGTGCAATGCGTGCGCGATACGCCTGGCGAGGCGCTCGGCAGCGCGAGCGCACGCTTGCCCGCGTCCACGGACCACCCAATCACGAGCGGCTGCTCAGAGACGCGCCAGGCGCGACCCTGAAAAAGCACGTGCGTCGGGCGCAGCGGCGGCGGCGTGGATTCCACATCCGCCCCGGACTGTGTGGAAGCCGAGCGCGGCGTCGGCAGTTGATAGACAAGCGCCAGCGCTTCGGCAGGCCGCTGAATCGCCGCTTCGAATTGCAGGGCGCCGAGCGCCGCAGCGCCGCGCGGCAATGTCTGAATCACACAATCGCGCAGGGTGTGCAGTCGCTCGA
The DNA here is from genome assembly GCA_050738395.1 of Steroidobacter sp. GTDB lineage: Bacteria > Pseudomonadota > Gammaproteobacteria > Steroidobacterales > Steroidobacteraceae > Steroidobacter. Next base: position 6,575 of record JBOHZJ010000235.1, read on the forward strand.
GCAGGCCCGGCAGGGCGGCCACGCGCTCCGAAACGCGTAGCTCGATCGGCATGCCGGCGACACGCGCTGCCTGCACCAGGCGCAGCAATTCACGGTAGTGCGGTTCGGCGGCGGCAATGAACTGCGCACGCTCGAGTTCGATCTCGAGCGCGCGATCGCCGGATTGCATCGTCAGTGTGACGCGTCCGGCGTCCTCGGCTGCGCCCAGCCAGCCGGGCAACTGGTCAAACAGCCGCTGCTCGGCGCCCGCATCGTGCAGCGGATCGAAGCGCGTCTTGCGGACGAAATTCTCCGCGATGAAGTGCATCCACGTCTGTTGCAGGCTGAGCACGCCGTGGCGCTCCGCGATCTCATAGCGGCTGCGCTTCAATCCACCGCCTTGTGCACCGCCGCTGTGATCGAGGACCGTGAGGATCGCCTGATTCAGTTCGAGATCGAGGTGCAGGACGCGCGGCGGCGCAGGCTCGAGACTGCACGCGGCGAGCGCCGCATCGACGAGCCCTGCCGCCGGAACGCCGGTTTCATTCATAACACCGAGCAATAAACTCAGTTGCTCGCGACTGTAACCCGCCGGAATCGCGAGCAACACGCTCTCGCCTTCGGCTTTGAATCCCGCAAGTACGGACTGCGCCTGCGCGAAGGCGATATCGGCGGTGGTGCGCGCCAGGCGCGAAGGACGCGTCAATGGTTCGACGCTCAGCGCGCGCCAGAAATTGGTCTGTGCAAGCAGCGGTTTGAGGCGGGCGCGCTGAATCGCTTCGGCGCCGGTCAGCGTGGCCTCCTCCTCGAGAACCGCGACGCCGGGGGCTTCGGCGACGATCTCGCCGCCTTCGCCGCGGTTGCGGGCGAGCACGAGGCCAGAATCGATGAGCGCGAGGGCAAGCATGGCTGGTTGACAGTTGACGGTTGACAGTTGACGGCTCGGAATGGCGATTAGCGATTAGCGATTAGCGGCGTTACGAAGATTCCTCTTGTCTCGCTGTCAACGGTCAACCGTCAACACGCGGACAGCATTCATCTCACCTGCATGTGCCTGATCAGACGCTGATCGATCCAGTGATCGGTGTCGTGTACGAATCCTTCCTGCGCCTGCTGCAGCTGATGCAGGAAGAACATGAGGATGATCGTGAGCGACAACGCCACGAACGTAGCGTTGAAGGCGATACCGAGACTCGAGGTCACCGCGGTGATGTCGCCGCCGACCGCAGAATTGGCCTGTAGCAGCGCATCGCCGATGTGGCGCACGGTCCCGATGAAGCCGATGGCGGGAATGGCCCAGGCGATGTAGCGGATCATGGCGAGGCCGGAGTCGAGCCGGTCCGCTTCCGAATCGCACACCACGCGCGATGTCTCGGCCGAATCGCGGATACTGCGGGTCGCGGCGAATCGATCGAGCGTGCGCTGCAGCGCGCGCACGACGAGCATCGACTTCTGTTCCTCCGGAAGCGATTCCAGTTGCCTCGCGTAATCCTTCGCATCTTCCGGCAAGACCTTGATGCCTTCGGGCACGTGAATCAGTTCGCGATCCAGAAGCTTGCGCTCGCGACGCACCAGCAGGCCCTTGTAACCGATGATGAGCAACGCCCAGACGAAATGAATGATCTCGGCTTCCTGCTCGAGATCCTTGATGACCAGCACGAACGAACGCTCCGGCACGTAACTGCGGTCCTCCTTCATGCGCTGCAGTTCGGTCGCAGTGATCGCTTCGCCCTGCGGGCGAATCCAGGCGACATACGTGGCGTGAATCACGATCACGGTGAAGATGAGCGCGAACAACGTGACGAAGAATTCACTCGGATAGTGAGAGCGTCGAGGCGTTGCGGCGCGAGCAGTGGTGGTGACCATATCGGAGTATCTCTATGTCTTGCTTGTCGCCGCGACGGCGGTCAGATATCGATAGGAAACGAAACGTCGAAATCCGCGCGAACCTGCTCAGACGGCGTGAAACGCTGCGGTGACCCGGCGCGGTCGGCGGCGCTTGACGCGCGGTTCGGTTCCGGGTCCTTGTCTTCCTCGGGAATCGGTTCGTCTTTGGCGGCTGCATCGGGCTTTTGCGCCCCCTCCCGCTCAGCTTGCTTCTGCGACGCGGCGGCAGGTTCGTCCGCAGGCGCGGGTGAGGCCGAGGCAGGCGGCTCATCGCCGGCGGGCGGCGCCGGCTCGGCCGCAAACAGCAGCGAGCCGCTCGCCCAAAGAACGGCGAGCATCACGACGAGTCTCATCTGCGCGTTCATGGCGCCTCCACCTTTGCATCCTCGGCGTACCGCGCTAGCCGGAAGCCGACGTCATTGCGCGCGTTGTCGCCAAAGTCGCGCGCCGACAGACGCAGGTCCGTCACGCTCGAATTCTTCCAGCTCGAGCCGCGGATCACATGCTGATTACCCTCGGCCGGGCCCGTTGGATCGACGGCGACGCCGCTCGAATCCATGCTGACGCTGTAGTAATCGTGCACCCACTCGGCGACATTGCCGCCGAGATCATGCAGTCCCAGCGGACTCGGGGGAAACTTCGCGACCGGTGCAGACGCCGCGAAACCGTCGTCGTAATCAGGAATGACATCCTGAACCACCAGACGTGCGGTCGCGTCCGCATAATTCCCCGAGCGCGGGCCCACTGGCAGCGAGTCGCCCCACGGGTAACGTCGGGAATTTCCGTTGCGCTCACGTCGTGCGGCCCACTCCCACTCGGCGTCTGTCGGCAGACGATAGCCATTGGTCAGCGGAGTCTTCGCCGCCAGGCCGGCACCCTTCTTTTCATACGCCGGCGTAAGCCCCTCCTGTTCCGAGAGCCAGTTGCAGTACAGCGCAGCTTCCTGCCACGTCACACCGACGACCGGCTGATTGTCGAGATCGAGCGTGTGATTGCCGACGATGCCGGAGCGATGCTCCGACTTGAAGCGTCGGAACTGGCCATTGGTGACTTCTGTGACGCCGATGTAGAACGCGCGCTTGAACTCGATCTCGCGCTGCGCCTCGTTTGCACGTCGACCCGGCTCGCGACGCGGACTCCCCATCGTGAAGCGCCCGATCGGCATCAGCTTCAATTGCTGGCCGGCTTTGGTGCTTACGCTTGCTGGCGTTGCGGCGAGGCGCGCCTGCTCGGGACTCAACAGTGTCGTCTCGACGACCTGCTGAACGCCCGGCCGCGGCGTGACGCTGGTTTTGTAGTCGACGAAACCGGCCTTGCGAATCACGATTTCGTGCGTCGTCGCGACCAGCCGCAACGTCTGATTCGCCGCGCCGACGGCTTTGCCGTCGACCAGCACCTGCGCATCCGCCGGCTGCGCGCGCACGGTGATCTCGCCGAACACGCCGTTCAACGGCACGGACAGCGAGCGTCGCTCGCTAGCGGCCAGTGTGAGCTGGCGCGTTGCGGCTTCGTAGCCGGGACGCGTCAGCACGATGCTGTGCGCGAGATCCGGGCGCAGCTCCAGCGTCAGCGGCGTGTGACCGCGGTAGACGCCCGCGATGGACACACTCGCGCCGGCGGGTTCGGAACGCAGCGAGAGTTGAGCATCAGGCAGCCCGAGCTTGATCGGTCCGAGCGACAGCGGTTCGTTCGCTTTCACCTGCACATCCGTCGCCCATGGTTTGAAGCCATCGAGACGCAGTTCGACCGGATGGTTGCCCGCCATGATCTGGGTGGTGAGCGGGGTGACGCCGCGCGGCTCGCCGTTGACCAGCACCTGCGCGCCTGCGGGCTCGGTGGCGATGGCCACATCGGTCCAGTTCGGCGTGAGCTTCGGCGCAAACACCTGTGCTTCGCCCGCACCTTCAACCTCAACTTCAGCGCTGAACGGCTGATAGCGCGACGCCGCGATCGCAATCGTGTGGCGGCCCGCGGCAAGTTCGAACTCCCCTGGCGCATCGCCGAGCGCCTTGCCATCCACGGTAACAGTGGCCGGCGCCGGCGTATCGATGCGCAATCGTCCGGGCAACCTGGCCAGCTTCAGTGCGTACTGCTGATTCGGGGCGTCCGTGACTCTGGCCGTCAGCTCGGCGGACGCGTAGCCGGGGTGGCGCGCCCGGAACTGGTATTCGCCGCGTCGCAGCAAAACGCGCTGACCAATGCGAATCGCGACCATCGGGCCATCGATATCGACGGAGGCGGCTTGCGGATCCGTACGTACGCTGATCGACGTCGCCGTAAAAATAAACCACAGCACGGCGGCGACCGCGATTGCGGCCAGTCCGAGCGCGACGCGCACCGGGTTGAACGAAATCGCGCGCTTGCTACGGCGCACGTCCGACGGACGAAACCGGATCGCGTCGATGCGTTCGGCTTCACTGTCGCTCTCGCCGTGCAAGCGTGCGCCCGGCGTGATGATGGGCGGCGCAGTGATGTTGCCGGAGGCGCCGTCGTCGACCTCGATGACGCGCAGGTCGTCGTTCTGTGCGACCCGCAGCCGTGCTGCGCCAAGATTGACGACGTCGCCGGAACGCAGCCACGTGGAGCGCCGCACAGGCTCGCCGTTGTACAGGACCTCGGCGCCGTCGGCCGGTTGCACGAACAACTGATCCTCATGCAGACCGAGATACGCCTCGGTTCCCGGCGGCCGACCCGCCATGACGACGACGCTGCCTTCACCGCCGATTGCAATCGGAAAATCCTGCGCTGCGAAGCGACGTTCGCCGAGCGCCTCGCGCAGGACCAGCCCGCTCAAATGCGATCCTCGCAACGGATGACGACGGGATCGAGCGCAGCGCCTGGCGCGACGTTGATCTCTCGCCGTACGTCACGAAATCCAGGCCGCGTACCGACAAGGGTATAGCTGCCGGGCGCGAGTTCGAGCGAGCGCTGCGCGAAGGCGCCGAGTTCCCCGACTCGATAGATCGTCACGCGCGTCAGATTGTCAGACTGCAACGCAACCGGCACTGGAACATCCGCGCGCGCCACCCACTCGCTGAGCGTCGCGGTCTGCTTCTTCAACAGCGGACCCGGGTTGTCGACGCCGCCAGCGCGCGCCAGCGTCTCGTGCGCCGCTGCGCGCACCGGCTGACTGAACAGGCGCTCGGGTTGGGTCAGATACAACTCGAGTTGCTCATTGAGATTGGCGCGCGGCGTCACTCGTGCGACGCCCTCGTTGGCCGCAGCCACCGTCGAATCGAGTTCGACGACCGCCCGATATTCGTTCAGCGCATCGGCCCAGCGTTCCTGCGATTCCAGCGTCCGCGCATTTTCGAGCTTTGCGGCGATGACGCCGGTGCGCTGCTCCTGTTCGATCTGTCTGAGCGCCTGTGCGATTTCAGGCGCATCCGGCCGAATCTTGCGTGCGGTTGCGAAAGCACTGCGCGCCTCTGCGTACTCAGCGTTCGCGAGCGCGCCATACCCTTGAGCCATTGCGCTCGCGAACGCGTCTCCGGCGAGCCGTGCTTCGATCCGCGCTGCACCGTCCGCAGCGCGCTGAGTCTGCGCGTCCAGCCCGAGCGCCTTCCGGAAGTTCGCGATGGCGCCGTTCACGTCGCCCTCTTTCTCCAGACGCTCCGCATCAGCGACGAGCCGCAGTACTTCATCCAGTGTGGCGGCGCGCTTCAATCCCTGCGCCGCGACCGCGTTGGCGGGTTCGATCTTCAGCGCGAGCCCAAACGCAGCCGTTGCATCCTCCGAACGACCCTGCTCCAGCGCCTTCGCACCCGTTTGTAGCTGCTCCTTGAGCGCATCGCCCGCGCGCTTCTCGAGCGTATCCAGGAGCGGAGCAATCTTTTTGAAATGCTCCAGCGCCGCGATGTACTCGCGCTGCTCATAGGCTGCGTCGCCGGCGGCAAGTTCGCCTGTCGCCGACCTGTGTTCCGCCTCGCCCCACTGCGCCGCTGCACGGGCGGTGAGCTTCCGCAGGCGTTCATCGATCGCGACGCGCTCGTCATCGGCTTGCTGCTTGGCGCGAGCCAGTTCGGCGAAATCGATCTCTGCGGGTTTTTCCGGCGCCGGTGTTTCTGGCTGCAGCGTCGATGCGGCGGGAACGTAGCGCGCCGGCTCTTCACCGACCCAGCGGGGCAAGGCGAAGAACACGACGACTACGCCGAGCACACCGAGACCGATCGCCGCGGCGCCAACGCCGCGCCGGAATCCCTGGCGGCGCAGTTCGGCGTCGCTCGCGGCTGCGCCGCTTGCGCGTCGCCATTCACCTCGCAGAGGTTCGCCCTGCGCACCCGCCGGCCGAAGCGCCGGGGGCTCGATGTGTACTGATGGGCGTACTGATGTCGGTTCGTCGTTCATGATCGATGGCGTCGGCAGCGTTGCAAGCGTTGCACTCAGTTCTCGTTCGACAGTCTGCATGTCCGGGCGTTCTTCCGCCGATTTGGCCAGCATGCGCTCGATCAGCCGGGCAATCGGCCTGGGCGTCGATGCCGGCAGCGCCGCCGGCGATTCACTCCGAATGCGCTCCGCTGTCGCGTCCGGATAAAACGGCGGATACCCCGTGAGCAATTCATACAGCATCGCGCCGAAGCCGTACACGTCGTCGCTCGCGCTCGCCGGCTGCCCGTCGAGCTGTTGTGGACCCATGTTGTACAACGAGCCGCGACCCGCGACAGACGCCGGCGACCGCGCGTTCGCAAGCGCCATGCCGAAATCGGTGAGCCGCGACGCGCCCTCCGCCGTCAGCAGGACGTTCGCAGGCTTCACATCACGATGCACGACGCCGGCGCGATGCGCATACGCAAGCGCCGCAGCGATCGGCGCTGTCGCGCGCAGGACCTGATCCAGCCCGCGCCCGCGCAGTCGCGTCAGATCGCCGCCGGCGGCGTACTCCATCGAGATCCACGCGTGCTGCGCCGAGCGGTGCACGCCTTCAACGCGCAGAATATTCGGGTGATCGAGCGCCTGGATCTGCGCGCACTCACGTTCCAGCGCGGCGATCGCTGCCGGGTTGTGCATCAGCGTATCGGCAAGAATCTTGAGTGCGACCGCGCGCCCGCTTTCACGGTCGCCGCTGGCGCGATCATGGGCAAGCCAGACCTCGCCGCCGCCGCCCGCCCCCAGACGGCGGACCAGAACGAATCTCGCAGACAGCCCCTGCCCGCTCTCCAGCATGGTTGCGATGTTAGTGTTTAAAAAGTCGTGCGGTCACCCGCCGCTCGCCGTCGGCGTGGGCGCATCCGCAGCAACTGCAGGCGCCTGCACCGGCAGGCCGGTTTCGTTTTCGTACAGCTCCTTCAGCAGACGGCGCCACTCCTGGTACTGCTCTTCAGCCGTACCCTTCAGCTGCAGCGTGCGGCCTTCGACTTCGATCACCATCGGCTGCACTTCGGCCTGGAACGATTCGCCGAGCTGCTTCAGTGAATCGGAATGCATTTTTACTTCCGCGCCCTTGTCGAAGCCGCTCTTGACTGCATACGCGCCGCCGAAAATTGCGCCGGTCGCCGCCGCCTGGCCCGCATAGGTGTTCGTTTCGCTGCCGACGACCAGGCCGCCGACGATCGCAGCGGCGCCCAGCAACTTGCGTGTGATCGATGCGCGTCGCGCTTCATCTTCGGCTTCGAGTTCGGCGTAGCTGTAGCGACGCCAATTGGTGTACGGCTCGGACATCGTGTCCGCGAACAGGGAATAGTGCTCGTTGATGGTGTCGAGCAACGCATAATCGCGCTCACGAATCCGGTCCATGCGCATCAGCAACGGATCGTTGTCGGCCGGCAGGCGCACCAGCTGGAACATGCCGCTCTTGCTGTCCTCGGTCAGGTACGTCTGAAACGCATAGGGCGCCAGCTCCGAAGCAAAGCGCAGCTCGGCAACGCGGCGGACGTTTTCGAGATCGCTCGACGCCAGTTGCTGGCGCCAGGCGAGCATGTCGTTCGCCAGGGTGCTGTACAGGTTCTGAAACGGATCGCGAGGACGGCCGCTCGTGTCCTTGTAGGAGCGTGTGTCGGCAATTTGTGCGTACTCCTTCCGGAACCACTCGCGCCCGGTGGCGTCGACGACGAGGACCTCGAGACGCAGCATTTGTCCGCTCGACTCGAGGATCCTGCCGGACACATACACATCCAGCGCCTCGGCGTCCGCCGGCATCACGCGTACCTGGCCCCAGTGTCCAGTGCCTTCGAGCGTATTGCGGATCTGCATCGGGAAGTAACGCGCTTCGGCTTTGCGCACCTCGGCGAAGATGTGCTCGCGCTCCAGCTTCTTCTCATCCTCGGGCACGTTCTCGTCGAACAGACGCACGCCGACGTCGAGCAATTGATCCGCTGGAATTTCCTGCGCCGCCTGAATGGCTTTGACGCGCGCCAACGGGCGTGTTTCGTGTGTGACGCAACCGCTGACGCCGAGCGACGCCGCGGTCAGAAGAAGAATGGCGATCGAGCGATTCATAAGCGTTCAACCAATGATCTGATGAGTGTTAACCCGTGCTCTTCTTGTAGTTGCGATACTCCTGCCACAATTTATCGCGCAACTCCGGATCCGTTTCCTGCATCGCGGCCTCGCGCAACTGACGCGCCACGATGTCATCGTCGCTGCCGTCGGGGATGTCCGCCGGAACCGTGTTCGGTCCACTGCCGCCGCCCGCACCGCCGCCGACGCCGCCGCCGCCACCGCCCTGCTGTCCGCCGTTGCCCTGACCCTGTCCGGATTGGCCGCTCCCAGAGCCCTGTCCTTCCCCGGCTCCCTGTCCCTGTCCCTGTCCCTGACCCTGTCCCTGTCCCGCCGCGCCGCCTTCACCTTCGCCCTCGCCCGAGCCGCCAGCCTCCGACGACGATCCATTCTGGCCCGCGCCGTCGCCGCTCCAGCCGCCGGAGCCGCCGCGTCCACCGCGTTGTCCCGCGATCACGGCCTGTTCATCACGGATACGCCCATCGAAAACGCCCAAGGACGCATCAAGTTCACGATCGATCTGCGCAGTGCGCTCGCCGCTGGTCATCGGCCCGCCGCCGCCCGCGCCTGACTGGCCGCCGCCTGGCTGACCACCGCCAGCCTGGCCGCCGGAAGAAGGGAACCCGCCCGATGCACCTCCAGCGCCGCTGGGTAAACCACCGGCCGCGCCTCCGCCTCCTGCGCCGCCAGCCTGGCCGCCGGAACTACCTTGAGCTCCGCCACCGCCGCTGGATCCCCTGAAGATGCTCTCGTTCGGAGATCCGCCGCCTGAGGCGCCGCCGCCGGCGTCCGGTGAACCCGCACCACCGCCGTCGCTCGGCAGGCCGCCGCCGCTCGGGCCACCCGTGCCGGGAGATGGAACGCCGACCGTCGGCAACCCACCGCCAGGCATAGGCACACCAATCGTCGCGTTGGGCCCGGATGAACCGCCGCCTTGCGATCCACCACTTTGCGATCCGGCCTGCGATCCGCCTTGAGATCCGCCTTGAGATCCACCTTGGGATCCACCTTGAGATCCACCTGCCGCGCCGCCTGACGACTGGCCGGCGCCGGACTGCCCTCCACCGGAACTGCCTTGGCTACCGCCGGAACCGCTGGGCATGGCGGTCGCACCGCCCGATGATGACTGCCCCCCGCTCGAGGATGAACCCGGCTGCGACGGCATGCCCGAAGGCAGCGACGAACTGGAGCCGGAGCGACCGCCCGAGGGTCCGGGCATGCTTGGCGAGGGCGAACTGCGGCCTCCGCCGCCAGCGCTGCCGGACGAACCGCCCGATGAACCGCTCGAAGAAGGAGGAGATGAGCTCGGCGAAGGCATCGAGGAAGACGAGGACTGCCCCGCGCAGCCGCCCATCAACAACGCAGACACCGCGCTGATGCTGGTGATATGAGCTGCGATGACGAGCAGGCGTTGCAGCGGTTGCTGAGTATTCATCGTATCTCCTTCGGACCACCGGTTCGGGCGGCGTCGCGCGCGGCTGTCGCCGCGAAGACTGTGCGACCCACCACCTGAACGACTGCTGACCGCCATTCGATCCACGTCGCACGTCGCAGGTTCAATCACCCGTCAGATTCGCATTCCTGCGCTGACGGACGAAGGAGATTCCACTACTGCGGCGCCGAGATCGCTGTTGTTTCCTCATCGCCCGAGCCGAGCAGGAATGACTTGAGCTGACCGGCGAGACGATCGCAGGCTGTGCTCTGTACCGGCGCGATCAGCGGGATGGGCGCGATGGCGCCGATCATCACCGACGTGCCTTTCACGTCAGTCGTGAGGCTGCCCGCGCTGACGCCTTCGCGCAGATCCCAGACCGTCGCCTCGTAATCGGAGGTTTTCTCCCACCAGCCCAGGCCAAGACAGCCCGCTCCGCCGGGGCCGGCTGCACAGGCGATGCTGCCGCCGCCGTCTGTTTTCTGGGTCACGCCGTCCACCCAGACGATGAAGCGGACGCCCATCTCACCGACCCGCTCGCTGACGCCGGGGCGCGCGAGAAATGCACTGAATCCCTGCGCATTCGCCGGAGCCGTGCTCGGTTCGAGCCAGGGATAGAGTGCATCGACGAAATGATGGTCGGCGTAAATCTGGAACGGCCCATTGCGCAAACTGCTGCGCGCGGCGAACGTTTTGCCGGCGCGTTGCCGATCGGCAACGCCCGCGGACACTGCTTCACCGACCAGTTCGCGCTCCAGACAATCGAGAAATTTGTCTTCCGTGCCCGTGCCTTCCAGATGGGGTTTGGCGAGCAGCACGATGGCTTCGCTCGAAGTGATTTGCGTCGGCGCCTCACGCAATTCTTCGATTTTGGCGGTCATGCAGCCGCTCAGGCCCAGAACGAAGGCGACCATGCCGGCGACGCGCAATGACGCTGCGATGGCGCCATTGCCACGACCTGCTGCTGCGTACATTGAGCATCTCCAGGAAGTGCGGAAGAAACAGGGGTCCATCCTGAAGTCCGCTGAGAGCGGCGATCCGATGCGATTTCATTTTGAGTATACGCCACGGATCAGCAAGTGGACGCCGGAAAACGCGCACATCGATTGCGTGTTGACGACGAGCATCTGTCAAATCAACGAGAATTGCTCCGGCCCGAGAACCGGCGCACGAAAGAGTGTCCGGTTATGCTCAAAGTGCTCTCCCTGATTCAAACCGTATCGGGCGCACGCCGCCTTGAATCGCTGCCCGAGCAGTTGCGCATACTCGCCTTCGCCGCGTTGCCGGAGCCCCCAGCGGGAATCGTTGTCCCGGCCGTTGCGCATCGCGTGCAGTCGCGACATCACGTGCTTCGCCTTCAGCGGCTCATGGGTCTCCAGCCATTCCCGGAACAGGTCCTTCAATTCATAAGGAAGGCGCAGCAGCACGTAGCCCGCGGCTTGCGCCCCTGCCTGAGCCGCCGCTTCCAGGATTTTTTCGAGTTCTGAATCCGTGAGCACCGGAATGACGGGCGCGACCATCACGCTGACCGGGACGCCGGCTTCGCTCAATTTACGGATCGTACGCAAACGCGCCGCTGGCGAGGCTGTTCTCGGCTCGAGCGTTCGTTTGATGTCGTTCGACAGGGTGGTGACGCTGACCAGCGCGTAGACGAGGTTGTCGCGCGCAAGCGGCGCGAGCAAGTCGAGATCGCGCTCGATCATGGCGCTCTTCGTGATGATCGAGAACGGATGTCGATGCTTCGCCAGCACTTCAAGGATGCTGCGGGTCACACGGTACTCGCGCTCGATCGGCTGGTAGGGATCGGTGTTCGCACCAATGGTGATCGGCGAGCACCGATAACCAGGCGCAGCAAGCTCCTGCTCCAGCAGGCGCGCCGCGTCCTGTTTGTAGAACAGACGCGTTTCGAAATCGAGCCCGGGCGAGAGGTTCAGATAGGCGTGCGAGGGGCGCGCGTAACAGTAAATGCAGCCGTGCTCGCAGCCGCGATACGGGTTGATCGATTGATCGAAGGAAATGTCGGGCGATTTGTTGCGCGAGATGATCGAGCGCGCGGGCTCGGGCGTCACGATCGTTTGAAACTCGGGGAGTTCGTCGTCGAGCGAACCCCAGCCATCGTCAGTCGCTTCAGTGCGCGTCGTCTCGAACCGGCCTTCCGGATTCGATATGGCCCCGCGGCCAGTACGTGCGGCAGGTCGGATGGGAGTGGACATGGATTGACTGTATATAACATCAGTCGAGAAGAAAAGATCTCCACGAGGGCAAGGGAATACAGAGTGAGAACGAAGGAAATTTTTCCCGGACTGCGGAAGGCAGCATCTATGCGCTGCGTTTGTGCGCTTCGTAGACAGGCGCAGGAAACCTGACTTCCACTGTCGTACCGTCTTCCGAGCGCACCTGCAGTTCGCCCCGCAGTTGCCGGACAAATGCTTCGATCAGCGAGCGGCCCAGGCCGGCGCCGTCCGCCGCGACCGCGTCGGGATCGATGCCGACCCCGTCATCGCGGACCTGGATGGACAGAGTGTCGGGCGACTCGCGCGCCACGATGACGCGGATGTGCCCGCCGTCGCGTTCGTTGAACGCGTGCTTGTACGCATTGGTAATCGCCTCGGTGACCAGCAAGCCCAGCGGCACAGCCACCTCGGGCCCGATGATTTCACTCGGTGAATCGACGATCAGCTCTACGTGGCGCCCGCGCGAGAGACCGCCGCGCCGCAGCTCGACGCACAAATCCTCGAGAAACCATCTGAGATCGACTTCCTGCAGGTTTTCGGATTCATAGAGCCGTCGATGCAATGTCGCAAGTGCATTGATGCGACTGCGCGCTTCGGCGAAGGCAAGTTCCGCGCGCGGATCGCGAATGCGACGTGCATGCAGGTTCAGCAGGCTCATCACCAATTGCAGGTTATTCTTGACGCGATGATGGATTTCGCGGACCAGGATTTCCTTTTGCTCGAGCGAATCGCGCAACTCCGTTTCGCGCGCTGATATCAGATCCGCCATACGTGAGAAGGTCTCGCCCAGACTGCGAATTTCCGCAGGGGCCGCCGATACCCGCTCGGGCCGAACACTGTGACGGCCAGCCGCGTAAGCCGACGTGATGCGTTCCAGATACGTGATCCAGCGCACCACCATGTGTTCGATGCCGAACCATACGACGGCGATCGCCAGCGCCCACATCAGAAGCGGTG
>JBOHZJ010000236.1:0-19736 GCA_050738395.1 Steroidobacter sp.
CCTCGATCTCATGCGTAATGCGCGTGAGTTCGGCGCCGAACTCACGGCTGCAGGGCGCGCGCTCGCGGCGGTAATGATCTTCGGACGATGACGCGCGCTCGTCAGCAGACACGAGGCAGAGCTCCTGCAGGAAGGGCTCATCGTTATGCCTCTGCCTTCCCAGCGCCGCAATCAGGGATTCTGACGGCTGCCTGTGGAGAGAATTCCTACACTTCGGGTGACTGCGAACTTAGCTCAGAGGTTTCGGTTGCCTGCGAGATCGGCTCCGAAGTTTGGGGCATCCGCGCATCCACCACGGCGCAGGTCACCATGTCGGAGCCGACATTGACGGTCGTGCGCGCCATATCGAGGAGTCGATCGGCGCCAAGCACGATCCCGATGCCCTCGGGAGGAATGCCGAACGTGATCAACAACCCTGCAATCAGCGGCAAGGAACCTCCCGGGATGCCGGCCACCGCGACGGCGCTCAGCACGGCCAGCAGCAGCAAGGTCAACTGCTGCCCAAGGCCGAGATCCACGCCGAACACCTGCGCGACGAACAATACGACGCAGCCTTCATACAGCGCGGTTCCACTCATATTCATGGTCGTGCCGAGCGGCAATACGAACCCTGCCGTGCTGTGGCGGATACCGAGCGTCTCGCGCGCTGCCGCCAGCGCCGTCGGCAGAGTCGCATTGCTCGAGCTCGTCGAGAACGCTGTGACGAGCACGGGTCCAATCTTGCGAAAGAACTCGCGCGGATTGCGTCGCGCCCCGACTTTCAACCAGATCGACATCGTGCCGAACAGATGCAGGATCATCACCGCCACGCATCCGATCACGAACAGGCCGAGCGCAACCAGAATGTCGAAGCCGATCTTCACAACGACGCTGAAGATCATCGCGGGCACGGCGTAAGGCGCCAGCCGCAAGGCGAAATGCACAATGCCGGTCATCAGTTCGGTCAATGTTTCGAGCGCCTCCCGCAATTTGTCGCGCTTCTCCGCCCGCATCTGAGCGCCTGCGGCGCCTACCAGAATCGCAAACAGAATCAGCGGCAGCACCTCACCCAGCGCATTGCGGTTGTTGCCCACGAACGCGCCAAACAGATTGCGCGGCATGAACATGTCCACCAGCGTACCCAGCGTGACCTCGGGCGCCTTGGCCTGCTGCGCGACGTAGCCTTCGGCGGCGCCGCCGTACTCTTCCACGAGTTGCGTTTGCGTCGCCTCATCCAGGCGTCCGCCGGGATTGAGCACGTTCATCATCAACAGACCGAGTGCGACGCCGATCGCCATGTTCAGTGCGAACAGCGTGAAGGTGCGCGCAGCGAGCGGCCCGAGATCGCTCAAACGCCCGAGCTGCACGATGCCCGCGGCGAGCGATGCAAAAATGAGCGGAATCACCACGAAAAACAGCAGGCGCAGGAATACCTGCCCCAGCGGATCGAAGATAGCGATCGACAACCGTCGAGATGCATCGACGACGCCGGGCGCGAACGCGCCGACCATGAGCACGATGACTCCGGCGACCGCACCGATGACGAGCCCGATCAGAATGCGATTGGCGAGACGTGTATCGGCTTGAGCCATGGAGTTTGTTCCTGTGGTTATTCGACTCGACGATCAAGCAACTTCAGGCTGCCGCCAGCAAGACAAGGCCAAACGCAATTCGATACCAGGCGAACGGCGTGAAGCGATGCGTCTGGATGTACTGCAGCAGCCACTTCACGGCGATAAACGCGACCACCGCGCTGACGAGGAAACCGACCGCAAGCTCACCCCAATCCTCATCGGCGATGCCGCCCGATCGATACAGATCCAGCACTTCGTACGCCGTCGCGGCGAACATCGTCGGAATGCCCACCAGGAATGCGAACTCCGCGGCCTTGGGTCGGGACGTCATTCCCGCGAGCATGGCGGCGAAAATCGTCGCCGCGGATCGCGATGTGCCCGGCAGCACCGCGGCGAGAATCTGACTCATGCCGACCCAGAATGCGACATTCCACGTCAGCGTCTCACTCGCCGGTTTGCGCGCGGCGTACGCTTCGACCGCGAAGATCGCGATGCCGCCGACGATCAGCGCCCACGCAACCGGGGCGATAGTCTCGGGCAGTTCGAACCCCATCAGTTTCGCTGCAAACCCGCCGACAACGGTGATCATGAACGCCGTAGCGAGCTTATAAACGTAGTCCCGATTCCTGGGTTCGGAGAAGTTGACGGTCATGTCCCACAGGTGTCGCCAGTAGATCACGACGACGGCGCAGATCGCGCCCGCCTGGATTGCGATCGTGAACAGATCCGAGCGTCGACCGAGCCAGTGCTGCGCGATCAGCAGGTGTCCAGTGCTCGAGATGGGAAGGAATTCCGTGACGCCCTCGATGATGCCGAGGAGGATGACTTGAAGGAGGTTTTCCACTCGCGATCCGTGTTCTTATGCAGGAAGCGCGCGATGATAAGCGCTGCATCGCGCGCGACCAAACCGCTGGTCGCCGATGGCTAACTGGCCTACTGGCTCGCTGGCCAGAGTAGAACGTCCCTTCTGGCCAATGGACCAGTTAGCCAATTGGCCAGTTGCCATAAGCCAGCGGGTCGCGACAGAGCGTCACGCGAAAATGTTGAGAAATACCGTAACGATAATGGCGTTGGTGAAATCAATGAAGAACGCACCCACCATGGGGGCGACCAGGAAGGCGCGCGGCGCCGGACCATAGCGCTCGACCAGGGTTCGCATCACAGCCATCGCGTTGGCGGTGGTGCCCAGCATGAAGCCGATGAAACCTCCACTCATGACCGCCGCCTCGTAGTTCCGCCCCATCAGTGCAAACGTCGGCCAGACCGCGATGAGCACAACGGCGATCATTTGCACGATGAGGATCGTGATGAGTGGCCAGGCGAGATTGGCGAGCTCCCAGAGTTTCAGGGTCATCAGCGCGAGGACGAGGAACAGCGCGAGCGCGACCGCACCAAACTGATTGATGAAACGTTGCGACAACCCGAACCAACCGGTCACGTCGTCGATGTTGCGAATCAGGGCCGCCACGAGCATGGCGCCAATGTACGCCGGCAGCGTCAGGCCGAGCGCGGTAAAGCCCTGGCTCAGCCACGAACCCGCCCACATGGCGACGAGGATCATCACCAGATTTTTCAGAATCGGCAGGACGCTTGCGTCTTCGTCCTGAAGCGCCGGATCCACTGCTGCGCTATTTGCGTTCGTATCGGCCGTGATAATACGTGTGCTCTGCGCCGCTTTGGGGTCGGCTCGCAAACGATGCTTCTCGATGATGTAAGTGCTCACCGGTCCGCCGATCACGCCGCCAAGCACGATGCCTCCCATGGCGACAGCCACTGCAATGGAAGCTGCGCCCGTCACGCCCGCCGCTTCAAACAAGGGCGCAAACGCCAGGCCCGTCGCGGGCCCGCCGGTCAGCGTAACCGAGCCCGCCAGGACGCCGAACAGCGGATCGAGGCCAAACGGCAGCGCAACCAGAATGCCGATGACGTTCTGCAAAACAGCGAACACGGTTGCTAGCAGAAAGAATCGCAATACCTGCGGCCCGCCCACGCGCAGCAAGGACAGACTCGCGGCGAATCCGATCGTCGTGAAGAACGCGATCATCAACGGCGTTTGCAGCGTCGTGTCGAACTTGAAGAGCGTAACGCCCTGACCGCGCGCGATGAGGACTGCGACCGCCACGAGCAATCCGCCGATGACGGGCGCCGGGATGTTATAGCGGCCGAGAATGGGCGCGTACCGGCACAGTCCGTAGCCGGCCAGCAGCGCCACACCGCCAAACGCGAGCGTATGAATCAGGTCGAATTCAAACAAACGTCGGCCCCCGTCAGATCGTTGGTATGCGGGCTGCGTCGTGCGAGCCGCGATACTAGTTCAGATCGCTGCTCTTCCGCTTGGGTGGATCCACAACCGGGAGGCGCCCTGCAGTCAGTCGACTCCGGCTGCAGCGGCGTCCGGCCGGCGCGTGTCCGCGGCGCCGAAGTAGAGTCCGTTCTCGTAGAGGACCGATTGCGTGCTGCCCATGTTGCGGACGAAGCGCACGCGATGGCCGCGCTGTTCCAGCAGTCTTGCGATGTCGACGGGATGACCAGGCTCGAGCTCCAGCTCGCCCGGAATCAGGCTCTGGAACACACGGGGGCGAGCCGTCGCCTCGGCGATGTTCAGGCCATGGTCGATCACGTTGACGAGCAGCTGGGCCACCGATGTGATGATGCGCACGCCGTCCGGAGACCCGCTCACGATGTAGGGGCGATCGTTTCTGAAGACGATGACGGGCGTGATCGTCGAGATCGCGCGCTTGCCCGGCGCGAGCGCGTTGGCGATGCTCGTTTCCATCTCGCCGCCGCCGGCGGCGCCGGCGCGCAGCGCGAAGTTGCCGATGTGATCGTTGAGCAAGAACCCCGCCCCCGCGACGACCACATGCGCTCCGAAGGAAGCGCCGAGCGTATACGTGTTACTGACCACGTTGCCATTGGAATCCATGATCGAGTAGTGCGTCGTGTCGCGGCTTTCATAAGCGTATGGATCCCCAGGACGCAGGGCCGAAGGCGCGCGGGACCTCGCGCTGGAAATCTGAGCCGCCAGCGATTGGGCATAGGCGTCGCTCGTGAAACCTCGGGCCGGCACGCGGTAGTCCGGATAGCCGCCGAAGTACGCGCTGCGATCGATCAGGACGAGCTTGGTCGCTTCCGCCATGAGATGAATGCTGTCGACGCTGTTCGGCCCCAGCTCGCTCAACGGAAACTGCTCGATCACATTCAGCAGTTGCGCGAGCAACGCTCCCGACGCGGGCGGCGGCATCAGAGCGATGCGATGGCCCCGATAGTCTTCCCAGAGCGGTTCCTGCTCCTTCACTGCGTACGCCGCAAGATCCTCTCGCGTCATGACGCCGCCCTGCGCCTGCATGTCGGCGACAATCTTCCCGGCGATCGCCCCCTTGTAGAAGGCGTCGGCGCCGTGGCGTGCAATCTGCCGCAGGGACCAGGCCAGATCGCTTTGCACCAGCTTCTCCGTGGGTGCGTACGAACGCAGATCGCGCTTGAAGAATGTCGAAGCGGCGGCGGAATTGCGCGCGAGGCGATCCTTGCGCGCGTTGAGCGCATGCGCAAAGTCGTCGGTCACCATGACGCCCCGAGCGGCGAGCTCGATCGCTGGTTGCAGAAGGCGCTTCCAGGCCCGCTTTCCGTAACGCTGGTGGGCGTGATACAGCCCGGCGACAGTGCCGGGCACGCCCGCGCCAAGATGACTGTAGCGCTTGCTCTCATCGACCGCGCCATTTGCATCGAGCAGCATGTGCGCGCGAATGCCGGCGGGCGCCTGCGAGTAGTACTCGAGCGCAACCGTTCGGTTCTCCCGCGCCAGATGAATCAACATGAAGCCGCTGCCGCCCAGGTTTCCGGCTCGCGGCAGGGTGACGGCTAGCGCAAAGCCGACAGCGACTGCTGCATCCACAGCGTTGCCGCCGTCGCGCAGGACGTCAGCGCCGATGCGCGATGCGATGTCGCTCTGACTCACGACCATCCCTTTGCGCGCGATGACCGGGTGCTGGATGCTGTCGTAGTGAAGGTTGTAGCTGCTCGCGTCGACCGCGGGAGCGGACGGCGATGACGATGAAGACTGCGCAACCGCACCGGCGGTCCAGACGGCGCAGGCGAGGCCGACGAGCCGGCGCCGCGGAACGCGGCGCCGGCTGCGAGAGGGCGCGGGCGCCACGGCTTCAGTCAAGGGACTTGTTGATCTGAATGAAAAAGTAGCGTCCGCGGTTGTCGTGCAGGCTCGGTAAGTAACCAAAGGGCTCGTCGGCAAGCGGCGGATCCTCGTCGAGAAAATTATTGACGCCGAGTCGCACTGTCGTCGCATCGAGCAGGCCGCCTACGAACGAGTAGCTCGCCGAGCCGCTCACGATGAGCCAGTCGTCCACGGGAAAATTAAGCGCCGAGGTGTCTTCGACTTCGCCGACGTAGCGCGCAAACAGGCTCACGCCGACCCGCTCACGCCGCCAGGACACACTGGCCGACGCCCGCGTGCGCGGGTTATCGTTCTGCTCGAGCAGCGAGCCGCCCGCGCTCGCGGGCAGACCGGCGGCGAGCAGCTCCGCGCTTTGCAGCGACGGCGTCTGCTCGAATTCAGCGAGCCTCGAGACGTCGAGCACGACGCGATAATCGCCCCATGCAGCGCCCGGCAAATCGTAGATCAAGCTCACGTCGACGCCGCGCACCGTGCGCGTATCGAGATTGAGAAACTCATTGAAGATGCGGATCGGCGCGCCCGCAGCGTTGCGCTCGAGGTCCGGATTGGAGCTGCCGAGCTCGAGGCGGCGCACCGCATCCAGATTGAGGTGGTCGATCGCCGTGAACACGCCGACGAGTCCGCTCTGTTCCACGCGCCACCAGTCCGCTGTGAGCGTCAGATTCGTGAGCGGCTGCAGGACTACGCCGAAGCTCGTCGTTTCGCTGTCCTCCGGGTCGAGATCGCGGCCGCCGCGCCGCACGTCCTCGACGTTGTAGCGAACCGCGCTGCCGCAGGCGCTCTGGTTGATCGCCGCGATCGTCGCAACGCCCTGGGCGAGGGCGCATTGATACAGGTCGACCAGGTTCTCCTCCACGCGGCGAATCTCGGTCGCGTTCACCTGCTCCAGATTGGGCGCGCGGAAGCCCTCCGCGTACGTGCCGCGCAACTGCAGCCAGCGCGTGACCTCCCAGCCCATCGACAGCTTCGGCTTCAAGACATCTTCGTCGATGTCCGAGAAACGCTCGTAACGCGCGGCGAGCTGCGTGTCGATGCGGCGGACGAGAGGAATGCCGCGTTCTTCGGTGATGAGCGGAACCTGCAGCTCCATATAGGCGGAGGTCACATTGCGCGATCCTTCGCTGTCCGGCGTCGGACTCGTGTTCATCACGTCGCTGGTCAGCTCACCATTGGCCGCCAGGAAGTTGATCGTGCCATCGACGCGCGGGTCGCGATCATCCTCATATGTTTCGCGGCGCCATTCGACGCCGACAGCCGCACCGACGTCGGCGCCCAGAAAACCGAACGCGGCGGAGTTCGATAGTGCGAAGTCCGCGAGAGCAAGCGTAGACGTGCTGTCGCGCGTCACGTCGATCCGCAGCGGGTCCGTGACGCTTGCCGGGTTGTAGGTTGCGTCTCCCACGGAAGGAGCGGACAGGTCGCCGCCGTTGAACGGGTTGTACGCGGTGGCGGGATCGGCGCTGTTCAACGCGGCCTGCAACGCCGTGTTGCTGACGCGGTTCTTTTCCACATCCTCGACGTTGGCGCCGGAGTAAAGCGCCGCGGTCTCCCACTGCCACGACCCCAGCTCGCCGCGCAGGCCCGCGAGACCGCGATAGACGTTCGAGTCCACCTCGATGCGGCGATGACCGGCGTCGAATACGCGCAGTCCGACGACGTTCACGCCCTGCGCGGGGCCGGTATAGCCGAGAAGACGCCCTGGACCGGAGCCGAAGGGATTGAAAGGATTGTGCGCGGCAATCGTGAGCGGAGCCGACGTGAGATCGGTCGAGCCGCCGCGCACGGCGGCGGAATGCGCGTCGTAGTACATGAGCTCGCTGAACAACTCCACGCCCGAATCGAAGCGATGGGTCAGCGCGCCCATCACGCTGTAGCGATCGGATTCCGGCGTCATGGCCGTGAGCGGCGCTTCGTCTGCGCGCAGGGCCGCATCGAGCGTCGCGGACCCACCATCGACGCAGACGCCGCTTGCGCGCGGGATGGCGGCGTCGGAGCCCGTGAACGAGCAGGGTTGAAGGTGGAATTGCGTGAACGTCGGACCGAAATTGGTTACACCGGTCGCGACCCGTCCTCGCAGCCAGGGCGCGATAGCCGAAGTGTCATTGAAGCTGGAAGCATATTGCGGCGACACGAGCGCGCTGCGGTTATTGCTGGCCGAATACGTCCGATCCGTCGCGAGCATCTGCGAGCGCAGCAGCGCCGAGCCGAACAGTGACGCATGGGTGGCGCCTTCGTTGAAGCTCCAACCGGATTTCACATCGAAAGCCGTCTCATCGAGCTCCGTGCCTTCTGAAAAGCCGTGGCGTAAACCGAATTCCAGACCCTCGTAGTCGAGATCAATCACATGATTGAGCACGCCGGCCGTTGCGTCGGCGCCATAGATGGCGCCCGCGCCGTCGCGCAGCACTTCCAGCCGATCGATCGCTGCAACGGGAATCGAGTTGACGTTGACGATCTGCACCGGCACGGCGTCTTCCTGCTGCGTCGTCGGATGCAACACCATGCGACGGCCATTGAGCAGAACGAGCGTGTTGCCCGAGCCCAGCCCGCGGAAGTTGACCGAGGCGACGTCGCCGCGCGCCTGATTGGGTCCCTGCTGTTCGCTGTTGAACGCCTGACCGCCGGCTTGCGGCAGCGAAGCAATCAGCTGATCGGTCGTCGCCGCGCCGATGCTCGCGAGGTCCTCTCTGGTGCGAACGAAAACGGGCAGCACGCCCGCGATATTCGGACCGCGGATGTGCGAGCCTGTGACGATGACCTCGGTGATCTCAATGGGCTCATCAGCGGAACGATTCGCGCCGGAAACGGGTGTCGAGCTCACGTCCGAGGCTCCCTCGCGAGTGATGCGCAGTGAGCCGTCTTCCGCCTTCGTGACCTGCAATCCGGAGCCCCGCAGCAGCAGTCGAATCGCCGCCGCGGGCTCCATCATGCCGACGACATCCGGCGCCTGCCTGCCCGCGACCAGATCCGCGGGCGCTGCGACCGGAAGATCGGACTGCTGCGAGAAAAGAATGAGCGCCCGCGAAAGCGACTGGGAACGAATGTCGAACTGGCGCGGCGCTTCATCTGCGTGCGACAGCACCGGTCCGATGAGCATCGCGATCGCGGCTGCGCGGCGCCAGCCCATCAGCCGTCTGTGAACTGAATTCGCGCTGCTGTTCGAGTTCCAGCGATTGGTCGTAAGCACGGATTTCAAATGCATTGTTATCGCGAGCGCGCCGCGCCTCTGGCGCACGCGTCGCTTCCTCCCCTCGTTGTGATCTGCCGTAAGACGTTCGAGAGTCTGGAACGTGCCAGACACGCTGCGGGCGCGACGCCGCATCTTGACGCGAAACGGTCGCACCATTACTTTCTCGCGACGCTTTGTCGTTCCAGATTCGCGCCTTCAGGAATTCTGAGGATCCGACACTTGGCTGGAGGCTCTTTTTACGGGACTTTCGACGCCGCCGGCGACCATGGCGCGCCCGCCTGCGTCAACGCTCGCGTGCAGGAGCTCTATCGGCGGCACTGGAGCGAGCTCTGCCGTTACGTGAACGCAACGTTCGGCGTGGGACCGCCGGATCCTGAAGACGTGGCGCAGACGGCGTTCACGAAGTTCATGGCGCTGGACGATCCGCATGTAGTGGCGAACCCGCGCGCCTTTCTCTACGCCACCGCCCGCAACATCGTCCTCGACTTCAATCGACACTACAAACTGACGCGCAGTCATGCGACCCGCACAGTGCAGGCGTCGGAAGACGGGTGCGTCGACGAGATCTCTCCCGAGCGGATCGTCATCGCACGCGAGCGCGCTCAGACGCTCGCTGCGGCTATCCGCGGCCTGCCGCGACAGCAACGACAGCCGCTGATCCTCAACCGCTTGCATGGATTGTCGTACAGCGAAATTGCGCAACGCGTCGGTTCCTCGAAGTCGGATGTGAAACGTCAGATCGAGCGCGCAATGGCGGCGATCGAGGCCGCGGTAGACGCGGTGGACTGAAGCCAGCGCCAGATGCGGTACGAAAGAATGCATATCGACCTGGTCGAAACACGAATCCGGCGCGAATGCCGCCGCTGGCTCGCTCTCGTCAATTCCGATGATGCGAGCGAGGCGGATCACGAGCGCCTGCGCGCGTGGCTAGCGCAGAGCTCGCAACATCGTGCGGCGTTTGAGAAGTTGCAGGCGCTCTGGAACGACATCGGCGGGCTGCATGAGCTTGCCGATCTGGAGCCCGTGCCGACCATGGTCGACGAACACCGTGGACACGGACGCGCGCATACGCTCCAGCGATGGGGTCTCGCAGCAGCCACGATCGCGGGCGTCGCGGTATTCGCGACCTGGACGAGGCTGGACTCTCCCGCAGAGACGACGCGCTCGTCGATCGATGCAAGCGTGCCCCGGGAGCATACAACCAGTGTCGCGGAAATTCGCACGATCGCATTGCCCGACGGCAGCACGGTCACGCTCGGCGCGCAGTCGCGCGCAATCGTGGAGATCGCAGCGACCGAGCGGCGCGTGCGCCTCGTCGACGGCCAGGCGTTCTTCGCGGTCGCAAAAGATCCGCAGAAGCCTTTCGTAGTCACGGCTCGGAATGCAGTGGTGCGCGTCATCGGTACTGCGTTCGACGTGCACAGCGGGCCTGAGCACGTGCGTATCGTCGTAGCCGAAGGGGTGGTCGGCGTCGAGGCGCGCGAGCTCGGGGCAGACGAGCCGATGGCCAGGCTGACCGCAAGGCGACAGGTCCTCGTGGCGGCGGACGGCACGCTGGGCGCCGTGGAGTCCGTCGCCGAAGCGCAGATCGGCGCCTGGCGAACCGGACGGCTCGCTTACGAGAACGCAGACCTGCGTGAGATCGTGGCCGATCTGAATCGATACGGCAGGAGCATCGAGCTCGGCTCATCCGGAGTCGACGCACTGCGAGTCACGGCTGCGTTTCGCGTCGACCAGATCGATTCCTTCGTCGCCAGCCTGCCTTCCATTCTCCCCGTCTCGCTGGAACGCAACGAGGCAGGCCAACTCGTCGTTCACGAGAGGAACGGCTCTCTTCCCCATCCGACGCCTGCGGACTGAGCAGCTGGCACGTTCGGCCGGCTCGAACGTCTGATGCCAGCCGCAACAACCGGCGCATTCACACGCGAAGGGGAACAGCATGCTCGTCCGGCGCTCGATTCCTGTGTTGAGTTTCATCCGATGCTGTCGCGCACTTGCGCTCGGTATCGCCATCTCGCTCCACGGCGCTCCGCTCCTCGCCTCCTCCATGGCCGTGGCGACCGGCAATGCGACGGTGGATGGACGCGCGATCATGTGGAAGAACCGCGATCACTGGAGCACGCCGGACGGATGGAAGGTGCATGCATACAACTACGTCGCAGACGCCTCGTCCTTCGGTTCCGGCGATCGCTACACCTCCCGTTTCAATTATCTCGGCGTCACGGCGCAAGGTTCTTCGGGCGTCGATCCGGTCGCCGGAACGGCCGTACCGTGGGCCGGCGCCAACGATCGTGGTCTGCTGCTCACGCAAGTGGCGGGCCACACGCTCACTTCGCAGTTCGCGCAAACTCATGGCTATCCTGTATCTCAGGATCTGACGAACGGTATGTCCGGCGGCTATCTCAACCATATCGTGCTGTCCCGGTGCGAGCATGTCGATGAAGTCGAGCAATTTCTGCGCGACACGAACGACGGCGGCGGTTTCAGCGGTAGCTTCGCACGCAACACTTCGACGATGATCAGCGTCGCCGACCGCTGGGGCAATTCGGCTGTCTTCGAAATCGACGGCGACAGCTTCACGCGAGACAACATCACGTCCACGTACGCACAGGACGCCAACGGCAACTACTCAGCCAGCCACGCCGACGACAAGGACGCGCTCAATCCCAGCGACGGCGCCTACAGCGGCTTCGATTGGCGCAACAATTTCTCGAAAGTCGTCTGGAGCAAGGCCAACGGCTTTCCGTACTTTGTGGACAATCAGATCACGACCGTCGAGATCGATCCGGTCACCGGCAACGACCACGTCGCGAACTCCGGGACGACGCCCGACGGCGTGCACGACTGGGAGGACTCGACCAGCGCCGTGATGCGCTATGCGCGCACGGGACTGCGCATGGACGACCCGCATCTGAAGGACTACCGCTACTTCATTCACAAGTACGTTGGATCGAACGGCATCGGCCAGCTCTTCGACATCGAAACGCTCTCGAAGAATATCGGCGATTTGCCCTACGCGGCGGGCGAGAAGCCCACCGGCTATCACCTCAACCGCTTCGCTTCGACGTTCGGCAGTGTGTTCGTCGGCTCGAAGGCCGGCGATCCTTACGATGGCAAGCTAGCCGCCGCCTGGATCGGCCTGGGCGAACCGACGGTGAGCCTGTTCGTACCGGTGTTTCCGTACGCGAACGCCCTTCCGACGGAGATCGCCGACATGTACGCGACGATCGACGCCAAGCGTCATCTCGTGTACTCCTACACCAACGACGACGCCGACGGTTACAGCGGGGGCCGCAACGCGGATCACAGTATCGACACCGTGGCGCTCGCCGGCTCGGGCGGGTATTACGGCGCAGGCGGCGTCCAGAAGTACACCTTCGCGATCGAAGACTGGGCTTTCGATCAGTTCGACGGTTTTATGACCGACCTGCGCATCGGCTCGCGCACGCTCGCACAATTGCAGACCGACCTGCGGGAGTGGCAAGCCAACATTATTCCCGCGATGAAGAACCTGTACTCGAGCTCGCAGTGGCCGAACAGCTTCGAGGCCGAGTCGTGGGCGAATGCGCTCACTGGGAGCACGCGCCGCGTACGAAACTCGAACATGTCCTGGGGCGGCAAGGTGATCGACATTGGCCCCGGGAGCGATCTCACCATCCAGAAAGTGCGCGTGGACGGCGCGGGCGCGTACCGGGTCGACGTTCACTACACCACCAGCACGAATCGGGAGCTCGATCTGAGCGTCAATGGAGGTGCGGCGACGACGCTGCAGTTCGCCGCGTCCGGCGGCCCCGACGTGTTGGCGATCAAGACGATCAGCGTAGCCCTCGGCGGCGGCGACAACTCATTGCGCTTCTTCAACGACTCGACGTCGGTCACACCGGGCGTCGACCGTATCGAGATCGCAAATCCCGAGGTCATTGTCGACAACGCGGATGCGGGATTCACGAAGACAGGCAGCGGCTGGAACAGCAACACGACTTTTCCGGGCTATTGGGGGAGCGACTACCTGTCCGACGGCACGTCAGGCGCGGACGGCTCGAGCAAGCGCGCGAAGTGGACCCCCGACATTCCGGTTGCGGGGAGCTACAAGGTGTATATGCGCTGGACCTCGAACGCGAACCGGCCGGATACGGCGCCGATCGAAATCCGGTATGACGGGGGTCTGGACACGTCGAAGACCGTGAATCAGCAGATCAACGGAGGGCAGTGGGTGGAAATTGGGATTTATCCCATGACGGCGGGAACGGGCAATCATGTCTTGCTTCGTTGCACTGACCCTGGCTATACGATCGCCGATGCAGTGCGCTTCGAGAAGCAGATGTAGGATACGCGCGTGAAACCCGAGCCCGGTATACACAGCGATCAGGCGATTCACAGATCGTCGCACTGCCTACAGTTCTCCGCGCCATGCTGTAGCCTGTGAGCCCGTCGATTGCGGTAGGCTCCAGGAGGATTCGCGATGAGTCTGACGCTCTACCATGCGGTCCCCTCACGCGGCGCCATCGTGCGCTGGATGCTCGAGGAAGTCGGCGAGCCCTACGATATCAAGCTGATTGATTTCAGGACCGGCGCGAACCGTCAACCCGAATACCTCAAAGTGAATCCGATGGGTAAAGTGCCCGCGCTCGATCACGACGGCGCGGTCATCACGGAGGCCGCCGCGATCTGCTGCTACCTCGCAGATACGTTTCCGCAGGCGAAGCTGGATGCACCGATCGGCGATCCGCGCCGCGGTCCGTATCTCAAGTGGCTGTTCTTCGGGCCAAGCTGCGTCGAGCCTTCGATGATCGACGTCATGCTCAAGCGCGAACCCGCGCCGCGCGGCCAGGCGGGCTGGGGGGATCAGGAATCGGTGTTGAACGTGCTGACGAATGCACTGCAACCGGGACCGTATCTTTTCGGCGAGCACTTCACCGCGGCCGACGTCATCATCGGCTCAGGGCTGCGCTGGGGAATGATGATGAAGGCGATCCCGGAACGGCCGGAATTCACTGCTTACGTGCAGCGACTGGGAGAACGCCCGGCGCTGCAACGAGCGATGCAGAAAGACGCGGAGCTGATGCACGCGAGTTCATGAAGCGCCGGAGCGCGAGGCGACCGGCGCTTCACGCTTGGTGCGCAACTGCAGCAGCCGCTGCGCTGCTGCGGACCACAACCCTGCCAATAGAAGAAGACTGCACAGACTGACGATGGGCGTGTTGCCCACTCGCGCATAAGGCGTCAGTCCGCTACGCGGCTGCACGACGCCTGTCAGCACACCGGGTTGAAATCTAGGCAAGGCTTCTTTCACTTCGCCCCCGGCGCCGATGATTGCGGAGACGCCGTCGTTCGCTGCCCGCAGCAGCGGACGGCCTGCTTCAAGCGCGCGCATGCGGCTGATCTGCAGGTGCTGATGCGCGGCGGTTGAATCGCCGAACCACGCATCGTTCGTGACGTTGACGAGGAGCGTCGCTTCTTTCAGCACATCCAGTTGCTCGGAGGCGTACGCGTCTTCATAGCAGATTGTCACACCGAGTTTCTCGCTGCCGGCGTCAAGCGCGGGCTGCAAGCGCGCACCCGCTTCGAAGCCGCTGTACGGCAGGTCCATGCCTCGCAGCCAGTCGCGCATGAACTCTGGCACGGGAAAGAACTCGCTGAGCGGCACCAGACGGCGCTTCGCATACCACTGTGCTTCATCTCCCATCGCAAGAATCGCGTTGTGATACACATCCCGGTCGGAGACATGTCGAAGCTGGCCCAGGACCAGCGTCGAACCGCGCTGGCGCGCTTCGACCCATTGCCGCCCGAGGAAATCGCCGAGCAGGTACTCGGGCGCCGCGAGCGCGGATTCGGGCCAGACGATGATCTGCGCGCCGAGGTGCGGCGTCGTCAGGTTGCGATAGAGTTCCAGAGTGGCTTCGAACTGCTGTTTATCCCATTTCATGTCCTGCGGCACGGCGCCTTGCACGATGGCGACCGTGACGGGGCTGCGCACCGGCTCTGTCCATTCATGGCCGTGAAAAATGAATCCGGTCACCCAGATCGCCGCAATAGCGCAGATCGCGGCCACGCGAGCGCGCAGGCTGCCGAGCACGAGCGTCACGACGGCGCCCGCGCAGATCGTTACCGCGAAACTGACGCTGTAGACGCCGCCCAGCGGCGCGAGACCGGCGAGCGGCGTGTCAATCTGGGTATAGCCGAGCGCGAGCCACGGAAATCCGCTCAGAAACCAGCCACGGAACCATTCGAGAATGACAATCGCCGCGGGCAGCACCAGTAGCCATCGGATCGCCCCGGCGACATGAATCCAGCGCGTAACTGCGTAACCGACCAGCGCCGTGTACGCGCCCATGATCGCAACCAGGCCCAGCATGGCGATGAGCGTCAGCCAGATCGGCGCGTGACCGATTTCGTAAATGCTGTGATACAGCCAGTAAGTCCCGGCGAGATACGTCCCGGCGGTGAACAGAAATCCGACCTTCGCCGCACGTCGCGGCGCGGCGTCGTTCCACGCGAGAAACAGAAACGCGGGGCACAGAACAGCAAGCGGCCACCAGTCAAACGGCGCGAACGCGAGCGAGAGAGCAGCGCCGATCGGCAGCGCCAGCCAGAGGGCTGTTTTGGTACGGAAGAACTGTTTCACGTCAGAGGAGATGAAGAGCCGCGAAAGACCGCATAAAGGAATGCAGATAAGTCGAAAGAGGATCCGGCGTGCACCGCTGAAGACGCGACGACTACTAGATATCCTTTCGCCGGTTCACTCAGATCTTTTTTGCGGTCTTTCGCGGCCACTCTTCTCTCACTCTTCCTTCGGCACGATGTCCCGCGGGGTGATCACGCGCAGCATGTCGAGGCGGCGGCGGTCGGCGCGCAGGACTTTGAAATCGAGGCCGCTCAGTACGAACGACTCGCCGCGTCGCGGCAGGCGGCCGAGGAAGTTGATCGCGAGACCGCCAATGGTGTCGAACTCTTCGTCGGGGAAATCCGTCCCGAAGTATTCGTTGAACTCCTCGATGCGCGTTTGTCCCTTCACGGTGAATTGCTTTTCACCTTCCTTGCGGATGTCGAGATCGTCATCGACGTCGTACTCATCGCCGATGTCGCCGACGATCTGTTCGAGCACATCTTCGATCGTGACGAGGCCGGACACTCCGCCGTACTCATCGACGACGATCGCCATGTGATGATGGCTTGCACGAAATTCCTTGAGCAGCACATTCAGGCGCTTGCTTTCCGGAATGAACACGACCGGGCGCAGGCACTCCTTGATGTCGAAATCATCCTTGCCGCCTTCCGTGAAATAGCGCAGCAGGTCCTTCGCAAGCAGGATGCCGACGATCTGATCGCGGTCCTCGCCGATCACCGGA
Source organism: Steroidobacter sp. (assembly GCA_050738395.1). Lineage (GTDB taxonomy): Bacteria > Pseudomonadota > Gammaproteobacteria > Steroidobacterales > Steroidobacteraceae > Steroidobacter. The sequence continues at coordinate 16,282 of JBOHZJ010000236.1, forward strand.
AAACGTGAGTGGCCGGATTCGATGACGGCGGGAAGAATGTCCTCCGGCGGGTCGTCGCGGTTCACGATCGTCATCTGCGAGCGCGGCACCATGATGTCGCGCACCTGCAGTTCGACGACCTGCAGCACGCCTTCGAGCATTTCGAAGGCGTCAGGATTGATGATGCCGCGCTCCTTCGCGTGGGCAAGGACCTCGTTGAGATCCTCCAGATCGCGAGGGTCGCTGCTGAACGTGTCGGTGATGCGCCTCAACCAGCGGCCGGTGGGACTGTACTCTTCAGGCATAGGGGTCTGAATATCCGAGTTGCCTCAGTATGCTGGCTTCCGTGGATTCCATTTCCTCCGCGTCGCGATCGTTTTCATGATCGTAACCCAGAAGGTGCAGGACGCCGTGAATCACCATGTGGGCCCAATGCGATTGCGGCGACTTGCCCTGTTCGCGCGCTTCGCGGGCGACGACGGGCGCGCAGATGGCGAGATCGCCGAGCGGATGGTCCGTGGTCCGTAGTCCGTGGTCCATGGCCAGAGCAGAGCGCGTCCCGCGCGCCGTCTTCCATGCGGCACGGGGCAAGGGTGCGGAAGGAAATGAGAGCACGTTGGTAGGTTTGTCCTTGCCGCGCCAGGTGCGATTGAGCTTGCGACTTTCGCCTGCGCCGACGATGCGGATGGTGAGGGAGGGCCGATGCTCCGCAGTCCGTAAACCGTAGCCAGAACCAAACGCGGCGGCCGCCCAGTTTGCCAACGATGTGGCGTGCGGTACGCCGGCGCGAGGTGCTGCAATCTGTACGGTCACGTTCAAGTTCTTCGCACGGCCGCGTCTGCGCTGTGGCATTTTCTTTCTGGTGCGGACTACAGACTACGATCGATCATCCGCGGTGGGCTCGGCGCGTCCATCCGTTTCGCCCGCTTCACGGGCTTGCTTCCGCTCATACGCCTGCACGATTCGCTGCACGAGCGGATGCCGCACGACGTCGCGCGATGTGAACTGGGTGAACGCCACGCCTTCGACGCCGGGCAGCACGTTCATGACGTGGCGCAGACCCGAGAGCTGCTGCTTCGGCAGATCCGTCTGAGTGATGTCGCCCGTGACGACGGCCTTGGAGCCGAAGCCCATGCGCGTCAGAAACATCTTCATCTGCTCGATTGAAGTGTTCTGCGCCTCATCGAGAATGATGAACGCATCGTTGAGCGAGCGGCCGCGCATGAACGCGAGCGGCGCGATTTCGATGATCTGCCGTTCGATGGCGCGCGCGACGCGATCGAAACCCATCATGTCGTACAGCGCGTCGTACATCGGCCGCAGATACGGATCCACTTTCTGGCCGATGTCGCCGGGCAGAAAGCCCAACCGCTCGCCCGCTTCCACCGCAGGTCGAACCAGCACGATGCGACGCACGCGATCGGTCTGCAGCGCTTCGACGGCGCAGGCCACGGCGAGGTACGTTTTGCCCGTGCCCGCAGGACCAATGCCGAACGTCAGATCGCATGTGCGGATGTTGTGCAGGTACTGCCGCTGATTCGGACCGCGGCCGCGCACGCCGCCGCGCTGCGTGTGGATCGTGACTTCATCGGCCGATCGGGCGACGACAACGGGTGGCGCAGTCTCCATACCGGCTTCCTGCAGTGCGAGGTGCACCCGATCTGGAGTCAAGGCTTCGGCGGCGGAGAGCTCGAACAAACGCCGCAGCACGTGCTCGGCCGCGACGGTCGCTTCCGGCGGCCCGGACACTTCCACCCAGCCGCCGCGGCGACGCACCTGCACATTGAGGCGCTGCTCGACGTGCCGCAGGTTCTCGTCCATCGGTCCCACGAAGTTTGCGAGCCGCGCGTTGTCGACGGGTTCAAAGGCGAGGTCGCGAGTAGCGATGGCGCTCATGAATGCGAATGTGCGACTTGCGGCTCGCGGTTCACGCTCGGCAGGCTCGAAAGCGCCTCGCGCACCGTGTATCGCGCTTTGCATTGCAGGGGGCGCGACGCCTGAGCTGGCGTCGACAGCCAGGGAAGGCCTGGCGGCGCTTGCTCGCAGCCGCCGCTCATGAAAACTGAGTTGACATTTCTGACGCTGGCGCGGGACGAGAATCGCGAATCGCGAGGCGCCCCCGCAATGAATTCCGCAATGCCTCGGTAATCAGCACGTCCGCAAACTGATTGATCAACGTTTCCGGACCGTCAAAGTTCACCCAGCGCATGTTCTCGGTGCGCCCCGCAAGCTGGCGTGGGTTCTTCTTTGAGGGACGCTCGACGAGGACGCGTTGCGTCGTGCCCACCATGCGTTCGCTGATCGCCATCGATTGGCCGTTGATGCGGCTTTGCAGAATCTCCAGCCGCTGCTGCTTCTCTTCATGAGAAACGTCGTCCTCGATCGAAGCTGCCGGCGTGCCGGGGCGACGGCTGTAGATGAAACTGAACGACTGGTCGAAGCCGACGTCCGCGATCAGGTTCATCGTTGCTTCGAAGTCGCGCGCCGTCTCGCCTGGAAAGCCGATGATGAAGTCGGAAGAAATACTGATGTCGGGACGGACCGCGCGCAGCTTCCTGATCTTCTGTTTGTACTCGAGCGAGGTATAGCCGCGCTTCATCGCGGCGAGTACGCGATCCGAACCCGCCTGCACCGGCAGATGCAGATAGTTTGCGAGTTGCGGCACGTCGCGATACGCCTCGATCAGCGAGTCGTTGAATTCCACCGGATGCGAGGTCATGAAGCGGATACGCTCAATCCCGTCGACTTCGGCGACGCAATAGATGAGCGTGCCGAGGTCGCAGAGCGCCCCGTCATCCATCGGACCGCGATACGCATTCACGTTCTGACCCAGCAGGGTCACTTCCTTGACGCCCTGCGTCGCGAGGCCGCGGATTTCCGCCATCACTGATTCGAACGGCCGGCTGACCTCGTCACCGCGCGTGTATGGCACGACGCAGAAGGTGCAATACTTGCTGCACCCTTCCATGATCGAGACGAACGCGGTTGCGCCTTCCGCTCGAGGCGCGGGCATCGCATCGAATTTTTCGATCTCCGGGAAACTGACGTCGACCACCGAGCGGCCGTCCGCCTTCAGTTGCTCGATCATGGCCGGCAGGCGATGCAGCGTCTGCGGGCCGAACACAAGGTCCACGTAAGGTGCGCGCTTCGTGATGCCCTGCCCTTCCTGACTCGCAACGCACCCGCCCACGCCGATCAGAAGGTGCGGCCTGGATTGCTTGAGCCGCTTCCAGCCGCCCAGCTGTGAGAACACCTTTTCCTGCGCCTTCTCGCGCACCGAACAGGTGTTGAGCAACAGCAGATCGGCCTTCGCAGGATCGTCCGTCACTTCGTAGCCGCCCGATTCGCGCAGCACGTCCACCATCCGGGCGGAGTCGTACTCGTTCATCTGGCAACCAAAAGTGCGGATATAGAGGAGAGGCATGGGAGGAAGCGGTCAGCGGTTTGGCGGTTGGCGGTTGGCGGTTAGCAAAGAG
>JBOHZJ010000237.1:0-2621 GCA_050738395.1 Steroidobacter sp.
GTGCATGATCGTGTGACACGGGAACATCGGATCGAAAGTCGCCGCCTGGCCGGCATCGGTGCCGACCGTCTCGACCCCGACCCCGAGAATGTCGCGCTCCTTCGCCAGGAACGGCACGCATTGCGGATGAAAGCCCGGCGTATGCGGGCCGTCCTCGCGGATGTTGAGGAAGCGCTCGGCGCCCGTGCGCTTGGACCAGTCGGTGCGGATCAGCACCCACGCGCCGCGCGGGATCGCGCCATGCCGCTCCTCCCACGCCTTGACGACCTCGACCGTCACCAGGAAGTCGACGTCCTCGCGCACGCGGTCCGTGACGTCGATGACGCACGCCGGCCCGATGAACTTCTGCACCGGGATGTTGTGCGTGGCGTTGTTCGGATAGTCCTTGCCGGTAACCCAGTGAATCGGCGCGTCGAAGTGCGTGCCGGTGTGCTCGCCGCACGCAATGTTGTTCCAGTACCAGGCCGGGCCGCGCTGGTCGTAGCGCGAGATTTCCTCCAGCGCGAACGGCTTGGAGGGCGCGAACTGCGGCGGCAGCTGGATCGTCGGCGTCGCAGGCTCCAGCGGCACGGTGAGATCGACGACGCGAATGCCGCCACCGAGGATTCCCGCGGCGAGATCGGCCAGCAGCGCAGAGCCTTTATCGTTGACTTGACCCATGGTTCGTTTCCTCTCCTCAGAGGGCGAACTGCTCGCGCAGCTCACGCAATGCCGCGACGAGCACGTCCACGTCCTGGTCGTTGTTGTAGAAGTGCAGGCAGATGCGCAGATTGTCGTCGCGATTGGACGTGACGATGCCGCGCTTCATCAGCTCCTGCGACAGCTGGCCGCTCGCTCGCGACGGAACGCAGAGCATGGCGCCCCGACGCTCGTCCGACGCCGGCGTGACGCTCGCCCAGCCAATCTCGCGCAGCTTCTCCATGCAGCGCCGCGTGAGCGCGCGAACGCGCCGCTCGATCGCCGGCGTGCCGACGCCGAGCAGGATCTTCAGCCCGGCTTCCGCGGCGTAGCAGTTCACGACCGGCGGCGTACCGGCTTCGAAGCGCCGGGCGCTCGGCGCGGGCCGATTCGCAGTGATGTCCATCGCGAAAATGTTTTCCTGGGCGAACCAGCCGCTGTGAGTCGGGTGCAGCGAGCGCACCAGCGAGTCCCGGACGTAGAGAAAGCCGATTCCCGCGGTGCCGAGCAGGTACTTCAGCATGCCGCCGACCGCGAAATCCACGTCCAGCGCCTTCACGTCGATATCGACCGAGCCGACCGACTGGTAACAGTCGAGCAGCACCAGCGCTCCCTTGGCCCGCGCCAGCCGCACGATGGCAGGAATGTCCAGCCGCGCGCCGTTGCGGAAGCAGACGTGCGTGATCGCCACCAGTCGCGTCTGCTCGTCGATGACGTTCGCGAAGGCCTCGGGTGGTATGTAGCCGTCCGCAGCGCGCGGCACGTGCACTACGCGCGCGCCGCGCGGCTCCTGCGCGTGCCAGATCTGGGCGTTGGTCGGGAACTCGAAGTCGCTGATGACCACCTTGTCGCGGCCGCCCGAGAACTGCAGCGCTGTCGCCACCGCGTTCAGACCGGCCGAGGCCGACGCCGTGACCGCGATCTCATCCGGCGTCGAGTGCAACAGCCGCGCCATCAGCGAGCGCACCGCTTCGTTCTTCGTGACCCACACGTCCCAGTTCGCACCGACTTCCAGGCGATCCTGCAGGTAGCTGTCGAACGCCGCCTTGACATCGTTCGCCAGCGCGCAGTACGAGCCGCTGTTCAGATAGGTGGTGTGCTGCAGGAGCGGAAACTCCTGGCGCAGCGCTGCGAAATCCGGTTCCATGCTGTCACCGTGGCGGCCGTCGACGCGGCCAGTAGGTGCAGCATCATATGCCGCGCAACGTCGGCCGGCCAGCGGCGCGAGCGTGTCCGCTTGCCGTTTCATATGCCTTTGCATATATTGCCGGCTCGAAGAAGCGCGTAGCAAATGCGTCGCGGGCGGGCGCCACATCGCCCTGTCTCACTCCTTCAGCAGCTCACGCCCGATGATCAACTGCTGCACTTCGGTAGCGCCTTCATAGATGCGCAGCGCGCGGATCTCTCGGTACAACCGCTCGACCACCTCGCCGCGCCGGACTCCGCGCCCGCCGAACATCTGTACGGCGCGATCGATCACTCGTTGCGCCCCTTCGGTTGCGGCCAGCTTGGCCATCGCTGCTTCCTTGGTGACGACGTTGCCGTGATCGCGCAGCCATGCGGCCCGATAGACCAGCAACGCCGCTGCATCGACCTGCGTCGCCATGTCGGCCAGCCCGGCCTGCGTCAGCTGCAGGTCGGCAAGCGCCTTGCCGAACATCGAACGCTGGCGCACGTGCGCCAGCGCTTCGCGTAGCGCTCTGCGAGCAAACCCCAGCGCTGCGGCCGCCACGGACGTTCGAAAGACATCGAGCGTTCGCATCGCGATCTTGAATCCTTCACCTTCCGCTCCGACGCGCTGCGCTTCGGACACGCGGCAATTGCGGAATCGCAGCGTCGCCAACGGATGCGGAGCGATCACGTCGATCCGCTGCTCGATCTCCAAGCCCGGAGCATCGGCGTCGACGACGAACGCCGTGATCCCCTGGGCACCAGTCGTGCCG
>JBOHZJ010000238.1:0-5467 GCA_050738395.1 Steroidobacter sp.
GCGCGGTCGTCCCGCGCCGCGCTCCATCCGGAGGCGCCAAAGCGTCCCTGAGTCCGTGAGTCCGTTAGCTGGGCGCCATCGCATTGGGCAGCGCCCTCTGCACATTGCGCGACATCGTCGTGCAATGTCGGCTCGCTCGGCGAACGAGAAGCGGCCGGCGCTCACGGACAAGCCGTCGCAACCCGTAACGAGTGCGCTCCATCGCGTGACCCTGAGCGTGCGATGGTTGAAATGGCCTTGCGCCCTTATTTGGAAAAAAATCCCTTCGAGCGGCTCAGGACGAACGGAGGAGAGGTAGAGTGGCTCTCACTTTTTTTATTTCCGTTCGCCCTGAGCCCGGTCGAAGGGATCTTCAGTCTTGCACTCATCCGTAGAATCGCAGGGCGAACGAAGGAGAAACAGAGCGCGAGTACGGCGCTTCAGCTCTCTGACTAATCACCAGTGACTAGTCACCAGTCACTTCTTTTAAAACCACCCGTAATTGAAACTGATGCTGACGCGTCGCGTCTTCATCCGATTGGGCGGCACTTCGTGGCGCAGCCAGCTTTCGAACAGCACAAAGCTGCCCGCTTCGGCGGGCAGCACAATCCAGGGACGGCGTTCCGGCGGGCTGTCCGCTCGCCGCGGCGGGGCCGCCATGAAGCGATCAAGGCGCGGATCCTCGAGCTTGAGGCCTGGACAACCTTTGGGCGTCTGGACGTAGTACGTGCCGCTGATCGTGGATAGAGGATGCAGGTGCAGCCCATGCACGACGTGCTGCGGCATGATGTTGACCCAACAGTCAGTCATCGTGAGCTCGCGACCGTCCAGATCGAAATCCAGCGCGCGCGCGTACGCGTTCACGTGCCGGGTCAATTTCTTCTGTAACTGCGCGAAGGTTGGCGATAACTCGTGCATGCGGTTGGCGGAGTTGTACGACGTATAGCCGCCCGGGTAGTTCTTCGCGGACCAGCGGCGCCCGGCGTCGTCATCGTGTTCGAGCTGCTCGCACTCGCGTTGCAGCCGCTTGTTGAAATTCGGCGACCCCGCTGCTTGCAGGCGAGTGGAATACACGAGAGTGGGGAAGAGGCTGTGAATTGTCATCGCGAGTCGTTCCAGAGCGGCTTCAGACGCCGCATCCCTCATCCCTCATTACGGCAGTCGTTATTGCGCGCTTTGCAACCGCTGCAGATAGCGATCACGCAGCTCCGTCTGCCGTGAACGCATCTGGATCGCGCGTCCGTTGATCCAGACCTGATCCGCGGCGCTCGTCACTTCGAGCGGATCGCCGCTCCATAACACGAGATCGGCGATCTGACCTTGAGCAATGCGGCCGCGAACGGCGCTCAGGCCAAAGATTTCGGCGGGTCGACTCGTGAGCGCCGCGAGTGCAGCATCCTTCGGCAAACCATGTGCGACGGCGTTGCCGGCGAGCTGGCGGATCTTGCGCGCATTGTGACTATCGCCGAACTGCGTGAATGCGATGCGCACGCCGGCGCGATGCAGGAGTGCGGCATTGTCCAGCCGCGATCCGATCGCGTCGAAGCTCGAGGGTAGGTTCGCGAGCGCATCGAGCAGCACGGGCACGTCGGCCTGCGCGAGTTCGTCGGCGATCATCCATGCTTCTTCACCGCCCGCGATCACAGGTTTCATGCCATGGCGTTTTGCGAACGCGACGGCGCGACGGATATCGCTCGCGCGAGAAACGTCGAAAACGACCCGGCCTCCAGCAAGATATTTCGCAAGCGCTTCACGGCCCAGCGGATACAGCAGCGCCTTGTGCTCGATCGGCGCTCGCGAACGCGCCTCGCGTATCGCCTGTTCCAGCAGCATCCATTGCGCCGCGCGGCTGCCGGAGGACAGCAGGTTCATCTCGCCGCCAAGATTGATGAACAGCGTCCGGGAGTTGTCGATGAGCGCGTCGTAACCGCCATCCAGTGAGACCGCTGCGCCCTGACCCGCAAGAAAATTTCCGCCCGGCATGCTGCCTGGGGCGAGAACGGTCCAGGTCAGCCCTTCGATGCGTGCAACCGGCACGAGTACGGAGCGTGGGTTGTACGCGAGCGTCACGTCGAATTCCGGCCGCCATTGCGTCTCGAACGGCGGCGCGTTGAGAAGCAGATTCGCATCGACCGTCGTGGGCTCGAGGCTGATCTCTTCGATGCCGATCGCCGACAAGCCGCCAAACAATCCGGGCGTCAGCGCGCGGCCTTTGGCGTCGACTGTCACTGCATTCGCTGCGCTGAGCCCCGCGCCGATGGCCGCAATCTTCCCGTCGTGAATCAGAACATCCGTATTCTTGAGGACGCCTTGATCGGAGACGGTGTGGACGGTCGCGCCGCGGATGACGACGTCCTGCGCGAACCCGACATTGGCGAGCAATACGAACACACTTGGGATGAGCGACTTCATGGCTGCACCCCAGCGCCCGGCTGACCGAGCAGGAAATCCGAGCGCGGCTGCGCCGAGGGATTCGCGCGATCGAACACGAGCGCGCCGTCGATGAAGACCTGTTCGGCGAGCGCATAAACGCTCAGCGGATCGCCATTCCAGATGACGACGTCCGCCATCTTGCCCGCCTCCAGCGTGCCGGTCTGATCGGCGACGCCCAGCGCCTTCGCCGGATTCGAAGTAACCCAGCGGATCGCTCGCTCGGGCGGAATATCGAGACCGGCGCGCACGCCGCGCGTCATCGCCTTCGCGGCCTCCTGGTTCAGGCGCTGAATGCCTTCCTCTGAATCCGAATGCACGATCGCGCAGCCGTTCGGCGGATAATCGGTCAGCGCAATGTTTTCCTGCACGCCATCGAATAATTCCATCTTGGATCCCCACCAGTCCGCCCATTCCGCGCCGCACACGCCGTGCTGAGCCACGAGGTCGGCGATCTTGTACAACTCGACGGCGTGATGAAACGCCGAGATCCTGAAACCGAATTCCTCGGCGAGGTCGAGCATCACCGCCATTTCATCCGAGCGGTAGCAATGCACGTGCACGAGGATGTCGCCCGCCATGGCGCCCACCAGCGTCTCGGATTTGAGGTCGCGCTTCGGCGGAGTCGGCGGTTTGGCTTCGTCGTCCTCCTTCTTCTGGTCCTTGCTCTTCTTCTCGTACTCGGCAAGTTCACGATCGTATTTGCTCCACTGCTCGCGATAATCCTGCGCATCGGCGAACGCCTGGCGATAACCGGCGACGTTGCCCATGCGTGTCATAGGCGCGCGCAGCAATGAACCGTAGACGCGCTTGGGGTTTTCGCCGCACGCCATCTTCAATCCATGCTTTGCACCTGGAAATTTCATCGCCTGAACCGACGTCGCAGCGACGTTCTTCAGCGTTACGCCGCGACCGCCGATGAGATTGCCCGAGCCTGGCAGGATCTGCAGCGTCGTGACCCCGCCTTCGAGCGCAGTCTGTAGTCCCGGATCCTGCGGCCACACCGCGTGCTCGGCCCATGCATTTGGAGTCACCGGATCGACCATCTCGTTGCCGTCAGCGTGAGCGTTGATGTTTGGGCTTGGGTAGACGCCCAGATGCGAGTGCACGTCGATCAGCCCGGGCGTGACCCAGCGGCCCTGTGCATCAATTACGCGCGCACCGGCGGGCGCGGTGAGATTCGGGCCGACCGCTTCGAGGCGGCCATTGGATATCAGAACATCGCCGTTTTCGACTCGCGTTCCCGTGCCGGTGAGAAGCGTCGCGCCGCGGATCAGAGTCGCAGTCGATTGCGGCGCCTGATACGTCGATGGGTAGGCGACAGGTGTCGACGGAGGCTTCGAAGAAGGAGGCTCGTCGGCCGGCGGCGCGGCGGCGCAGGCCGCTAGCGCGAGACTCACCGAGAGGATCAATCCGGATCGAAAGTGAGCCAGGGCGCTCGGTTCTCTGCTTGTTCTGTTCATGAATACCGTCGGCGCAAAGTGCATGAAGCGGAAAAATTTAACACGTTCGCGCGGTAAGCGCGGAATTCAGTCTGTGGTCCGTAGTCCGTAGCCAGCGGCTCGAAGCGCGTCAGGGCCTCTGACCAGTCACCAGTCACTAGTCACTTCTCTGTGCTTGAGCGCGTACGATAGCGCGCATCGTTTTGTGCTTCGGTATCTCCGGATGAACGCGAATTCAGAACCCACTGGCACGCTCGACATCGCGCTCGCGCATACACAGCGCCTGCTCCAGGTCGATCCGAAAGCTGCGGTCGAACAGGCTGCCGAGATTCTCAAGGTCGTGCCGAATCATCCGGTCGCGACGTTGCTGCTGGGATTGGCGCTCGGCGCGGACCGGCAGGGCGATGCTGCGCTCGCCACTTTGCGACGTGCGGTGCAACTGAAGGTCGATATGCCGGATGCGTGGCGCGCACTGGGCGACCATCTGACTGCAATCGGCGAGGCGCAAGGCGCCGATCAGGCGTACGCGCAGCACATCCGCTATTCGACGCGCGATCCGCGCTTGATGGAAGCAGCGGCGGCGCTGTGCGAGAACAGAATCGCGCCGGCCGAAGCGCTCTTGCGCGCGCATCTGAAGCAACATCCCACCGATGTCGCCGCCATACGCATGCTTGCCGAAATCGCGGCGCGACTCGGACGCTATGGCGATGCCGAGAGTCTGCTGGTTCGCTGTCTGGAGCTCGCGCCGAGCTTTGACCCAGCCAGACACAACTACGCCGTCGTCCTGCACCGGCAGAACAAGTCCGCCGCAGCGCTGGAACAGATCAATCGCCTGCTCGAGACGAGCCCGCGCAATCCCAGCTTTCGCAATCTGAAAGCGGCCATCCTCGGCCACATTGGCGAGTACGAGCAATCGATCGACGTGTATGCCGACGTGCTCGCCGAGTATCCGAACAATGCGAAGGTATGGATGAGCTACGGCCATGCGCTCAAGACGGCAGGCCGCCAGGACGAGAGCATCAGCGCGTATCGGCGGAGCATCGAGCGCGCCTCCAACCTCGGCGAGGCATGGTGGAGTCTTGCGAACCTCAAGACAGTGAAATTCACGCCCGAGGACGTCGCGGCGATGCGCACTCAGTTGGCGCGACCCGATCTCACAAACGAAGACCGCTTTCATTTTCATTTCGCGCTTGGCAAGGCGCTGGAAGACGCGGGTGAGTACGCCGAGTCGTTCGAACACTATTCGAACGGGAATGAACTGCGGCGCAAGGCGATCTCCTACGACCCCGACCAGACTTCTGCGCACGTGCGCCGTTCGAAGGCGTTGTTCACACGTGAATTCTTCCAGCAGCGGGCCGGGTCCGGAACGGAGGCGCCCGATCCGATTTTCATCGTCGGGCTGCCGCGTGCGGGTTCGACGCTGCTCGAGCAAATCCTCTCCAGCCATCCCCTGGTGGAAGGCACCATGGAGTTGCACGACATCATTTCGATCGCGCGAACGTTGGGAGGGCGCAAGGGCAGGGGCGAGGTCTCGAAATATCCGGAAGTGCTCGCGACGCTTTCCGAAGATCAGCTGCGAGCGCTCGGTGAGCAATATCTGCAACAGACGCGTATAC
>JBOHZJ010000239.1:0-7381 GCA_050738395.1 Steroidobacter sp.
ATCGGATGAAGCGCAAGGAGGAGGTTGCACCGTCGGTTCCGCCATCGCCGACAAGGGAGGAGGTCCTGCTGGCGGAGATCAGGGACCTATTGAAGAGGCAGCAGTGAGGCACGGCCGACTGGCTAACCAGTCAGCTGGCCAGATCGAGAATCATGTCCAGCCGATTGACCGGTCAGCCAGTTAGCCCGGCAGTTACGCTCGCGCCGCGAAGGCCAGGCGCGTGAGATTCTCCGGCTCGTCCGCGGTGCATACGACGTCGTCTTCGATGCGTACGCCGCCCCAGGGCCTGAAGCGTTCCACCTGATTCCAGTTGATGTGTTCTGCGTGCGCCGAGCGACGTGCTCCATCGAGCAGCGCGTCGATGAAATACACGCCCGGTTCAATAGTCACCACGAAGCCAGGTTCGAGCGTTCTGGTCAGGCGCAGGTGGGGATGACCCTGTCGGCCTTTCTGCGCTCCGTCCGGGCTCACCATGAACCCCGCGACGTCATGTACCTGCAGGCCGAGCAGATGCCCGACGCCATGAGGGAAAAACACGCTCGACAATCCCGAGGCGACGGCGTCCGTCGCCGCGGCGGTGATGAGGTTTGATTCGCGCAGCAGGTTCGCGATGCGCACATGAGCGTCGACATGGATCGCCACGTAATCGACGCCGCTACGCACCTGCGCGCACAGGGCTTGTTGCAATCTGTGCATGCCTTCGATCAATGCGGCGAATTCGTCATCGGCATAGGAGTAGGTCCGGGTGATGTCGCAGGCGTAACCGCTAAAGTCCGCACCGGCGTCGATCAGAAACGAACATCGATCCGCAGCCGCGGGCGCGCGACGATCCAGATGCTGGTAGTGCAGCACGGCGGCGTTGCGATTCAGCGCAACGATGCTGGGATAAGGCAGGTCGTTGTCGGTGTGCGCTGTCGCACGCAGATATGCGAGATGAATCTCATACTCGGACGCTCCGGTCCGGAACGCAGCCTCGGCGGCGTGATGTCCATTCGCAGCGCGCGCTGAGGCGCGACGCATGCATTCGAGCTCGTAGCCTGTCTTGATCGCCCGCGAATAGTGCAGATGATCGAGCAACGCCGCCGGATTGCGCTCGACGAATCCCCACTCGCCGAATTCGTCGCGCCATTCGCCGATGAACGCGCAGCGCGGCAGATGAGCGGTATGCGCTCTCGCCTGGTCTGCTTCGCGGATGACCGTGATTTCGAAATGGCTCGTCCAGAAGTCAGTCGGCGTCTCAGGCGGCTTGTACCAGTAATCGACTGGCTGCAGGAACACGAGCTTCAACGGCTTCGTGGGCTGATAGATCATCCAGCAATCCGCGGCGTCGACAAGCGGCGCCCATAGTTTGAAATGCGGATTCGCCTTGAAGGGATAGGGCTGATCGTCGAGAAACTGCAGATGCGACGCGCCGGCGTAAATTGCCAACGCTTCAAACCCGCACGCAGCGAGCGCATCGTCAGTGCGTTGGCGCTGAATCCGCAAATGATCTTCGTAGAGAGTATTGAGCATGACGGGACTCGCAGAAGTAACCGGAGTGTTCGGCAAAGGCGCTGCAGAGGCCGACATTAATCTGATTCGCTGAGTTATTTGTCAATGTTTCGTCAATGAAATTCCTCGGTCCAACCACTCGGAAGAACGCTGAAACACTGGAATTCAAGGCACTTCCGGCGCTTCTTCACCATGAGCAGGGATGCAACCGCCATGTGTAAACGCGTGTGACATTTCGCTTCGAAACGGCCTAGAATTCCGCGCGCAATCAACAGGAGAAACTCTCTCCCAAGTTGCTGTTACTGTCCTTCGTCAATCCACAATCACATCGGGGTGATAGGTCACATGAACGCAAAAATGATTCTTGCCGCTCTCGCGTTGTCGCTTACGCTGGCCGCCTGCGCCAAGAAGGACGAGGCCGCAACAGAAGCTCCTGCTGCTGACGCGACCACGACGACCGAAGCAGCTCCGCCTGCGGATATGGCGGGCGATGCTGCTACGACCGACGGAACCATGACGGATCCTGCGGCGCCGACGGACGATACTGCTGCTCCTGCTGAAGGCGAAGTGACGGAACCCGCACCTCAGCAATAGGCGATAATTAGTCACGGGGCGGCGCAAGTCGCCCTGTGATTATCGATTCCTCCACCTTGCTTCCACGGAGGCGGCAGACGGAAACGCCGACGAATCGTGCCAGTCAGTATTCGCGACGCGCAGAATTCTCCGCAGGACCGGATCTGGATACAGTCGCAGTATCCCGAGTATCTGGAAGACCTCTCGCAGTTGAGCATGAACACGGGGATGTTCCCCGCGGCCGGTGAATACGGCGAACGTCAGGCCGAGCTCATGGCGCGCTGGTTCGCCGACGACAGTTCACATCCGCTGATCATCCTCAAGGACGACAAGCCGGCGGGCTTCGCGCTGGTCAGTCGGCCGCCGCGTAATCAGCGCGATCAGATCGATTTCCGCATGGCCGAGTTCTTCGTCACCTTGAAAGCCCGGCGGCTGGGCATCGGGCGCGATGCGGCTCAGCTCATTTTCAGCCGCTTTGCCGGCGTCTGGCAGGTTTCCGAGTTCCTGTACAACCAGCCCGCAGTGTCGTTCTGGAGAACGATCGTGTCCGATTACACGGGTGGGAAATTCCGCGAAACCATCGCACACGGCGAAGTGCACCAGGTATTTCAGTCCGTCGGCGCGCGCGGACCACGCCGGTGAGTACGGACCGGATCGAGAGTCGAGAGTAACTACAGGGAGCACAAAGATCACATAGAGGAAATGAGCGGAACGAGGCGCAAACCCGCTAAGCAGATCCTTCCGACGGTGGTGCACCGGAATTGACGCGCTTGAGTGATCATCGTTCTTGATCTTTGTGATCTTTGTGATCTTTGTGGTTACTCTTCCGCAATCGTCTTCCTTCAAACCAACCGCGCAAAGCGGTATCGCACTACTCCGTATTCCGGCGATGTGACGACATCCTCGAAACCATCGATGGCGTAGCGCACCGGCGAGGCGAAGTTGGGACCGTCATATACGAGAGTGTGGAACTCGCCATTCTCACCGCAGGCGTCCACGCCCGGCGGCAGATCGCTCAGAAATGAGTCGTCGTACAAGCGCCCGCAGAATTCATCGCCCAGATAGCGACTGTCGACGCACACCACGACTGCGCGGAAACCCGTGTCGATTACTTCGCGAGCGAGCGCTTGTCGATCGCACTGCCACAGGGGGAGTGCAGCCGTGACGCCGGCGACGGCGCAGACTTTCTCTTCCCAGTCACGGTGCGCCTGCAGATCGATGTCGCCAAAGATCGCAACTTCATGACCTGTCGAACGCAACGTCTGTAGTGCTTCTGTGAACACCTGCTCGTAGCTCTTCCAGCTCGCATTGTGAGTGACGAGTTGTATGCCGAGCGCCTGCGCCTGTCTTTCAATGATCGACAGCGGAATCGCGTGCGAGCGGCTGCGACCGCCCGATTCCTCGAACATCACCAGCAATGTGCGCACATCGAATCCCCGCCGCTGCGCGCGCCAGAGCGCGAGACACGAATCCTTTCCGCCGCTGAAGGAGCAAAGCGCCGGAGGTCTCGCGTCGTGTGTTTCACGCGGCGCCTCCGGAAGGTCTGCGGTCTGCGGTCCGTCGCCAGCACGGCGTACTACTCCTGAATTCCGATTCATGTGGCTCACAACTGCAATCACCCTCTACGCGCGCTTGCGCTCGCGTTGCTGCGAGCGCTCCAGAATCGGTTTCAGGTAGCGACCGGTGTACGAACGTTCATTCGCCGCGATCTCTTCAGGCGTTCCGGCGGCGACGATCGTTCCACCGCCGTCGCCGCCCTCGGGCCCCAGGTCGATGATCCAGTCCGCGGTCTTGATCACATCGAGGTTGTGTTCGATCACGACGATGGTGTTGCCTTCATCGCGCAGACGATGCAGCACGCCGAGCAATTGCTCGATGTCATAGAAGTGCAGGCCGGTGGTCGGCTCATCGAGGATGTACAGCGTGCGGCCGGTCGAGCGTTTCGAAAGCTCTTTGGCGAGCTTGACCCGCTGCGCCTCGCCGCCGGACAGCGTCGTGGCATTCTGGCCCAGGCGAATGTACGACAGGCCCACATCCATCAGCGTCTGCAGTTTCGGCGCAATCACCGGGGCGTGGCGGAAGAACTCGAGCGCTTCTTCGACGGTCATGTCGAGCACTTCGCTGATATTTTTTCCCTTATAGCGGATCTCCAGTGTCTCGCGGTTGTAGCGCCGTCCCTTGCAGACGTCGCACGGCACATAGACGTCCGGCAGGAAGTGCATTTCCACCTTGATCACGCCGTCGCCCTGACACGCCTCGCAGCGGCCGCCCTTTACGTTGAAGCTGAAGCGCCCGGCTTCGTAGCCGCGGGCGCGAGCCTCGGGCACAGCAGAAAAGATTTCGCGAATCGGCGTGAACAGCCCCGTGTACGTGGCTGGATTCGAGCGCGGCGTGCGACCGATCGGGCTCTGATCGATATCGATTACACGGTCGATCTGATCGATCCCTTCGACGCCATCGCTCGGCGCGGCGTCGGTCGATGCGTCGTTGAGTTGCCGCGCGACGAATCGATAGAGCGTATCGTTCACCAGGGTGGATTTACCCGAACCCGACACGCCGGTCACGCAGGTCATCACGCCGAGCGGAATGTCGATGCTGACGCCGCGCAGATTGTTGCCGCGGGCGTTCAGGATCTTAAGCACCCGCTCATCCTGTCGCGGGGCGCGCAGAACAGGAATGGCGATCTCGCGCTTGCCGGACAGGTATTGACCCGTGATCGACTCGGGGTTCGCCGCTATTTCAGCGGGCGTTCCCTGCGCGATGACCAGTCCGCCGTGGACGCCCGCCCCCGGGCCCAGGTCCACAACATGATCGGCATGGCGAATGGCGTCTTCATCATGCTCGACGACGAGCACGGTATTGCCGAGATCGCGCAGGCGATTGAGCGTACCCAGCAGTCTGTCGTTGTCGCGCTGATGCAGACCGATTGACGGTTCATCGAGGATGTACATGACCCCGACGAGTCCGGAGCCGATCTGGCTCGCGAGCCGGATGCGCTGCGCTTCGCCGCCCGACAGCGTCTCCGCACTGCGATCCAGCGTCAGGTAATCGAGCCCCACATCGCTCAGAAAGCGCAGCCGCTCGCCGATCTCCTTGACGATTTTCGCCGCGATTTCACCGCGCCATCCCGGCAACCTCAGCTCACGACTGAAGCGCAGTGCGTCGCCGACCGCGAGCCGCGACAGCTCCGGCAGGGTCCGCTCGGCGACGAATACATTCCTTGCCGCGCGATTCAGGCGCGTTCCGCCGCACTCGGGGCAGGGTTGATTGCTCAGGTATTTCGCCAGTTCTTCACGCACCGCAATCGATTCGGTCTCGCGATAGCGTCGCTGGAGATTCGGAATGACGCCTTCCCACTTGTGCGCGCGGCGGATCGTTCCGCCTTTCGCATCGACGTAGCGGAAGTCGATCTTGTCCTCGCCGCTGCCGTACAGCACGACCTTCTGATGCTTCGCCGACATTCCTTCCCACGGTTCTTCGATGTCGAACTTGTAGTGCCTGGCGAGCGATTGCACGAGCGCGAAGTAGTAGGCGTTGCGGCGATCCCAACCGCGAATCGCGCCACCCGCCAGCGACAGACTCGGATGATGAACCACGCGCGCCGGGTCGAAGAACTGCTGCACGCCGAGCCCTGAACACGTGGTGCACGCGCCGGCCGGATTGTTGAACGAGAACAGCCGCGGCTCGAGCTCCGACAGGCTGTAACCGCAGATCGTGCACGCGAACTTGTCCGAGAACACCAGCTCCTCGCGTTTCGGATCGTCCATGAAAGAGATCCTCGCCACACCCTCCGACAAGCGCAGCGCGGTCTCGAACGATTCAGCGAGCCGCTGGCCAACGTCCTCGCGGACCTTGAACCGATCGACGACCGCTTCAACCGTATGTTTCTTCTTTGGATCGAGCCTTGGCGGATCCTCCAGTTCAACGACCCGGCCATCGATGCGCGCACGCACGAAGCCCTGGCCGCGAAGCTGCTCGATCACGTGCATATGCTCGCCCTTGCGCGCGTCGATCATGGGTGCGATCAGCAATAGCGCCGTGCCTTCCGGCTGCTGCAGCACCTGGTCGACCATCTGACTGATTGTCTGCGCCGCCAGGTCCACGCCGTGATCCGGGCAGCGCGGAATGCCGACGCGTGCATACAGCAGACGCAGATGATCGTAAATTTCTGTAACGGTGCCGACGGTCGAGCGCGGGTTGTGAGACGTCGATTTCTGTTCGATGGCGATCGCGGGCGACAAGCCTTCGATCGTGTCCACATCCGGCTTTTCCATCACCGACAGAAATTGCCGCGCGTACGCCGACAACGATTCGACGTAGCGTCGCTGACCTTCCGCGTAGATCGTGTCGAACGCGAGCGATGACTTCCCCGAGCCCGACAGGCCGGTAAACACGATCAGGCGGTCGCGCGGCAGGTCCAGATCGATATTGCGCAGATTGTGCGTGCGCGCGCCGCGAATGAGGATGGAGGACGATGACATGGGCTGCTGGGTGCTGGGCTCTGGCAGGAACCAAAGGAGGAAGAAAGAAAAGGAAAAAAGAAATGGGGCGCGACGCCGTGCCGGCGCAGGCCGGATATCAGCCGTTCAATATACGGGTCCTGGCGATCCCGCCGCAAAGACTGTGTGCCGCTGACCAAGGCCCGCCGCCAGAACCAGTACGCCGCCAAAGGCGGTAGTTGAGAAGATATCGCCCTGTCCCCGCCCTGCGTCGCCGTCTACAATCCCTGCCTTCCTTGGATTGGGGGTTTGTCATGGCGCGCGGCATCAACAAAGTCATCCTTGTCGGTAATCTCGGCGCCGATCCCGATACGCGGTACATGCCAAGCGGCAAGGCGGTAACCAATATCCGCATCGCTACAAGCGAGTCCTGGAAGGACAAGCAAACCGGCGATCAGCAGGAGCGCACCGAGTGGCACGGCGTCGTACTGTTCGACAAGCTGGGCGAAATCGCGGCTGAGTACCTGCGCAAGGGCTCTCAGGTGTACATCGAAGGCAGCCTCCGTACCCGCAAGTGGCAGGACAAGGAGGGCAAGGACCGCTACACGACCGAAATCGTGGCTCGTGATATGCAGATGCTCGGCGGCCGCAGCGGGGGGGCCGCTGCGCCAGGCGGGGGTGAGTCGCGCTCCGCCCCGCGATCGGCTGCACCCACCGAAGATCGCGCCCCCGCACCAGCCGGTGATGAAGGCGGCGCATTCGACGACGATATTCCGTTCTGAAGAAGCGGTTGGCGGTTAGCGGTTGGCGGTTAGTCAGAATTGTTTTGCGCTTGTCGCCGCAACCTTCTGATTCTTCTCTCTTTGCTAACCGCCAAC
>JBOHZJ010000240.1:0-19045 GCA_050738395.1 Steroidobacter sp.
CGAAGCGGTTGATCAGCTTCGACATGCAGGCGCTGGCCGAAGAGCAGCGCAGCGTGATCAGCTCGATTCTGTTCGGCGCCGTCGCCGCATCGGCCGTCCTGCCATTCCCGCGCGCGCTCTACGAGCAGGCGATCACGCAGTCGGGCGTGGCCGTCCAGACCAATCTGGCGGGCTTTGCTGCGGGCTTCGAGCGGGCGCTGACGCGCTCGCCCATGACGACTCTCGTGCCGCCGAGCAGCGGTCCCACGACCGAGCTCGGCAGAAAACTGGATGGACGGATCAAGGCAGAGTTTCCGGCGCACCTGCACGGACTGCTGCAGGAAGGCGTCAAGCGCGCGATCGACTACCAGGACGGCGACTATGCGAATCTCTATCTCGACCGCATGCGCGAGATCCGCGATTGCGATCAGCGCACGCGAGGCGGTGTGGGAGGGTATGCGCTGACTGCTGCTGTCGCACGGCACCTCGCGTTGTGGATGTCGTACGAGGACACGATCCGCGTGGCTGACCTGAAGACTCGTCGCACACGGTTCAGCCGCGTGCGCGACGAAGTGCACGCGCAGGCGGAACAGATCGTGTACATGACCGAATTCATGCATCCGCGCTTCGAGGAAGTGTGCGAGACGCTGCCGGCGGGACTGGGAGCCCGGTTGCAGGCGAGCAGTAGAGCACGCCGGTTGTCCGCGCCGCTGTTTCGCAAAGGCAGGCACATCCAGACCGCGCACCTCAGTGGATTCCTGTTGTTGTACGCGGTGTCGGGTCTGCGCCGCTGGCGCCGCGGCACGTTGCGATATCGACTCGAGCAGGAACGCATCGACGCGTGGCTGGCGCACATCAAGGCGCTGGTGAGGAAGCCGGGCGGCTACGACGCCGCGGTCGAGCTCGCAGAGTGTCAGCGCCTGGTGAAGGGATACAGCGATACGCACGAACGCGGACTGAAGAACTACGGTATCGTCACGGACACGGTGCAGCGCTTGGCCGATCGCGCGGACCTGGCGGCGATCATCAAGCGCCTGCGCACTGCGGCCCTGGCGGACGAGGAGGGCAAGCAGCTGCGGGCTGCGTTGCAAGAGCTGGAGCTCCCTTCGAACTGAGATCCCGGTCGCCCGGATAACCCCAGACAAACATTCATGCAGCACCTCGCCTGGCCTTTTTTCGATGAGAGCCATCGGACGCTCGCTCCTGAAGTTCGCAGCTGGGCGGAGCGGTCCTTGCACGCGCACGACGACGAATCGCGCGACGCCATCGACACCGCCTGCCGCCGACTCGTCGCTGCTCTCGGTGATGCAGGGTTTACGCGCCGCTGTGTGCCGCGCGCCTATGGCGGCACGTCGGATGACTTCGATGCCCGCGCGATCTGTCTGGTGCGCGAGACGCTCGCCGAATACGACGGACTGGCCGATTTCGCCTTTGCCATGCAAGGCCTCGGCAGCGGCGCGATCTCGCTCGCCGGATCGGACGCGCTGCGCGCGCGCTACTTACCGGCGGTCGCAGCGGGCCGGGCGATCGCGGCATTCGCTCTGTCGGAGCCGGAAGCGGGTTCGGATGTCGCTGCCATGCAGTGCGCGGCGCGTCGCGACGGCGATCACTACGTCCTGGACGGCGCCAAGACCTGGATCTCGAACGGCGGCATCGCCGATTTCTATTGCGTGTTCGCACGCACCACCGCCGGGCAGAGGCGGGCGGACGGCACGACTTCTGCCCAGGGGATCACGGCGTTCGTACTCGACGCCGAGGCTCCGGGCCTCGAGATCGAGCAGCGCATCGACGTAATCGCGCCGCATCCGCTCGCGACCCTGCGCTTCCGCAACTGCCGTGTAGCCGAGGCACAGCGGATCGGCGCCGAGGGAGAGGGATTCAAGATCGCGATGCGAACTCTCGATGTCTTTCGAACGTCCGTTGCAGCGGCCGCACTAGGGTTCGCGCGCCGGGCGCTGCGCGAGGCGCTGGCACACGCGCGCCAGCGCTCGATGTTCGGCAAGGCGTTGGCCGACCTGCAGCTCACGCAGGCCGCGCTGGCGGACATGGCGACGCAGGTCGATGCAGCAGCGCTGCTGGTCTATCGGGCCGCCTGGCTGCGCGATCGTGGCAACGTCGTTACCAAGGAAGCGGCGATGGCCAAGCTGGCCGCAACCGAAAGTGCGCAGCGAGTGATCGATCGCGCCGTACAGATGTTCGGCGGGCGCGGGGTCCGTCGCGGCGAGGTGGTCGAGCGGTTGTACCGCGAGATCCGCGCGCTGCGCATCTACGAGGGAGCCACGGAAGTGCAGCAGCTCATCATCGGGCGCGAGTTGCTGAAGGAGTGAAGCGTGTGATGTGGCGCGCAGCGTCGTTGCGCATCATATGATTTTGCATATACTGGTGACGGCATGGAACCCGATTTCGCAGCGCTGCGCCGGGAGTTTCCGCTCCTGCAGCACAAGACGTATCTGAACAGCGGCTCGTACTGCGCGCTGGCGAACAGCGTCAGGGCGGCGTTCAACAGCTACCTGCAGGATCGCCTGGAAGTCGGTGCGAATTGGGACGTGTGGGTCGCGAAGAACGAAGCGGTACGCTCGCTGATGGCGCGGTTACTGCACGCGACGCCCGATGAGATCGCGGTCACGGCGTCAGCCTCGGCCGGCCTGAACGCGCTCGCGAGCGCGCTGCACTTCTCGGACGGTCGCGACAAAGTGGTCGTCAGCGACTTCGAGTTTCCGACCAACGCCCAGATCTGGCACTCGCAGGAGCAGCGCGGTGCGCGCGTCGTGCACGCGCAGCGTGCGGCGGACGGCTACATACCCCCGGAATCCTTCGAGGAACTCATCGACGAGCGGACGCGGCTGGTGGCGATCACGCACGTCTGCTTCCGCAACGGCGCGCGGCTCGACATCCCCGCGATCGTACGGCTGGCACGAGCGAAGGGCGCGATGGTGCTGCTCGACTGCTATCAGTCGGTCGGCTCCGTCGACATCGACGTGAAGGCGCTGGATGTGGATTTCGCGGTCGGCGGCATGCTGAAGTATCTGCTCGGTACCGCTGGAATCGGCTTTCTCTACGCGCGGGATTCGCTGGTGCGCTCGCTGCACCCGACCCATAGCGGTTGGTTCGCGCAGGAGAACATCTTTGCGATGGACATCACCGCGAACCGGCCCGCGCCGAGTGCCCGTCGCTTCGAGGCAGGCACGCCGCCGGTGGTGAACTGCTACGCCTCGGAGGCGGGGCTGACTGTCCTGCTCGGCGTCGGTACGCCGGCGATCGAGCGGCGCATCCGCGCGCTGACGAAGCGCTGCATGGAGAGCCTGCGCGAGATCGGCTGGCCCAGCGTCACGCCGGTCGTGGACGAGCGTCGCGGCGCCATGGTCTGCATACCGTCGCGTGCGAGCGGCCAGCTGTCGCAGGAGCTGATGAAGCGCGACATCGTTACGTCCAATCGCGATAACAACCTGCGCGTCTGCCTGCACTTCTACAACAACGACGAGGACGTGGACGTGCTCATTGCGGCCTTGCGTGAGTTGCGCGGGGAGTTCGCCGCGCCTTGATGCATCTGACGAGAGGAGACGAACCATGGCTCAAGTTATCAATAGGGGCTCTGCACTGCTCGCCGATCTTGCTGCGGGGATCCTCGGTGGCGGCATCCGTGTGGTCGATCTCACCGTGCCGCTGGAGCCTGCGACGCCGACGATCCGGCTGCCGCCGCAGTTCGCGCCCTCCAAGCCGTTCGCACTGGAGGAGATCTCACGTTACGACCAGCGCGGCCCGGCCTGGTACTGGAACAACATCGCCTGCGGCGAGCACACCGGTACGCACTTCGATGCGCCGATCCACTGGGTAACGGGCAAGGACTATCCGAACAACGCCACGCACAACATCCCGGTACAGAAGTTCATCGGCCCGGCCTGCGTCATCGACGTCACCGACCGGGTGCGCGAGAACGTCGACTTCCTGGTGACGGTGGAGGTGGTGAAGGCGTGGGAGGAGCGGTACGGTGAGATTCCGCGCGGCGCGTGGGTGCTGATTCGCACCGACTGGTCTAAGCGCACCGGCGCGGAGCGTTTCCTCAACATCCGTGAGGATGGTCCGCACACACCGGGCTTTCATCCGCAGTGCGTGCCGTTCCTGGCGAAGGAGCGCGACATTCTCGGCGTCGGCGTCGAGACGGTCGGCACCGATGCCGGCCAGGCGGCGACCTTCGATCCGATGTTTCCCTGTCACACCATCATGCACGGCTCGAACCGCTTCGGGCTCGCCAGCCTGATGAACCTCGACCAGTTGCCGCCGACGGGCGCGGTCGTGATCGCGCCGCCGCTGAAGATCGTCAACGGCTCCGGCAGTCCGCTGCGCGTGCTCGCGCTCGTGCCCGGCTAGTTTTGCCGGCTACCGTCGCGCGGCGTCTTCGACCTGCTCCTTGATGAGCCAGATCTCGACGTTATGCGCCGCGCACAGGCGGCTCCAGCGTGCTGCGGGCATATCGGCCGGTCGCCACGCCGTCAGCGTCAGGTAGCAACTCGTCGCCGCCAGGCCGACGCTTTCGGCGCGGATGACCTGCGCACGGATCCGCGGCCTGAGCGCCTCGCGTGGGCCGACGCTGTATTCGACGAGCAGCAGTTGCGGATGAGCGGTGACGGCGAAGTGGTTCTGCGCTCCGTCGAACAGAGAGCGGCCGCGATAAATGCCGGGAGCTTCGGCGGGCTCCGCCTGCATCGACGCGAGCGCCCAGTTGCCCACCTGCAGCGGATCGGCGAGAAACGCGAAGGTCTGTTCCGCTGGCGCCTCGATGAACGCCGTGACACTGTGCGCGAGAGAAGGGATGTCGGTCATCTTGCGCTCGGTTATCGTGCCCTGAGCAGGCGTCTGAGCTCGCCGAGCAGGCGCTCGACGCCGGCTTCGGTCGTGACGATTCCCGGTGACAAACGCAGCGTCGCGCCGCGACAGTCCGTGTAGACACCCATGGCACGCAGACTGTCGACGACCGCCGTGGGGTCGATGGACGCCGGCACGTTGATCATCACGCTGCCTCCGCGGCGCGCCTCATCTCGCGGACTCACGACGCTGAGACCGAGCTCGCCCGCGCCCGCGATGATCGCCTCCGTCAGAGCGCGATTATGAGCGAGCAACGCGCGAGCGTCCTGCTTCGCGTGCCACTCAAGAGCCGGCAATGTGCCGGCACATGCGACGACGGAAGGGGTGCCATGGTCGAAGCGTCGCACGTCGCGCGCGTAGCTGAACGCGTTCAGATCCCACGAGAAAGGATTTTCCTGACTGAACCAGCCGCGCAGCAGCGGTCGGCATTCTCTCAGCAGCGCCGCGCGCACGTGCAGAATTCCTGCGCCAGCCGTGCCGCTGAGCCACTTCAGGCTGGTCGAGACAGTGAAGTCTACTTCCGGCGCTTGCGTGTCGTAGGGCAGCAGGCCGATGCCCTGTGTCACGTCCACGCCGATCAGGCTGCCGATCCGGCGGCCATGCGCGACGAGCATGGACAGATCGCAGCGATACGACGCGGTGGACGTCGCCTGCGTGATCAGCGCGACGCCGACGTCCGACGTCCAGCGTGCGGCGAAATCCTCGTCGCGCACCCAACTCTCACCGGGACGCAGCGGCACTGTATCGAGTGTGAAGCCGTGCCGTTCCGCCAGGCCCGCCAGCAGGAAATGCAGGCTCGGAAAGCAGTCGGCGGCCACGAGCACGCGGCGCCCATCGAGGTAACGCGCCGGCAAGGAGCCGATGAGACTGGATAGCGCGGTGGTGACGTTCTCGGCGGTCGTCAGCGTGGCGGGCTGCGCATTGATCAGCTTGCTCCAGCGGTCGATGAATTGCTGGCGGATCGCGAGCGCCTGCGGCCACTGCGAATCGTCGGGTGCGCTCCACAGCTGCGCGTACCTGACCAAGCCGTCCGCTATCTGGGCCGCCTTGCCCGGAAACATGCCGATGGAGTGGTACAGGAAATATCCTGAGCCGTCGGCAGCCGCCGATCGCGAAGCCTGGTCCGTGTCCATCATTTCTCGTATGTCGTCTTGATCATCGCCCCGCCGTGAACCGCGCCCGTTGCTTGCCGCCCGCCAGCGGCAGCTTGCTCTCATCGATTATCTCGCCGTTCTTCATGACGAAGGCGATCGCCTTGGCGTTGTCGATGCTGGCGCCGGGATCGGCATTGAGCAGCACCAGGTCGGCGAGCCGCCCGGCCTGCACCGACCCTAGCTGGTCGGCCTTGCCGAGAAACACCGCGCTGTTGTACGTCGCGATCCGGATCACGTCGAGCGGCGCGATGCCGGCGGCGGCCAGCAGCTCGAGCTCGCGATGCACGGCTGGCCCGCTGCTCTGGTCCGTGCCGCTGGCGACGACGCCGCCGGCCGCATGGATCTTGCGGATGCTCTCCTGTGCGACCGGCGTCATCAGCTTCATCCAGGTTGTCCAAGTGCGCGCGCGGTACTCGGCGGCGGTCTGCGTCTTGAGCTTGTTGCGCTCTTCGACCGACAGTGAGGCCGCATACAGCGGCTGATCGAGATGCTCCGGATGCTCGGCGAGGCGGCTGTAGTTCTCGCCGATCGTCAACGTGCTGGCGAACGGCGTCTGCTTCGTGGCCATGAGCTTCACGAACGAATCGCTGACCGGGCCCTGGATGATCGGATGGGCGAGCGTGTCGATGCCCGCGTAGATCGCCTCGAGCGAACGGAACTCGTTGGAGACGTGCACGGTCGTGCGGATGCCGTGCTGGTTGTAGTAGCGCGCGATCTTCTCGGCCAGGTCGGCCGTGAGCAGCGTGATCATCGGCCGCGAGCCCCAGCCTTCCTCCTCCATCATCAGCTTGACCATGTCGGGCTGCTGCTCGGCGATGTGAGCGTCGAGCAGCGCCTTGTCCTTCTCGAAATCCGTGATGTGGAGCGACATGCGGTCGCCGTGGCTGCCTGGATAGGTGATCGCGTTGCCGGTGGCGAAGATGCGCGGCGCGAGGATGCGCCCGGCGCGCTCATCGGCGCGCAGCGGCAGGATCAGCTCTTTGCGGTTGCCGGCATCGAACACGGCGGTCACGCCGGAGTAGAGGTAGCTGGCCAGCGCTGCCAGCGCCTCGGTGCGGCTGCTTTCTTCCCACTTCGCTCCGGGACCGGAAGGCTGCGCCGCGCCGCGCAGATGGATGTGGACGTCCATCAATCCGGGGATGAGGTACTTGCCGCGCGCGTCGATGCGTCGGCCAGCCTCGTTGCCGGCGAGCTGGCTTGGCGTGACCGCCGCGATTCGCTCACCGTCGACGATGACCGCCATGTCGGGCTGCGGCGCGCGGCCGGTACCTTCGATGACGGTGACGTGATCGATGATGAGTCGCTCCGCCGCGCCTGCAACCAGCGGCGCCAGCAGGGCGGCGGCGAGTATCGATCGGAATCTCATTGCACAGCTCATTCCACAGCTCCGGGACCTTTGAACACGATGCCGTCGCGCATGACGAAGCCGACGTCCATGACAGCCTTGATGTCTTCGAGCGGACTGCGGCTCAGCGCCACGACGTCCGCTGCGCGCATCGTGTCACCCCGTTTGGAACGGTTTACAACTGAAATATCTTGCCGACAATATATGATTCAGAATATATATTCGCAATCATCGGCGCGACTCGACTCAGCACGAGATCTCCAGGGGAGGAGGACTACGACATCACGAACGTCCGCCTGGGCGCGCGTAACGACGACTCCGGTCTGGACATTGCGCTGTACGTGAACAACGTCTTCGATATCCAGGGCGATGTCTTCCTGGTCGGTGCGACTGCGACGCCGACGGTGAAGTACACCAACCTGCCGCGCACGATCGGAGTGGAGCTGTCGAAGCGCTTCCAGCGAATTTCATATGCATTCCTCCGCTAGAATGCAGGCCCACAAAGCGTGCTCGGAGCATATTCATGGCGAGGACATCCCGCGGAACCGCTGCAGCGGGAAGGGGACGGGGCAAGCGCGCCGAGCCCGCCATCCCGGGCAATGGCTGGCTCGACGACTTCGTGCCGTATCAGCTCTACCGCGTGACCAACAAGCTGAACGCGCGCCTGTTGAAGCGCCTCAAGACGATGCGCATAAACACCTCGCAATGGCGGGTGCTGAGCGTGCTGCGCGCGTACGGCCCGTTGAGCATCGGCCGCATCGTCGAGACGACCTTGCTGGAGCAGCCGACCACGAGCCGCGTGGTCGCGCAGCTCGAGCGCGTCGGTCACGTCAGGCGACGGCCGCACGATCGCGACTCGCGGGTGGTGGAGATCTCGATCACGGCGGCGGGGCTGCAGGCCTTCGAGGGCATAGTGCCGGCGGCACTCAAGCATCAGAGCCTTGCTTTTCAGAACGTCAGCGCGAAGGAAACGGCGCAGCTGGTCGAGACGCTGCGCAAGATCGAGAAAAACATCGCGCCCGACGATTGAAGACTAGCCGCGGCGTCTGGTCAGATCGAACAGCACGTTGCCGAACCGATGGATCTCCGCGACCGTGTTGTAGTGAACGAGCGAGACGCGAACCGTGCCGCTCTCTTGCGGCAGGCCCAAGCGCTGCATCAGGCGCGGACAATAGAGATGACCGTCGCGGATGCCAATGCCCGCGCGGGCCATCGTTTCGGTCACGGCCGCAGGTGCGACGCCCGCAATGTTGAAGGCCAGCGTCGGGACGCGGTTGGCAATCCGAGCGGGATCCGCAATGCCGTGCACGTGCGCGTTGCATTCGTGGAGCAGTCTCAACATTTCCAACGAGAGGCCGCGCTCATAGGCAAGGATTGCCTGCATGGCGCGAACGATGTCCGCGCGCAGCGGTGCTGCACCCACATCCGCACGATCCGCATTACCTGGGGCCAGCGAGCGCCCGAGCCGCGCGAGATAGCCGACCGCTGCGTCCATCCCGGCGACATTCTCGTAGTTGACGGCGCCCGCCTCGATCTTGCCGGGCGGGACGTCCGGGATGAAGTCCTCGCGGAACGTCGGCAGGCGCTCGAGCAGCTGGTAGCGGCCCCACAAGAACCCCATATGGGGGCCGAAAATCTTGTATCCGGAGCACACCAGGTAGTCGCAGTCGAAAGCCTGCACGTCCACGCAACCATGCGGCGCGAAATGGACGCAGTCGAGAAAGATCTCGCCTCCTGCGGCGTGCACCAGATCGGCCGCGCCACGCACGTCGACGATAGTGCCGAGCGCATTCGACGCCACGGAGCACGCGAGCAGGCGCGTCTTCGGTGACACCAGCTGCGCCAAGTCTTCCAGATAGAGGTTGCCATCCTCGCGCACCCGCCACCACCGAAAGCTCGCTCCGAGCGGTGCGAGGGCGAGCCAGGTAGCAACGTTCGCCTCGTGGTCGAGGTCGGTGACGATGATCTCGCTGCGCTGGTCAATGGTCTGGCCGATGGTCTGGCCAATGGCAAGGCTGACCAGGCGGATGAATGAGGTCGCATTCATTCCGAACGCAATCTCGTTCGGGTCGCGGGCATTGACTAGGGCTGCGACGCTGGCTCGCGCCCGCGCCAAGGACATGTCTACCGCGATGCTCTGCGGGTAGCGCCCGCCGCGCTGAACCATGCGTTCGAGCAGATGTTCATTGACCGCGTCGAACACGGCTTGCGGCACCTGCGCGCCCGCCGCATTGTCGAAGAACACGCCGCTTCCGGCCCGCTGCAGGGCAGGAAACTTTGCCCTCAGGCGTTCGACCGGGAACGTTTCCGTGGGTCTGGCGGCGGACTCGTGCTCAAACGTGGTACTCATATGGGGCTCCGATCTATCCTATCCGCACGACCTATGGGCACCCGCGATACGCAGACCCGCATCGTCGATGCCGCCCTGGAGCTCTTCAACCAGCACGGCACCGCGGCGATATCCACCAACCGCATCGCCGAGCACTGCGGCATCAGCAAGGGCAACCTGCACTACCATTTCCGCAACAAGCAGGAAATCATCCGCTTCCTCTTCGAGCGCGCGGTCGACGAGATGGACGCCGGCTGGTACCGCGATCATCTTGCGGCCACCCTCGAGCACATGGCGGCGATGTTCGTGCGCCAGTTGCAGCTCATCCGCGACTACCGCTTCTTCTACCGCGAGATGGCGGATCTCCTGCGCCGCGACCGGCTGCTGCGGCGTCGCTTCGCCCACAACCGTGAGCGCAGGCTCGCCGAGATCGAGAAGTTCTTCGGCGCACTGGCGAACCGCGGCCTCATGAACCTGCCGGCAGACCCCCGACGCCTGCGCTCCATCGTCGATATCACCTGGATAGTCTCGGAGAACTGGCTGAATTACGTGGAGTATCATGACCGCGAGCTGACGGTGGCGGCGGTGGCGGCCGGCTATGACCAGATCCTGGAAGTGTTGCGGCCGTATCTCATTGCCGATCCGCAGCGGGTCACCAACGAGTCCTACAGCATCATCGAGCGTCTCACCGCCCAGCCTCTAACGCCCGGCTGATTATCCGCAGCCGTTGCCCGCGCATGTCCGGAAAATTAGGGCTTTCGGGCTAAAGATGCAGGGGACATGAGCTTCGCCGAAGCGGTTAAATCTCCACACCATGCCCGAGGCAAAGGTCGCACAGCCGAAGCCCTACTTGATGACCCTCACGGGCGGGCGCACCTACTTTTGGTGCAGGTGCGGCCGCTCCGCCAATCAACCCCTGTGCGATGGCTCTCACAAGGGGACGGGCTTCGAGCCCATTCGGTACGTAGCCGCGGCGGATGGCGAGGAAGTGCTCTTCTGCGGCTGCAAGCAGACGTCCACCCCACCTTTTTGCGATGGCGCGCACAGCAACCTGCCGGGCGGATCGCCGCAGGACGATCCGGACAGCCCGCAGAATCGCGCCGTTCCCCGAGTCACGGAGCAGTCCGGCGCGCGCCGGTTGCTCAACGGTAGTTGCTACGTTTTTTCAGCCTCGCACGCGTCGATGCGCAGTCAGGGCACGCTGCAACATTGCGCAGTGATCTCGAGCGAGCTCGGCTCACTCCATCAAACAACTACGCTGCTGCGCGTGGCCGACGCACCGTCGCCCGTCATGAGCTTCGGAACCAGCGACACGATTCTTTTCGTCGCCGCAGGCTCAGGCACGGTCACGATTTCCGGCCGGCCATTCGCGGTCGCACCGACGGACGGTCTCTACGTCCGTGCCGGCGAAGCCTTCCAACTCGCGGCTGCGCAAGATTCGCGACTCGAGATATTCGCGACGACCTCCCCGCGTGCCGACATCCAGTGGCTCGCGAACATGCCGAGAGACTTCGACGCCGCCTGCCCGCAACGCATCGTCTCGGTCGATGCGGCACAGCGCACGGCCATGGGCCCGCGCTACTTCCAGCTCCTCGTCGACAAGCGTATCGGCTCGAAAGTCATTACCCAGTTCATCGGCCACATTCCGCGCTCCAAGGCGGCCCCGCACCGCCACCTCTACGAGGAGACGATCCTCGTGTTGAACGGCTCGGGGTGTATGTGGACGGAAGACCGCAAAGTGGACGTGAGCGCCGGCGACGTGATTTTCTTGCCGCGCAAGCAGGTACATTCGCTGCAAGCGACCGACGACGAGGGCATGGACGTCGTTGGAGTAATCTGTCCAGGGGACAACCCCAGCATCAACTACTAGGCACTCACGCTAAGAAGGGGGAGGCAATGATTACGCGCTGGAAACTCAATTGCGGCCGTGCGGTGACGATGCTCTGCGTTGCCGCGTGCCCACAGGTGGATGCAGCGGACTCGTCCGAGCCGGCCGGCCGTGCGCTGGAAGAAGTGATCGTCACCGCCACCAAGCGCGGCGAGACGGATGTGCAGAAGACCGCCGAATCGATTTACGCCGTCGGTGGCGCCGATCTGACGCTGAAGCGTGACACGACCTTCGAAGCCTTTGCCGGCAGCGTTCCCGGCCTGCAGTTCCAGCATCTGGGTCCCGGCGATTCCGAATACATCATTCGCGGTATCAACGGCAGCGGACCGTCCGTCGTCGGCGCCTACCTCGACGAGTACGTCATCACTGCGAGCGACCAGCAGGACGGCGGCGGCAAGAATGCCCCCATACAGCTCGTAGATGTCGAGCGCGTCGAGGTGCTCAATGGTCCGCAAGGAACGCTGTACGGATCGAATTCGATGGCCGGCAACATCCGCTTCATCACGCGCAAGCCCGACGCCTCGAAGTTCGATGCCTACGGTGAGGCTGACTTCAGCTCCATCGAGGACGGTGGCGACGGCTTCGGCATCACGGCCATGGTCAACGTGCCAATCTCGCCCGATAAGCTCGCGATTCGCCTCGTCGGATATCGCGAGGACCGCGACGGCTGGATCGATCAGGCCCGCCTCGAACGCACATCGGGCGGATCGAGCGTCTTCAACGGCACGGCCGAGGACATCAACTCGACCGAGATCACCGGCGGCCGCTTGAGCGCGCGCTGGACGCCCAGCGACGCTCTCTCTCTGGACGTCGTCTACGTGAAGCAGGATCTGGACAGCGACGGCTCACCCCGCTTCACCGGCAAGGGCGTGCCCGCGTATCCAGACCAGCCGCCGGAAATTGCATCGCTTCCGGGCAACACGGGCTTCGCGCCGCTTCCAGGCCTCGCCTCGTTCACGCCCGGCACGGATTTCATTAACACGGACATCACCAAGAGCCCGCGCGAGGACAACTTCGACTTGTTAGGAGCGACGCTGCGCTACGACATCGGGTTCGGCGGCATCTCGCTCGCCGCCTCGCGTTACGAGCACGAGATCGATTTCGCGTTCGACAGCACGCCCATCCTGCTGTTCTTCGGCGTGCCGATCGCGGGCATCACGCAGCAGCCGCAGGAATACCAAACCAAGATGGCGGAGCTGCGCTTCGCCTCGGACTTCGACTCGCCGTTCAACTTCGTGACCGGCGCCTACTATCAGAAGGACGACAACGAGTTCAACGTGCACGTCGTCACGACCGACGGCAGCGGCGAACCCATGCCGTTCAATGCGCTGAACTCGGACGACGCGCTGCTGGCAGGCGGCGATACATTCTTCGGGCGCACACGCGCAGATGAGGTCGAGCAGAAGGCCGTTTTCGGTGAAGCCACCTTCAAATTCGCCGAGCGCTGGACGCTGCTCGGCGGCCTGCGCTGGTCGGACGCCGACCTGGAGTCGATCCAGGCAACTTTGCACAGCTTCGCACCCACCGGGCCGGCGCCGGTCGCGGGCGAACAGATCGGGACCACGGTCAACGGCAACGCCGTCGGCTTGCTGAAGCAGGACGGCAGCGCGACGCTGCCCAAGATCAGCCTGTCCCTGCAGGCCACCGACGACGTTCTGTTGTATGCCCTGTACTCAGAGGGCTTCCGTGTCGGCGGCATCAACAACGGCAACCAGCCGTTCGCGCCGGGCATCCCCGACACCTTCGACTCCGACGACCTGAAGAACTACGAGATCGGGATCAAGTCGCGCTGGCTGGAGGATCGACTGCAGCTCAATGCCACTGTCTTTCACATCAAGTGGAACGACATCCAGGTCGAGCCGCGCGATCCGGTGGGCAACATTCCGTTCACCACCAATGGCGGGGCCGCCGACGTGACCGGAATCGAATGGTCGCTGGACTCGCTGCTCACCGATCAACTGACGCTGACGTTCACGGGCACTTATTTCTTCGAACATGAGCTCTCGGAGGATCAGCCCGTGTTGCCGGGCGCTTCGCCGTTCGTGATCATCGGCCGCGAGGGCGACGAGATTCCGAACACGCCGGACGTACAACTCTACGGCGCGCTGCGCTACCAGGCGCCGATCGCCGGCCTGGAGACTACGTTCTCGCTGGATGCAACCTACCGCGGCAAGACGAACACCGAGTTCGTTCCGGGCAGTCCGTTCAACATCGCGCTCGACTCGTACGTGCTGCTGAACGCGGTGGCGCGCATGAATGTGACTGAGCGCGTGCAGGTGGGTGTATTCGTCAAGAACCTGACTGACGAGCTCGCGCTTTACGATGGCCTCGGCACATTCCAGGACCCCGAGGGTCTGGTCGCTGCGCAGCCGCGCACCATCGGTGTCAACGCACGTATCAGCTTCTGAGCTGTGCGAGCAGAGCTCCCGGAGATCGAGGGCGCACGCGCGCGGCTCGCCGAAATCGTCGCGCGCACGCCGGCCGTGCGGTGTGCGGCTGCGACTGCGGACAAGCGTGTTCATCTCAAACTGGAGAACCTCCAGCCCGCGGGCTCATTCAAGTTGCGCCCGATCGCCAATGCGATCCTGAGCCGGCCGCCAGCTGCGTTGAGCGCCGGAGTTCACACGTACAGCTCTGGCAACAGCGCAGTCGCGATGGCGTGGATGGCGAAGCGCATCGGTATCACGGCAACGGCAGTCGTACCGGAGGGCGCGGCGGAATCCAAGCTCGAGCTGCTGCGCGCTCTCGATGCACGCATAGTCACGCAGCCTTTCGCACAATGGTGGAGCGCGATCACGTCCGGTCACCATCCGCAACTCGATAGCGTGTACATCGACGCCGTGCGCGATCCCGCTGCGTTCGCCGGCAACGGCGCCCTTGCGCTGGAGATTCTGGAAGACCTGCCCGACGTAGAAGCGATCTTCGTGCCGTTCGGCGGCGGCGGCCTCGCGTGTGGCATCGCGAACGCCGTGCGCGCGTTGCGGCCTGCGGTAAAGGTCGTCGTGTGCGAATTGGAGACTGCGCATCCTTTCAAGTCGGCGCGCGAAGCGGGCGGCCCCGTCGATACTCCATGTGACCCCGGCTTCGTCACGGGCGTCGGCTTCGGCTCCGTTCTCCCCGAGATGTGGCCGGTCGCGAGTCGACTGATCGACGACACCCTGACCGTATCGCTGAGCGAAGTCGTCGAGGCGATCAGACTGATGGCGGAGAAGAACAAAGTGATCGCGGAAGGAGCCGGCGCGATTGCGGTGGCGGCGGCGCTGTCGAATCGGCGCCGGTTCGGCAATGTTTGTGCGGTGGTGTCCGGAGGCAACCTGGACCTCGCGCTGCTCGCGAAGATCCTGCGCGGCGAAAACGTTCAATAAGGTGATTTAGTGACACAGACCGCCGACCGCGAACACGGTCTCGACAAGGCATTGACCCGCGCCCAGGTGGTGATGATCGGCCTGGGCGGCGCGATCGGCACAGGGCTGTTCATGGGCAGCGGCATCGCCATCGGCTATGCCGGCCCAGCGGTGATCCTGAGCTACGCCATCGCCGGGTTCATCGCGCTGGTCATGGTGTTCAGCCTGTCGGAGATGGCCGTCGTGCATCCGGCGGCGGGCTCGTTCGGCGTGTATGCGGAGACCTATCTCAATCCCTGGTCGGGCTTCATCGTCCGCTATACCTATTGGTTCGCGCAGGTGATCGCCATCGGCGGCGAAGCCGTCGCCGCGGGAATCTACATGACCTTCTGGTTTCCCGCCGTGCCCGTGTGGGTCTGGTCGCTCGCCTTCGCGCTCATCCTGCTCTACGTGAACTCGCGCTCGGTGAGCAACTTCGGCACGTTCGAGTACTGGTTCGCGATGATCAAGGTGACCGCGATCGTGCTGTTCATCATCCTCGGCACGGTCCACATCCTCGGCATCGGCGTGCCCGCCGTCGGCTTTCGCAACCTCACCGGGCTGCCGGGCGGGTTCATGCCGCACGGCATGGCCGGCGTGTGGATGGCGGTGATCATGGGCGTGTTCTCGTTCAACGGCATCGAGGTCATCGCCGTCACGTCGGGCGAGACGCAGGATCCGGTCAAGGCCATCCCGGCAGCGCTGCGCACGATGCTGTTGCGGCTGTTCCTCTTCTACATTCTTGCGCTCACGATCGTCGTCAGCTTCGTTCCCTGGACGCAGACCGGCGCGAGGGTCGTGGAGCAAAGTCCGTTCGTGAAAGTGTTCGCTCAGGCGGGCGTTGCGTACGCGGCGGGTATCATGAATTTCGTGGTCATCAGCGCTGCGCTTTCGAGCATGAACACGAACGTGTACCTGTGCTCGCGCATGCTGTTCTCGCTTT
Source organism: Steroidobacter sp. (assembly GCA_050738395.1). Lineage (GTDB taxonomy): Bacteria > Pseudomonadota > Gammaproteobacteria > Steroidobacterales > Steroidobacteraceae > Steroidobacter. Next base: position 15,885 of record JBOHZJ010000240.1, read on the forward strand.
CGCGCGGCAACTACGCGCCGGGGTTCCTGGGAAAGCTAAGCAAGACTCAGACACCCACCGCTGCGATCGTCGTCTCCGGCATCTGCATTCTGATTGCCGCGGGCGTCTCGAAGCTCACGCCCCACGCCTACAACTACCTGTTCGGCGTGGCGCTGTTCGGCGCCATGACTGTCTGGATTTTCATCCTGCTGAGCCATCTCAGCTTCCGCCGTCGGCACAAAGCGCCCCAGCTGCCGGTGCGCATGCCCTGGTTTCCATGGATGCAATTGACCGCGATCGGATTGCTCATCGCCATCCTGATCACGATGGGACTGGACCAGGAGTTCTGGAACATCTCCTGGATCGTCGGCATACCCTGGCTCGTGCTGATATCCATCGCATACTTCGTCTGGCGTCCCCGCAGAGAGCGGCTAGGTGGTTTGGAGCTCGCCCGGAATCCTGCCGAGGATTAGCTGCTGCAGATCGACTTTCTTGCCGGCGTTGTCGCCGCCCACCTGGCGAGCGTGAGAGTTCGGTGATGGACTTGAATCATTGGAACTAGCAGACCAGCCGCACTGCAATAGTCCAAGTCCGGCGCAGCCATCCGTCCTTACACTTAATTGCCGAATGGCTTCACGGCCATGCGACGACTCAGGCGCCGATCTCCTCTCGGTGCAGAGCTCCTTTCACAGGAGCTCTGTCCGGATGTGCGTTCGTAGACTGGCGGGTCAGTCCTGCGCGCGTCATTAATGGTCGCCTGTCCTCGCACGTATTCGCACAACCGTGTCGGCGCAATGCGGCCCTGAGCGTCCTTGGGATCAGCTATTGAAGTAGGAGACCACGATGATCGTTAAGACGCTGATCGCAATGTTTGCGACTGTTGCCGCCAGCCTGACGGCCCCCACGATCGTGCAAGCAGCTCAGGAGAAGCCGGACATGCAAACCGCAACGCCCAAGCCCACCAAGAGCGGTCATGTCGCGGTCAATGGCGTGAACTACTACTACGCCGTCTATGGCGCGGGTGAGCCCCTGCTGCTCCTTCATGGCGGCCTGGGCCAGATCGAGATGTTCGGTCCCAACCTGACCAAGCTTGCGCAGAGCCGGCAGGTGATCGGCGTCGATCTGCAGGGCCACGGCCGCACGTCGCTGGGCGATCGCGAGATCAGCCTGGTCGACATGGGCAACGACATGGCCGGCGTGCTGAAGAAGCTCGGCTTCAACATGGTCGACGTGCTCGGCTATTCGATGGGTGGCGGCGTCGCGTTCCAATTCGCCGCTCAACATCCGGAAATGGTTCGCCGCCTGGCGCTGGTTTCCGCCGGCTACTCGCAGGACGGATTCTATCCGGAGATGCTGCCGCAGCAGGCGGCAGTCGGCGCCGCGATGCTGGAGCAGATGAAGGACACGCCGATGTACAAGTCGTACGTGGCGATTGCGCCGCATCCGGAAGAGTTCCCGAAGCTGCTCGACCAGATGGGCGCTCATATGCGCAAGTCGTACGACTGGTCGGCGGACGTCAAGAAGCTGACCATGCCCGTGATTCTCATCTTCGGCGACAGCGACATGTACCGGCCGGAGCACATCGTGAAGTTCTACCAGTTGCTCGGCGGTGGACTGAAGGACGCCGGCTGGCAGCGCGAGCACATGTCGCAGAATCGCCTGGCGATCCTGCCGAACATCACGCACTACGAAATGGGCCTCGCACCGCAGCTGGTCGACACTGCTCTGCCGTTCCTTAACGGCCAGGGCCGCGCCAAGAGTTGGGACGAGCAGGTGAGCACGACGTCTGACTAGCACACCATTCGATTTCACGCGCCGCGACCTTCGCGCGAGCTCCAATTGATGGGTGTCCTCGGGTAGCTCCATTCTTCGCGCGAGAACGGCGAGTGATTCGTGGCGAGCATTAGATCGATGGTGCGCAGGTTCATTGATCGTTGACGGCGAGAACCCGCGGGAATAGCTTCGCCGTCGGCATCGGCGCGGTCAGTTGTCCATCAGACCGAGCAACGGTGAGTGGCCGGCCCGCGGGTACGTTCATGTGTTCGACATCAGGAGAGCCTTGTCATGAAGGAACGGCAACTCGGCCGTAATGGCCCGATGGTTCCCGCGCTCGGCTTAGGCTGCATGGGCATGAGCGAAGGCTACGGCGCGCCCGATGAGCGCGAAGCGATCGCCACAATCCATCGCGCTCTCGATCTGGGGCTGCGGTTCCTCGACACGGCGGATATCTATGGTCCACACACGAACGAGATTCTGGTGGGCCGTGCGATCCGCGACCGACGCGCAGGCGTGACCCTCGCCACCAAGTTCGGCTTCACAACCGATGCCGAGCGCGCTGGCAAACGCCAGCTCAACGCTCGGCCGGAGTACGTGCGCAGCGCATGCGACGCGAGCCTCCGCCGTCTGGGCGTCGAAACGATCGATTTGTACTACCTGCATCGCGTCGACCCCGAGGTCCCGATCGAGGATACCGTCGGCGCCATGGCCGAGCTGGTGCGAGCCGGTAAGGTGCGCTATCTGGGTTTGTCGGAAGTGGGGCCGGCGACGCTCGCGCGTGCGTACGCCGTGCATCCGATCCACGCGCTGCAAAGCGAATACTCGCTATGGACGCGTGACCCCGAAGACAACGGTGTGCTCGAGGCCTGTCAATCTCTCGGCATCGCGTTCGTGGCGTTCAGTCCGCTGGGTCGCGGCTTCCTCACTGGAGCAATCCGTTCGCCGGAGGATTTCGAAGCGGACGATTTTCGGCGCAACCACCCACGATTCCAGGGCGAGAATTTCGCGCGCAACCTGCAGCTCGTCGAGGAACTGAAGCGCGTAGCCGAGGACAAGGGCTGCACGCCCGCTCAGCTGGCCCTCGCCTGGATGTTGGCGCGCGGCGAGAACATCGTGCCGATTCCCGGCACGAAACAGCGCCGACGCCTGGACGAGAATCTGGGCGCCATGGAGATCGTGCTGGACGCCGGAGTACTTGCAGGCATAGATGCGATCTTTCCGCCGGGCGCCGTCGCGGGCGCACGGTACGATGAATCGATGACGGCGCTGGCCGCGCCGTAGATGTCGTGCATGGCGCCTGATTGTCCTCGGTGGGGGAGTGCGGCGCCGGACTCGAATTGTTGGGGCTAGCGGACTAGCCGAAGTCCAATACTCCAAGTCCGGCGCCCTCATCTGCGGTCGATGAT
>JBOHZJ010000241.1:0-13560 GCA_050738395.1 Steroidobacter sp.
ACTCTGGATCGGTCGACCGCATAGACGCCCTCGACAATGCCGCCGAGCACGGCCTGCGCTTCGGCTTCACGGCGACGCAGGGTTCCGGTGAGCTCGACGAGGTTGTTGCGCATGTCCTCCATCGTGCGCGCGAGCTTGCCGACTTCCTTCGTGCCCTCGACCGGGATCGAGGTCGAGAAATCGCCATGTCCAAGGCGCTCCGCCGCATCAGTGAGCGTGCTCACCGGACCGGTCACTTGCTGGCCGAGAATCACACCTGCGAGCACGGCGAGCGCCGCGAGCACAATCGCCGTAACGAGCAGTCGCTTGACGAGCCCGCCGACCGATGCGTCGATTTCGGCGCTGGGCAGCCTTGCCTCCAGCAGCGCAACCGCCTCCCCTGTCGAGGCGAAGATCGGAAAGCTCGCCGCATACAGATCGAGCTCTTCGACGCGGACCACAGCGGAGTTCCCGTCCGACAGACCGGCGGAATGCAGCCGGGTGAACTCATCGATGCTCCTGTCTTCGACAAAACGGCGGTAATTGATCAGCCGCACCGCCACTCCGACGCGTTCGCTCAGAGTCGCCGCCAGCTTCTCGTCGAAGAGACGCGCAACGTACAGGCGACGTGCAGTCGCGCCGCCGACCTGCGCCGAGGCTCCGAGCACGGGTGAGCGAGCTGTCGCCGGTACAGCGAGAAAGCGCTCCCCTTGTTCAGACGCGGCCGCTGCAATTTCCGCCCAGGGCAACTGAACGCCGGCCTCCGCAACGAGCACACCGCGCTCGAACACGGCGCATGAAGTGATCGTTTCGGTGGTGCAGGAGCGGCGCAGGTACGGCCCGATGGCGGCGGCGCGCCCCTCGCCAAGCAGTCGCTGCAGCGTGCGCTGATCCGCGACGGCCTTCGCCCGCGTCAGTGCATCCTCGCTGAAGCGGCGCAGGTCCTCGCGCGCCATGGCGCCTGCAAGCTGCACGCGCGACTTGCCCTGCTGATTGGCGAGATCGCGCAGCGAGCCTATCGCCGATATCGAAATGCCGCCGACGACCAGTATGACGATCGCCACATTGATGATCGCAATCCACACGCCCAGGCTCGCCCGCGACGTGTCGACCTGCAGGCGGTCCAGGAGTTGTTGGATCTGCGAGAGCATGAAGAAGCGACTGGCGACTAGCGACTGGCGACTAGCCAGAACGGCGTCGCAAGGATCGCCAGCCTGATCCTCGTTTCGATCGTCATCAGAATCCTCTGAACCATTTGATATTCACGAGTTGCTCGGTTCGGGCTAGTCGCTAGTCGCTAGTCGCTTCTAGTGTCTCTGGTACCCCGTCCGCCACTCCACCAGTGTCTTGATCACGAGCGTCAGCACCGCGAGCAGGGTGAGCAGCGAAGCGACGGCGAACGCGCCGACGAAGTTGTATTCGTTATATAGGATTTCAACGTGCAGCGGCATGGTGGTTGTCAGTCCGCGGATGTGGCCGGACACGACGGAGACGGCGCCGAACTCGCCCATCGCGCGTGCGTTGCAGAGAATCACGCCGTACACCAGGCCCCAGCGGATTTTGGGCAGCGTCACATGGAAGAAGGTCATGATGCCGCCGGCGCCGAGCGTGATGGCCGCTTCCTCCTCATCGTTCCCCATCTGCTGCATGAGCGGGATCAATTCGCGGGCGACATACGGAAACGTTACGAACATGGTTGCGAGCACGATGCCGGGCAATGCGAAGATGATGCTGATGTCGTTTTCCTGCAGCCATAGACCGAACCAGCCCTGCATCCCGAATAGCAGCACGTAGATCAGACCCGAGATGACGGGTGAAACGGCGATCGGCAGATCGATCAGCGTGATCAGGAAGCTTTTTCCGCGGAACTCGAACTTCGCGATCGACCAGGCGGCCGCGACGCCGAACACCGTGTTGATCGGCACCACGATCGCCGCGACGGTGAGCGTGAGGCGAATCGCCGCCAGCGTGTCCGAATCCTGAAAACTGCTGAAGTACAGCTCGAGTCCCTTGTCGAACGCTGCGGCAAACACCGTGATGAGCGGCGCGAACAACAGGGCTGCAAGAAACAGCAGCGACAGCGCGATGAACACGATCTTCATGAGCGAACTCACGAACGTATCGCGCCCGGGTCGGCTCGCGATCTCGTCGAGGAGCGCTCTGGAGGGGCCGCCGGCCATTATCTTCCGGCGGCGACGACGCGCCGGCGGCCCCAGGCCTGCAGCAGGTTGATCGACATCAGCATGACGAACGACATCACCAGCATGATGAAGCCGAGCGCAGCGGCGCCCGCATAGTCGAACTGTTCGAGCTTGATCACGATCAGCAGCGGCGTGATCTCGGTCTTCATCGGCAGATTGCCGGCGATGAAGATGACCGAGCCGTATTCGCCGATGCCGCGGGCGAACGCCATGGTGAAACCGGTCGCAAGCGCCGGCATCACTGTCGGGAAGATGATGCGGCGAAAGATGGTGATGCGGCCGGCGCCAAGCGTTTCGGCCGCGTCTTCGAGGTCGCGCTGCACTTCGAGCAGCGCCGGCTGCACCGAGCGCACGACGAAAGGCAAACCGATGAGCGTCAGCGCCACGACGATGCCGATCCAGCTGTAAGCGACCTTGATTCCGAGCGGTGCGAGGTACTGACCGATGGGGCCGTTCTCCGCGAACACTGCCGTGAGTGCAATGCCGGACACGGCCGTGGGCAACGCGAACGGCATATCGATCAACGCATCGATGAGCTTGCGTCCCGGGAACTCATAGCGCACCAGCGTCCAGGCGATGATGAAGCCGAACACGCCATTCATCATCGCCGCCAGGAACGACGCGCCGAAACTCAGGCGATATGACGCCAGCGCGCGCGGATCGAGCAGCACGTCCAGAAACTCGCGCCAGCCCATCGTCGCGGTCTTCATGACGAGCGCCGTGAGCGGAATGAGGACGATCGCGCCGAGAAAGAACATCGAGAAGCCAAGCGTGAGCCCGAATCCGGGAAGGATCGAGGGTGGCCGCGGTGCGCCGTTCATGCGGAGGACCGCATGTGCAAGGCGACAGGCCGCGGGCTACGGGCTGCAGTCAGAGAAGGAATCAAATCCGTCGATCGACGCCCAAGCGCGGCGCCCGCAGCAGATGCGGCCACTCGGGCTGTAGCCCGTCGCCTGTCGCTTGTCGCCTCCGGCGCGTCGCTTGTCATTGCTGCCCGCTCGCGCTGTAGATGCGATCGAACACCCCGCCATCGATGAAGTGCTGCTCGTGCGCCTGATCCCAGCCGCCGAAAACCTCCGTGATCGTGAACAGCTTGAGCTCGGCGAATTGATCGCGATGGCGCTCGAGTATTTGCGCGTTGCGCGGCCGGAAGTAGTGCTTCGCCGCGATGTCCTGGCCGACTTCAGTGTACAGGTGCTGCAGATAGGCTTCGGCGATCTGACGCGTAGCGCGGCGATCCACCACTGTGTCGACCACGGCGACGGGCGGCTCGGCGAGAATGCTTGACGATGGGACGACCAGCTCGACCTTGTCCGGTCCGAGCTCGCGAATCGCCAGCAGCGCCTCGTTTTCCCACGCAAGCAGCACATCGCCAATTTCGCGCTGTACGAATGTGTTGGTCGCGCCGCGTGCGCCGCTGTCGAGGACGGGCACATTGCTGTAGAGCGCCGCGACGAATTTCTCCGCGTCGGCTTGCGCCTTTGCGACCTGCTCCGCCGCATCCGGGTCATCGAGCTTCGACCAGTCATCGCCCAGCTGACGCTGCAACACTGCGCCCCACGCCGCCAGATAGTTCCAGCGCGCGCCGCCCGAAGTTTTGGGATTCGGCGTGACGACCTGTATGCCCGGCTTGATCAGATCCGGCCAGTCCTGGATCTTCTTTGGATTGCCCTTGCGCACCAGAAATACGATGGTCGAGGTGTACGGCGCGCTGTTATACGCAAAGCGTGTCTGCCAGTTCGCTCCGAGGCGCTTACCCTTGCGTTGAATCGAATTGACGTCATACGCCAGTGCGAGCGTGACGACGTCCGCGGCGAGACCATCGATTACCGCTCGCGCCTGACTGCCCGATCCGCCATGCGATTGCCTGATCGCGACCTGCTGACCGGTGCGCGCCTGCCACTGCTTCGCGAAGTCCTCATTGAGGTCACGATAGAGTTCGCGCGTCGGGTCATAGCTCACGTTGAGCAGCGTGACTCGCCCACCGCCTGCCGCATCATCCGAACCGCCGCACGCTGTCAGCAGCGAAGCCGCGACCAGCAGGGACAGTGCAGTCAGCGCTCCGACGAGGCGACTTCTCATGCCACTGCTCCTTCGGCCTCTCTGATCGGCCGATAGACGATCATCATCGAGTACGGCAGCGGGGTCATCAGCAACGGCGCAAACGCTTCATGCAGCTGCGCAGTGTTGGTGATGCCGAGGATCAGCATCTGGTCGGGCGCCTCCTGGAGCTGCCGGCGCAGCTCATCGGCCGCTGCGCCGAAGCGCAGTTCAGTGCGCATCTCGAGTCCGTGCACTGCCTGCGCTTCAGAGCGCGCATCGAGCAACGTGCGAACGCCAAGCGGCCGCTGCGCCTCGCCGCTGCCTTCCGGCAGGATGCCGACATACACCGCTTCGGCTGGAACATGGCGCAGGAGACTCGCAGCCACTGCGAGCGTTGAGCGTCGCGACAGGTCATCAGACCAGTGAATGAGCACGCGCTGGGGCGCAGCCGTTTGCGCGGGCAGCACCAGCACTTCGGCGCCGCCGTTGCGCAGCAGCCAGTCGACCTGCATGCCGGCGGTTGCGTGTGCGGCGATCACTGCAACACCGGAGATCTGTGTTTTCGCATTCGTCCCGCCATCCGCCAGCGCCGGCTCCATGCGCCTCACGATGCGGGTCTTCATGCGGCTCGCGAGTTCGATGAGAAACGGATGCTGCGCGAGACTCTCGGCTCCGCTGGAAGTGGCGGAGCACGCGGCATAGCTCGACAGCGGCGTCGGCAGCACATGGATGCGACGCACGCCGATTGCGACCGATTGGCCGATCGCGGCGGGAAACGCACGCTGTTCGTGTTGAGTGCGCGTGACTTCGAGGAGCGCCGCGCCTCCGCCATCGCCCGGGTTCGTTGCAAGGTGCGCATCGGCCGCCCCGCCGGTCATGCGCACGCGCATTCGCTCGAGCGCGCCGGTGAATACGATCTCATCGACCTGCCCATGCGCGATGTAGTTCGTGCGAAGGCTGTCGCGCGTCGGAGCAAGCTCGACTTCTTCGGGACGCAGCACGGCGACCACTTCGTGTTCGCGTCCTGCATCGATTCTCTCCACCCGGCGCGTCTGCACCGGCGTCGCGCCGAAGCGAATGCCCTGCGCGGTCTGTTTGGCGAGCAGCAGATTCGCGGCGCCAAGAAACGTGGCGACGAAACGCGTCGCGGGGCGGGCGTACAACTCATCGGGCTTGCCGCTTTCCAGCAGCCGGCCGAGATTCATCACGCCGATTCGATCGGCCATCGCAAACGCTTCTTCCTGATCGTGCGTCACCAGCACGGTCGTGATGTTCAACTCGCGCTGCACCTGACGAATCGTGCGGCGCAGCTCTTCGCGAATCTTGGCGTCCAGCGCGCCGAACGGCTCATCGAGCAGCAATACCTGAGGCTTGTGCGCGAGCGCTCGGGCAACCGCCACGCGCTGCTGCTGGCCGCCGGAGAGCTGCGTCGGCAGGCGATCGTCCATGCCTTCAAGCGCGACCAGCCGCAGCAGCTCCTTGCGACGTTCGCGGCGCTGGGCTGTTCTCATGCGGCGCACGCGCAACGCAAACTCGATGTTCTCGCCGACCGTCATGTGGCGAAACAACGCGTAGTTCTGAAAGACGAGGCCGACGCCGCGCTGGCGGGCCGAGACATGCGTGACATCGGCGCCGTGCAACGCGATGCGGCCATGGTCAACGCCGGTGAGTCCGGCGATGGCGCGCAGCAGCGTGCTCTTGCCGCTGCCGCTCGGTCCGAGCAGCACGTAGAACTCCCCCTCGGCCACTTCCAGGGAAACATCGTTGACGACCGAGGCGCCCTGATACCGTTTGGTGACTTGGTCCAGCGTGATTGACATAGGAGCGGCACTCTAGCGGGCCGCCGGTAGTGAGGTCAGTCGTGGCCAGGTTACAAAGTGGTTATACGAGTAGTGACTAGTGACTGGTGAATAGCAGAGGCACGACCGCTCTGCGATCTTGCGATCAGAGGCGGATCCCAGCGTCTGACTATTCACCAGTCACTAGTCACCAGTCACTAGCCCCAAAAAAAACCCTCCCGCGCATTCGCGAGGGAGGGTCGATAGAGGGGGATTCTCAGCTCAAATCAGCAATCGACATCCGATGCGCTCAATCCACATCGGAGGCAACCTGCGAGCCGGTGTTCGCGAAGATCATCTCGACGCGCCGGTTCTGCTGCCGCCCGCCGGCGTTGTCGTTGCTCGCCACTGGCGTACTCTCACCTTTGCCCATAGCCTGGATCTGCTGCGAGTTCACACCGCGCTCGAACAATGCGGCCTGCACAGCTTGCGCGCGGCGTTCGGACAGACCCTGGTTGTACTCATCGGAGCCGACGCTGTCCGTATGGCCCTCGATCACGACTTGTCGCTCCGGCTCGTTCTTGAGCGCTTCGGCCAGTCGATCGATCGTTCGATAGGCGCCCGGCTTCAAGGTGGCCTGACCGGTATCGAACAGCACGTCGCCCAGCGTCAGCACCATGCCGCGCGGCGTGGGCTTCGCTCGCAGCGCTTCGAGCTCCTGCTCGAGAGTCGTGGCTCGCTGACCTGCCATATCGGCGCGTTGCCTGGCTTCCTCGGCGCGCTGCGCCGCCATCCGGGCGTCGCGCTCGCGAGCTTCCAGCAGTACGGCCTGACGTTCCGCAGTGCCCTTCTCGAGATCCTCGCGCGCCTGCGCCGTGAGGATCTTTTCATTGGCGATCTGCGCGTTCTTCGCAGCGATGTCCGCTTCGAATTTTACGTCTTCGAGCTTGCCGCCCTGATCGGCGAGACGATTCGCGCGATCGAGCGACTTGCGCGCTTCAGCGATGTAGGTTGCGGCCACGCCGGCTCGAGGCGAAGCCTCGACCTGCGGCACGATTGCGCGCGCCGTTTCCAGTTCCTCAATCTGCTTGGGCGTGGACGTACACGCTCCAAGCAAGCTCGCTACCGCGGCGGCCAGAATCAAATTGTGAGTCCGGTTCATGACAAATTCTCCAAAGATACGACAAACGCGCGTCCTGGCGACGAGGCGTGATTACTGCTCAGGCGTACTGCGACCTGCTTCCTGCCGGAGCGTTTGTATGCTGGCGAGCAACTCGTCGGCAGCTTTGCGCGCGCTCGACGTTTGCGATTTCGCGACCGCTAGTTCGGCGTCCAGTTCCGCCCGTTGCGCATGTCTCAGCGCCGCCTCTTCCTTGTTGTCGCTCAACGCCTTCTGCGCCTGGGCGAGCTGATCCCGCGCGCGCTGCAACTCGACCGCACCCGCTTCGGAATTACCAATCGTCTGCTGCGTCTGACGCACCGCCGTTTCGCTCCGGGCGACGCGATCCTTGGTCACCTCTGACACCCCGCCGCATCCAGCAGCGAACACCGAAAGTGCGATCAAGCCTGTTGCCGGCCATCTGCCCCTGTAAGAATTCATATGCGCTGACTCCCTTGGTCAATCTCAAAATGTTCGTTCCATACAACGAAACAACGCGCGCCGCCGCGATGCGGTTCCTGCAGCGCCGGGGGTTGAACTGGCGCGGCAGAGCCCGGACACTGGTCTGACGGTGAAATGAGGACGAGTCAGTGCGCACGCAGAGTTTCGTTTTCGCAATGTTCCTGGCAGTGGGGCCCTTTGCACTTGGCTCACTGGGCTGCAGCCGACCGTTGACCGAGCCACGAGCGGGCGTGTATCGCGCGACCCTCGCGTTGCCGGGCGGCGATGCGCCTTTCGGACTTGAGATCGCCAGGGAGAAGGAGCGTTGGGTGCTGTATCTGAGCAACGGCGCCGAACGCACACGCGTTACGAACGTGAGGCTCGAAGGCTCCGCACTGCTGGCGGTGTTTCCCGGCTACGAGAATTCGTTGCGCGCGACGATGGCGAAAGAAAAGCTCGAGGGCGCCGTGACGCTCATCAAGGCTGGCGGCAAGGAGCAGGTCATTCCATTCAAGGCGACGCTCGGCGAGACCCACCGGTTCTACAAAGACGTGCAGAGCGACAACGCCGATGTCGCAGGCCGCTGGGAAGCAACGTTCATCAACGATGCAGGCGAGGCGTCGAAGGCGGTCGCGCTTCTGAAGCAGGAGCATGATCGAGTCACCGGCACTGTGATGACTCCGACAGGGGATCACCGCTATCTTGAAGGCCAGGTGCGCGGCGACGAACTCCAGCTCTCGACGTTCGCCGGCGGTCTGGCCTATCTGTATAAATTCAAGGTCAACGCCGCCGGGGAGCTTGAAGGCGACTACTGGCAGGGCCTCGCATGGCGCGAGAAAGTCACCGCAAGGCGCAACGCGGAAGCCGCCCTGGAAGGCGCGGGCCGCCAGACCACGATGAAGGACGACGCGAAGCGTCTCGACTTCACGTTCAACGACGTCGAAGGCAATCCGGTGTCACTCAGCGATGAGCGTTTCCGCGGCAAGGTGGTGCTCGTCACGTTGGGCGGAACCTGGTGTCCGAACTGCCACGACGAGACGATGTTCCTGGCGCCCTTCTATCGCGAGTACCGCGACAAAGGCTTCGAAGTCATCGCGCTGATGTTCGAACGCCACGCCGAATTCGAGAAGGCCGCCAGAGCAGTGCGCGGCTATCGAGATGATCTCGGCATCAACTTCACCACGCTCATCGCCGGCACGGCGGACGACGAAGCAGGCAAAGCTTTGCCGAGCTTGAGTGGAATTTATGGGTACCCGACCACGATCCTGATCGACCGGAAGGGCGAGGTGCGCGACATCCACACGGGGTTCTCAGGTCCCGCCACCGGCGCAGCGTACGACGAGTTCGTGACCGGGTTTCGTGCGCAGGTAGATGAGTTGCTGGCGGAGCCCGAAGCCAGCGGTTGATTTCGCGCCTGTTTTGCAGTGTATTAACGGCGTTCACCGGTCTCTGCCTATTCACCAGTCACCAGTCACTAATCACTTCTTAAAAAAATGCCTTCCTTCGACATCATCTCCGAACTGAACGCCCATGAAGTCGCGAACGCGATCGATCAGGCGAATCGCGAAGTCGGTACGCGCTTCGATTTCAAAGGCTCGGGTGCGGAATACGAACTCAAGGAGTTCGTCGTGACGCTAAAGGCGCAGGCGGATTTTCAGCTGAAGCAGATGATGGACATTCTGAAGCTGAAGCTCGCCAAGCGCGGCGTCGACATCATGTGCATGAAGATCGATGAGCCGGTAGTCACGGGTCAGACCTGGAAGCAGGTCGCCACGCTGCGTGAGGGAATCGACACGGAGCTCGGCAAGAAACTTCAGCGCCTGATCAAGGATTCAAAGCTCAAGGTGCAAGCCGCGATCCAGGACAAACAGGTGCGCGTGACGGGCAAGAGCCGCGATGACCTGCAGGAGGCGATGGCGCTGGTGCGCGCAGCGAAGCTCGAACTGCCGTTGCAGTTCACGAACTTCAGAGACTGAGCAAGAAGAGTAACCACATAGAACATGACCAACGGAAATCCCGCGGGACAAAGATCACAAAGGATCGAACGAAAGGGCCGAATCGACCGCCGCCAGGCTTCGTACCTGCATTCTTCTGATTCCGTCGTCTTGAGCTTTGTGCTCTATGTGCTCTTTGTGGTTACTCCACTATCCATCTGGTCCGGATACGCCCGCCATTCCTTGCCGACGATCAGGCGCGCGCCGCGGCTGAAAGTCCAGTACGACCACGCCCATTGGATGAGCACGGACAGGCGATTGCGAAAGCCGCTCAGGCGATAGATGTGCACGATCAGCCAGAACCACCACGCGAATAAACCCGACAGACGCAGTGAGCCGAATTCCACGATGGCGCGGCTGCGGCCGATGGTCGCCATCTGGCCGAGGTCGTGATAGCGAAACGGCGTGCGCGCTTTGCCTTGCAGTTCGTTTCTGATCGTATTCGCGACGAAGACCCCCTGCTGCATGGCCACGAGCGCAACGCCAGGCAGCGGCTTGCCATCGATGCCGACGCACCGGGACAGATCGCCGGCCACAAAGACTTCACTATGTCCCTCGATGGTGAGATCGTCGTGCACAATGATTCGTCCCGCGGAGTCGAGCGCGGCGCCCAGTGTGCGGCCTACGTCGGAGGCGCGTACGCCAGCAGCCCACAGCACCGTCGATGAAGAAACCTGCTCGTCGCCGATCACGACGCCTTCTGGAGTCACATTGGTCACGCGCGCACTCGTCCAGGTTTGCACGCCCAGCGATTCGAGATCGCGCATGGCGCGGGCTGCGAGTTTCGTATCGAATGAAGGGAGTATCCGCGGACCCGCTTCGACGAGAATGACGCGCGTCTGCCGCGGGTCGATGCTGCGAAAATCGCGTGCGAGCGTGTAGCGACTCATTTCGCCGATCGCGCCGGCGAGTTCGACGCCCGTTGGACCGCCGCCGACCACGATAAAGGTGAGATGCCTGCGATGAGCCTCGGCGCCCAGCTCTCGCTCCGCGGCTTCGAATGCTTCGAGCACCCGGCGGCGGATCTCGGTCGCCTGCGGCAGGTTCTTCAGTCCGGGCGCGTGCTGTTCCCAACCTTCCTGACCGAAGTACGCGTGCTGCGCACCGCATGCAAGCAGCAGGTAGTCGTACGCGAACTCGCCGGCATCGGTGAATACCGTTCGAGCGGCGGCGTCGATCCGATTCGCCGCCGCCTTGATCACGCGGATATTGGGGAATCCGGCCAGCAAGCTTCGAATCGGGACTGCGATATCTGCCGGACTGAGCGCCGCCATCGCGACCTGATAGAGCAGCGGCTGAAACAAGTGGTGGTTTTCTCGATCGATGACAGTCACGCGCAGACCGGCGACGCCGCCGAGTCGTTTGGCGGCGTTCAGGCCCGCGAAGCCCGCGCCGACGATTACGACATTCCTGGTGGGCGATGCAGCCACGATTCAATCAGGTCGACGGGATGTACGGGATGAACATGATTCAGATCGGGTCTGTCATGTGATCCTGTCTCAGCCCCACTGCGTCAGTACGCCGTCTGCGAGACGCGCGGCCGCCCATTCGATAATGGGTTCAACGCGAGGCGAGACCAGCTTTAGCGCAGTGGCGTGATCGACCCAGCGAAATTCGTTGTGCTCGGCGCGACCGAGCTCTTCGATGACGGTGAGCGTGACGTCCGAGGTCGTCGTTTTGGCGAGATAGTAGCGCGCGACCTTGCCGCGGCTATACGGGCCGGTCTGTGTGTAGACCTCGCCCCACGCGAATTCGAGGTTGGCGATCAGCGTTTCTTCCTTGACCTCGCGAATCGCAGCGGCGAGCGGCTCTTCGCCGGGCTCAACCATGCCCTTGGGAAAATCCCAATGATTAAAGGCGCGCAACAGCAGGAACCGCCAGCCTTCAGGTGTTTCGCGAACCACCACCACGCCGGCGGAAAGTCTCGTGGGACGAGGGGACATGCGAAGCAGTATATAGAGCGACTAGCCGCTAGCCACTAGCCAGGAAAGCCCGACCAGAGCAGAGTCGCTGCATGCAGACGCCTTCTGGCTAGCGGCTAGTTGCTAGCGGCTGATCCTCTGTGAAGCGCTGCTTCACGCCGCTGCCTGATACTCCACCACTCCCGCGACTGCATGTATTACCGATGCGATCCGAATGGCGCTCTGGATCGCTTCGCGGCTGACGCCGCCCTCGCGCAACTTCTTCTCGTGCGAAGTGATGCACATGCCGCAGCCGTTGACGGCGGAGACGGCGAGCGAGAGCAATTCGAAGTCCAGTTTGTCGATGCCGGGATTGCCGATGATGTTCATGCGCAGGCGCGCCGGCATCGTCTGATACTCGCTGTCTTCGACGAGATGCAGAAACCGGTAATAGATGTTGTTCATGCCCATGATCGCGGCGGCTGCACGCGAAGCGTTGATATGCGCCTCATCCAGATGCGGCTGCGCCCAGGATTCGATGGCCTGCGTCAGCGCAGGATTCCGGGCGGCGATGGCCGTCGAGATCGCCACCGCGGCGATCTGTCGCTCGGTCAGGCCCGGCGCGCCTTGCGGCGTCAGTACGCTGCCGATGTTGAGCTTCAGATCCCGCGCGTAGTCGGGAAGCTGGTCGCGGATGGCGTCGAGGGACATAGTGTTCTCCAATCAAAGAAGCCCCTGGCCGCTAGCTACCAGCCAGAGAGATGAACCCGATCTGGCTAGCAGCTAGCTGCTAGTAGCTAATGGAAGCTCAAGGCGTCGTTATGCAGCCTTCAGCGTGTCCTCGCCTTTCTTCCAGTTGCAGGGGCACAGCTCGTCTGTCTGCAGCGCATCGAGCACTCGCAACACTTCCTCAGGGCTGCGGCCGACGTTCAGATCGGTGACGTATACAAAGCGAATCACGCCCTGCGGATCGACGACGAAGGTCGCGCGCTGCGCAACACCCGCTTCGGGATCGAGCACGCCGAGTGCTGTCGACAGTTCACGCTTGATGTCTGAAAGCATCGGGAACGGCAGGTTGCGCAATTCTTCCTTGTCCTTGCGCCAGGCAAGGTGGACGAACTCCGAATCGGTGCTCGCGCCGTACACCACTGCATCACGGTCCGTGAATTCCCGATTGAGCTTGCCGAACGCGGCAATCTCCGTCGGGCACACGAAGGTGAAGTCCTTGGGCCAGAAGAACACGACCTTCCACTTGCCCTTGCTGCTGTTGTGATCGAACTGCTGAAAACCCTTGTCCAGATCGTTCGACACGACCCCGGTCAGTGAGAACTGGGGAAATTTCTGTCCAATACCTAGCATGTGAAAACCTCCATCAATGGGCGCTCGCCTCTGGGCTCCGGGCGCTGGTAAGAAAACCTGCGAAAACGCTCGAGAGAGTTACAGACTCCGACGTGCACCTCTCAACGAATGAGCGCCATTTTCGGTTCGCGCCCGCACTAATACCAATCGATAGATCTTGCTGGTCCGATAGACTACGGCTATGAGCGTGGATTGGCCGTTTCCGGCCAGTCCCCGGAGCCCAGAGCCCGCTTACAATGAACCTTCGCGATCTTCGTTATCTCGTGGCCCTCGCGGACGCACGGCACTTCGGCAAGGCGGCGGAGCGCTCGTTCGTGAGTCAGCCGACCCTTTCAGCGCAGATCAAGAAGCTCGAGAACTATCTTGGGGTGCAACTCATCGAACGCCAGCCCCGGCGCGTCACGTTGACGGACACCGGCGCGAAAATTCTGCCGATCGCGCGGCGCATTTTGCAGGACAGCGATGAGATCGTTTCGCTCGCACGCAACGAACACGATCCGCTGTCGGGTAAAATCAAGGTGGCCTTCATCCCGACGATTGGCCCGTACCTGCTGCCGCTCGTCGCACGGCGGCTGCGCAAGCAACTACCGCGGCTGAAGCTGATGCTGTATGAGTATCAAACGCAGCCGTTGCTCGACAAACTGCGCGCGGGCGACATCGAGCTCGGCGTGCTCGCGCTGCCTGTACCGCTCGATGGGCTGGAAG
>JBOHZJ010000242.1:0-3810 GCA_050738395.1 Steroidobacter sp.
GAGCGAGGTCAGCGCAAGGAACTCGAGGATTTGCTTGTCGCGACAGAGAATCGAGCAGCGTTGATGAAGCAAAGCCTTGACGAGACGCGCTTGCATGTAGCGCCAACACCGTAGCCCATGGGGCGCACTCTTCGGCTAGGTCGGCTTGCCTGGAGGCCGACTCCGTGGAGGGACGCCGCACGTTCTACGTCTGAGAGCCGCCGAGGCCCCGCTGAAATCCTCAGGTCAAAGCGGACGCGCGAGATGCGTTGAGCCAATCGATTCTGCGCGATGATTCCACATCGACACGACTTGCTCGGTTGCTCGCGAGCTGACGTCCGCTGATGCGGATTCAACAGACGAGGCGGGCGTGGCAGCGCGGGCGTCGGTCAGTACAGTCGCCGAGAACGCGGTTCCGAGCGTGAGGAGCACGCCCGCAGCGATCGCAAGTTGCTTCTTCATGTTGATCTCCGCAGAACTTAGGCGACGGTGATGAGAGGACGCTTCACATGCGACAGACCGTCTGCAAGCAGCGGTCGCTTCACATGTGACAGACCGTCTGCAAGCAGCGGTCGCTTCACATGCGACAGACCGTCTGCAAGCAACGCTGGCTTCGTGTGCGACAGATGCTCAGCAGTCGTGATCAGTGCGTTCGCGTGCGATAGAGCTGTCGCGCTGCTGACGAGCAGAGCCGCGGCGGCTGCCGCGGAGGCAATCTTTAGAGTGCGCATTCCAGAATCTCCCCATAACGACTCATTGCGGTCGTTGACATAAGTAACGTAACTGTGACGCGCGTCACAATCAACTACTTATGTCGTATCCGTTAGGAAGAAGCTCAGGAACGCAGATCAGGGAAACCCTGATTCCGGCATTCGACAAAAGTCAGGTCCGTTTCACAGAATGGCGGCTGGATCTCAGGCAAATGCTTGAATCGGGTGCAGAATCGCCGCGGGTGGGCTGTTGAGCGTCGATTCTGCCTTGCGACAGGATTGCAGCCCTGGCTGACCCTATCCGCGACCTGTTCCAGGCCTGCGAGACAGGGTGGTTCGAACAACTCTCGGGAATGCTCCATCGGGGCGCTCACTAGCGGGCTAGAAATCGATTGCTGTGACAGTCCGAAAGCTAATAGCCACGAAGCCGCTGACCCGAACTTTGGGATCGCTGTCGCGCACGCACGCGCCGGACGAGCGGCACACGCTAGTCGGGACTCTCGTCTCCAACTATCGGCTGGTGTCCGTGCTGGGGCGGGGCGGGGCCGGGACCGTGTATCTCGCCGAGCGAGCGGATCAGCAATTCTCCGCAAAGGCGGCTGTCAAGGTCATCGATCCAACGGCCGCACTGGATCTTGGCCTGCGCTTCCGGGCCGAACGGCAGATTCTCGCGACGCTCAACCACCCGAACATCGCGCGGCTGCTCGACGCGGGAGAGACCGAGCAGGGCCAACCCTACCTCGTGATGGAGTACGTCGAGGGCAGGACCCTGGACACTTACTGCGACGAGGAGCGTCTGAGTCTGCGCGCGCGGTTGTCGCTGTTCATCGAGATCTGCGCCGCCGTTCAGTACGCGCACCAGAACCTGATCATTCATCGCGACATCAAACCGGCCAACGTCGTCGTTACGGCCGACGGAACGCCGAAGTTGCTCGACTTCGGCATTGCGAAGCTGATGCACGCCAGGGATCTGGGCAGAACTGCGGAGCTCACTCGTATGAACGATCGGGTTCTGACGCCCGAGTACGCGAGTCCGGAGCAAATCATGGGCGGCGCGATCACCACCTCGAGCGACGTGTATTCGCTTGGAGTCGTCCTCTACCGACTATTGAGCGGCCTGCGTCCCTACGAGCTGCCGGAATCGTCCAATCAGCTCGAGATGGAGCGGAAGATTTGCGTCGTCGATGCGCCGCGTCCCAGCGGGGCAGTGCATCGCGCGATACAGGGAGCGCATGTCGCAGGAGAGCCTTCCATTCTGGAAAGCGCTCATGCGCGGCGACTCGCACCCGAAAAGCTGCAAAGGCGACTCGTCGGCGATCTCGATGCAATCGTCATGCGCGCGCTGCGCAAGGAGCCGGAGCATCGGTACAGCTCCGTCGAGCGGTTGGTTGCAGACATACGCCACCACATGTCCAACGAGCCGGTGCAGGCGCGTCAGGGGAATTGGGTCTACTACAGCCAGAGATTCGTTCGCCGTCACACCATGGCGGTGGCTGCAAGCGCCGGCTTTCTGGTCTTCCTCGTCGGCGTTGCAATCGTGATGTCGATTCAGAGGCAGAATATCGCAGCTGCGCTCGCCCAGGCCACGCACGATAGAGAGCGCGCCGAAGACGTCTCACAGTTCATGTTGAATGTATTCAGCGCCGCTGATCCATTCATTAATTTCGGGCGCGAGCCCACGGCCCGCAGCCTGCTCGATCAGGCGGCACGCAATATTCAGAATGATTTGAATCAGCAGCCTGACGTCCGCGCACGGTTGCTCGAAACGATCGGTCGCTCCTATCGTCGGATGGGTCGAGCTGATCGCGCGGTTGTCTACCTCCAGGATGCACTGCGCATCAAGCAGGAAACGCGCGCGGACGAAGCAAGCTTCGGTTCGATCGTCACTGAACTCGCGATTGCCTTGCGCGAAGACGGATTGATCGAAGAATCCGATCGCTACTTTAGCGAAGCACAAGAGATTTCGCGTCACTTGAAGGATGAAGGTTCGGAAGCTCACGCACGGTTGCTTGTCGATCTCGCCAGACTTGAAAAACGGCGAAGTCATACTCAACAGGCGCTCGAGTACATCACCCAGGCGCTCCAGCTCATGCGCACCATTAAAGGGTCGGGCGACCCAGAAGTTGGCGCCGTTCTAGCCGAAATGTCGAACATCATGGTCTGGGCTGACGACCTCCAGGGAGCAGAGCGCGCTGCGCGTGAGGCAGTAGAGATCTACAAGTCAGCACCGGAACAGCATCCAGACCGAGTGATGGCCGACTATTACCTCGCCGATATTCTGTTCTACCAGGGCCAGATTGACGCCGCAGCGACGCTGTTCGAGCGAGCGCTTGACGCGCAGCGTCGCATTTATGGCCCAGCGAACAGCACCGTCGCTGATACATTGGCTTCGCTCGCCCAGGTTCGCCTCGCCCAGAACAATACCCGCGATGCCGAGAAGCTGATCGTCGAGGCGCTCGACGCACACCGCAATTCCGAAAGCACCGCGTATTTGAAGATTGGCTACCTTCAAACGATGCTTTCAACCTTGATGATCCGGAATGAGAAGTTCACAGCAGCCGAAGAGCTGCTTCGCGACACACTTTCTCTCTTCGCCAAACATTTGCAGCCCGATCACCAGTACGTCGCATCCACGGAGCATTACCTGGGTGAAGCGCTCCTTGGACAGAGGAAGCTCGCCGATGCAGAGAAGGTGCTCACCGTCTCAATTGAGCGTTGGAAGCGCACGGGTGCGCCTGCCTGGCGTTCTGCACGTTCCGCCAGTGCACTGGGTGATGTCCTTCATCAGCTCGGGCGCAGCCAGGAGGCTGAACGCTATCTGGTCGATAGCTATCGCGAATTGACCTCCGAACCGGCCGCCGACCAGGACACCAAGCGTATCGCGCGGCAACGAATCACACGTTTCTACAACGACGTCGGACAACGCAAAAAGCTCGATGCGCTATTGCAGGAGCGCCCTGGAGAGAACGGGTCGCCAACCGCCGCCGTTCGTCAGCCGCCCGCCGCGTCATTGGCACAGGGCTAACGCTCGGCACGCGAGGACGTATCCTATGAGCCCCGCGCGAGGCTCAGGAACATTGTCTCGACTCAGTAAGCCCGCTGATTGAGAATCGGATCGAGG
>JBOHZJ010000243.1:0-10526 GCA_050738395.1 Steroidobacter sp.
CCGCTAACCGCCAACCGCTAACCGCTATCTCACTCATGATCCGCGTCCTTCGCGTCGTCATCGGTTTCGATGACTTCGCCCGGAATCGCCCGCTGACCTGACGCCCAGGCGCCAAGGTCGATCAACTTGCAGCGTTCGCTGCAGAACGGACGCCATGGGTAAGCTTCCGTCCATTCGACGGGGCGATCGCAGGTGGGACAGGGAACGGTGGGCATTGGTTGAGAAAGTGACTAGTGACTGGTGACTGGTGACTGGTGAATAGGAAGAACAGCGGACGCTGACACGCGTTCCAGGATTGGCTAGTCACTAGTCACGAGTCACTTCTTCACGTACACACAGTGAGTAAAAATTTCACATCTTCCGTGGCCTGCACCGGGCGCGCGTTGACGTCAGCCCAGTTGAGGAAGCGGATGCTGGAGCGGTGATGGCTCCCGCTGATTTCCGGGAACAGCTGCGTTCCGACCGGAAGTGTGATCCGCAGTACCTGACACGGGTTCTCGCGCTCGAATACGATCTGAAACGCGCCGCCCACGGCGGTTTCCGGTCGCGGACGTCCCGCTGCGCGCGTGATCCAGAGCAGCTCGGTAACCGCGTCGCACAGCGGTCTGATCGTGGTCATCCAGTCGTTGAAGGCCGCGGACCGGGCGGCGAACGGTTGATCAAGCCAGTGCCGATAGTCCGGCAGATCGAATTCGCACGTCCCGCCGGGAATCGTGCTGCGATGTTTGATCGAATTCAGGAACTCAGAATCCCGTAATCGCTGCATGAACAGAGCGCCGGCCGAGTTCAATTCGGTGCGCAAGCGCGCCAGATTCGACAGAACGGCGCGCAGTCGCGATCCATCTACGCCCGGTCGCGACTGAAACTCGTGCATAACTGACATCTGCCGTTCCAGCTCTTTGAGCACCTCACTGCGGATATCGCCGCGCGCCGTAATTGCGAGGATCTCGAGCAGCGAGCTCATGGCGGCGCGGGTCGACCAGTCCTCCTCGCGCTCCTCGTGAAAAAGCGTCTGATGGTAGAGGAAATCCAGGCGCAGGAAGGTCCGCATCCGCTCATTCAGCGGCTGCTCGTATACGACGCCCGTCGCGGCCGCCGCGCTGTCTTTGTCAGTCGATGTCATCTCGCGGATTGTGAAGCACACGCGGGCGGTTGAAAAATCCTTTTTGCGTCATCGATTGACGACGCGGTCCAGGGGCGCGCACGCTTGATTCGGGTCGTGGATTCCCTGCATGTCGATCGCCATCGTCACCTTTGTCGTGCTTGTGCTCGCTGCTTCCTTCGGCAGTTGGGTTCTCAGCCAATGGCTGGCCGCGCGGCAACGAACACCGAACGCACAGCTCGCTTTCGGCGGCGTTACGGTTGCGCTGGCGCTTGGCGCCGTCGCGCTCTCGATCATCGCGGCCTCCACGTGGTGGAGGGCGTTCCTCCCGGCAATGGATGTCGCGGCTCCGCTGGTCACTCCGGCCACGAGCACCGCCAGGGCGTCGGCGCCGATTGAATGGCCGCAATCCATGCGAGCAGTTGCGCCGGATTCGACCGCCGATGACTGGTCCGCGACCGAGTGCGTGACCTCGACGCGCTCGAACAGCGGCAATCTCGAGCACTGGTTTCTCGACAATGAGTGTCATGCCGTGGTCGCCATTGTGTTCGCCGCCTGTGAGCACGCGAGCGAGAGGTGCAACGCCGATGCGCCGACGCCAGCGGGCTGGGATTATGAACCGGCCGGCATCGTTCTCATATCGCCGCAGCAGCGTCCGGTGAGCGAACGAATTTCGGCAGACGGCCCGCTGATCGCGGCGACCTATGCTTTCCGCGAACCGGAGCGCCGTTCTCGACGGATCCGGTACCTCGCCTGTGAGGTCGCCGAACCCGCGTTCCTTTCACTCCTGAGCGAAACGCCGGCCAGATACGAGTCCAACCGACAGGAGCGAGTGACGGCCGCGGCGGCGGCAGACGCCTGTTACTCGCGCGTGCTCGAACTCTCGCGAGCCGGGCAACGCACGGGTGAATCGCTGGATGCTTTGTTGCGATCAGGAGAGTTGTGAGTCGTGAGTTGTGAGTCGTGAGTCGTGAGTCGTGAGTCGTCAGATCGGGACTCGGGACTCGGGACTCGCAAGAACATGCTTGACACGCGGTCTGGCACGCTCAAACCTTCCATTTTCTGAATTCCCGATCCCCTCCCTCGACTCACGACTCACGACTCACGTCCGAGGAACCACGATGAACGATCTCTTCTCTCTCAAAGGCCGCGTCGCACTCGTTACCGGTGGATCGCGCGGCATCGGCAAAATGATCGCGCGCGGCTTCATCGCGTATGGTGCACGTGTGTACATCTCCTCGCGCAAAGCGGACGTATGTCGGCAGACCGCGAAGGAACTGTCGGCGGCCGGCGGTGAATGCGTGGCGTTGCCGGTCGACGCATCGACCAACGAAGGAATCGCGGCGCTCGCGGCGGCGTACATGAAGCACGAGTCGAGGCTCGACATCCTGGTGAACAACGCCGGGGCGGCGTGGCTCGCTGAGTTCGACGCCTTCCCGGAGAAGGGCTGGGACAAAGTCGTCGACCTCAATATGAAAACGCCGTTCTTTCTGACGCAGGCGCTCGCGCCTGCATTGCGTGCAGCGGCGAGTCGGGAGCGGCCCGCGAAAGTCATCAATATCGCGTCCATCGACGGCGTTTCGGTCAATCCGCAGGAAACCTATTCCTACGCGGCAAGCAAGGCGGGCCTCATTCATCTCACGCGCCGCATGGCGCTGCGTCTGGCCGACGAAAACATCGTCATGTCGGCGATTGCGCCAGGCGCATTCGCCTCCGACATGAACACGACTGCACGCGATCACGGCGAGGAAGTCGCAAGACGCATTCCGACGAAACGCATCGGAACGGACGAAGACATGGCGGGCGCCGCGATCTTTCTCGCTTCGCGCGCCGGCGATTACGTTGTCGGCTCGACGCTGGTCGTCGACGGCGGCGTGTCGTACTTGCGCGGCTCGTGAATCACTCCGGCTTCAGGATCAGGATCCCCGAGATCAGCAGAGCCAGCCCGATCAACTTCTTCGGCGTCACTGGTTCGGCGAAAAACATGATCGCGCCGACGACGGTCGTCAGCAGCATGAGTGTGTCCATGATGGGAATGGATACCGAGGCGTCGATCTGGCGGCTGTTGGCGACCGCATTGAACGCCAGGAGGCCGACGCCCATCATTGCTCCGGCGATGCTTAGCTTGACGACTTCGCCCGCGGAGGGGCGCAGCACCGCTCCCTGCCACGTCGTTGCGATCGCAATGACGAGCCCCGCCGTCAGGGTCATGATCAGTGAGACGATCGGACCGGTAACGCCGGTCGAGCGTGTCAGCAGCGGATAGCCGCCCCAGAAAACGGCCACTACCGCGATGCAGATGTACTCGAATCTCATAGTCGTCTCTGGAAGTGAGTCGTGACGAGTGACTGGTGAATAGTCAGAGTGCACTCGCCTCGCGGCGAGGAGCCACTTGCCAATTCTTTCACCTCCGTATCCGGCGGCTCCGGTATTGTAAGCACGAATCGTTCCAGTTGAGGACGAGTACAGGGGAGTGACATGCAGACGTATCGATTGAAGTTCTCGCTGTTCGCGGCGCTGCTGTTGACAGTATTCGCCGTCGCAGCCGACGACACGCGCAGCATCGCGACCGCGCAACCGGAAGCCGTGGGATTCTCGTCGGAGCGGCTGCAGCGCCTGGACAAGGCGATGCAGGCGACCGTTGATAACAAACAACTGGCGGGCGCCGTCACCGTGCTCGCGCGGCATGGCAAGGTCGTCAGCTTCAATACGTACGGGCAGCAGGATCTCGCGGGCGCGAAGCCCATGCAGAAGGACTCGATCTTCCGCATCTTCTCGATGACCAAGCCAGTGACGGGCGTCGCGATGATGGTTCTTTATGAAGAGGGCAAGTGGCGGCCGAACGAGCCGATCGCGAAGTACATTCCAGAGTTCAAAGATCTGAAGGTGTATGCGGGTCAGGATCAGGAAGGCAAACCGATCCTGGAAGCGCCGAAGCACGCGCCGACCATCGGCGAGCTGATGACCCACACTGCCGGCTTTACGTATGGCCTGTTTGGCGCGTCGCCGGTCGACAAGATGTACGCGCAATCGAAGCCGCTGGAGTCCGCCTCACTCAAGGAGTTCATCGACAAGCTGTCGAAGCTGCCGCTTGCCTACCAACCGGGCGAAGGCTGGGAATACAGCGTGTCCGTGGATGTGCAGGGCTATCTGGTCGAGCGTCTGTCCGGAATGCCGTTTCCGCAGTTCATCGAGGAGCGCGTCTTCAAGCCGCTCGGCATGACGGATACAGCGTTCTTCGTGCCCGAAAACAAGCTCTCGCGATTGGCGACGATCTACGTACCGAACGCGAAGTCGGCGCTGGCGCCGATGCCGCGCGATGCGAACGTCAGCAAGGCGCCCGGGATGCCCTCGGGCGGCGGCGGATTGTATTCGACAGCCCACGACTATCTGCAATTCGCGCAGATGCTGCTGAACGAAGGCGACCTGAACGGCGTCCAGATTCTCTCGCCGTCGACCGTTCGGCTGATGCGCTCGAACCATCTGCCCGAACGGCTCATGACCGGCAAGCACGGCATTGGCTTTTATCGCATGCAACCGGGCCTGGGTTTCGGATATGACGTCGCGGTATTCGAGGATCCCATCAAGGTTGGCAGCACCGCGGGCCAGGGTTCTTATTTGTGGGATGGTGTCGCGGGCACCTGGTTCTGGATCGATCCGACCAACGATGTACTGTTCATCGGCCTCATTCAGCGCTGGATGATGGCGCCCGGGATGCCGAACCTCGAAGACCTGTCGCGCGCGCTGGTGTATCAGGCGTTGGTGGAGCCGGAGAAGTAGGGCGCCGATTCCGCAACGATGGCGTTGATGCGAATTGGCGCGGAGAGACCTCACCCGCGCTGCGTGCGACCTCTCCCGGCAGGGAGCGGTGAAGATAGGCGAAGAGTAAATCCCTCTCCCTCCAGGGAGAGGGCCAGGGTGAGGGTCCGCGCGACAGCGCTTTGCGTCCGATTCTCGGTTCGCTTGCGCGTCGCGTCGCTCAGGTTCCTTGCGCCGTTTTCTTCTCCGCCGCCGCTTTCTCGATCAACTGACGTGCGATGCCAAGCGCCTCCGCGTGGGTCTTGCCGAGCACGAGGTACTTGCCGTCGACCGCGAGTTGCGGCGTCTGATTGATACGGTAGTTGCGCGAGAGCTGTTCCGCCCGCGAAGCCTTCGTGGAGACGTTGAACGAATTGAATTCCGTACGGAATTTCTGCTCGTTAACGCCCTGCTTTGCGACCCAGGCTGCGATGGCGTCTTCGTTGAAGAGCGGCTGTTTCTGCTGGTGAATCGCTTCGAACACGGCGCCTTCGAGACGCTTGAGTTCGCCCATCGCCTCCAGTGCGTAGTAGGCGCGCACGAGCTGTCCCCATTGTGGATGGCCCAGCGAGATCGGCGCCTTCACCAGCACGGCGTTCTGCGGCAGCTGCTTCTCCCATTCGCTGATCAGCGGAAACAGGTCGGCGCAATGCGAACAACCCCATGAAAAGAACTCCAGCACCTCTATCTTGTCCGGCGTGTCCGGAGTCTGCGGGAGCGTCAGGCGCGTGTAATCGCGACCGAGCTCCTGCGCCCAGGACGGAGCGACCAGTAGCGACATACTGAGCACTATCAGGCAACGCATGGCAGACATCGATTCTTCTCCTGTGGGTTGTTGTCACTCTGACATTTACATCGTCACGTCGTCATTGCCCTGCAGAGCTTCCGCAGCGGCGCTTATCCGGCCGACTGCTCGATACCGAGCAATTCCACTTCGAAGATCAGCGTGGCGCCCGGGTTGATGTCCGGCGGCGCGCCGCGATCGCCGTATGCAATGTCGGCGGGGCACACAAGCCGGCTCTTGCCGCCGACCTTCATCAGCTGCACACCTTCAGTCCAGCACTTGATTACGCCATCCAGCGGAAACGTCGCTGGTTCATTGCGCTGTACGGAGCTGTCGAAGACTTTGCCGTTCGGCAACGTGCCGTGATAGTGCACCTTCACGGTGTCAGTCGCCTTCGGCGCAGGACCCGTCCCTTCCTTCAGCGTCGTGATGACGAGACCGGAAGCTGTTTTCGTCGCGCCCTTCCCGACGGCGGCCTTGTCGAGATACGACTGACCGGCCTTCTTCTCTACTTCGGCGGCTGCGGCCATTCGCTTGCCCTGCAACTCACGGATTTGCGGGAAGTACGTCTTTGAGTCGACCTTCGGCTGTTTGTGCAACGCGCCGTCGGTGAGCCCCGCCTTGACCAGCTCGAGCTCGGCTTCAGTGAGATTGAACGCGGCGAGGTTCTGCGACACAGCAACGCCCAGGGCGTACAGCGTCTTTTCTTCCTCAGTCTTCGGCTCCGCGGCGAGCGCCGTCATGTGTGCGGCGGACAGCAGAACGAATCCGATCGTGGCAGTGAGCAGCGGGCGCATGGGGAGTCCTTGATGCGTGAAAGACAGGCGCAAAGCATAGCTCGAAGGTCGGGTTTTAACCCGACAATCATCGTTGCTGATTTGCGTCAGCGCTCGAGGTGATGAGGCGTAGGTCGTGTTTCAAACCGACGCCTCTGCTCGGAAAAAAATCCGACCTACATGGATGTAGCGAGTGCCGATCTCGTCGGGAACGTCGATCGGCCGACCTACATGGATGTAGGGAGTGCCGATCTCGTCGGGAACGTCGATCGGCAGACCTACATGGATGCAGGGAGTGCCGATCTCGTCGGGAACGTCGATCGGCCGACCTACGATGGGCGGCAGCAACGTGCGAGTTGAGCTTCGTCCTCAGAAGACTTCGCACACCGGATCCCCCTCCGATCGGCGCTCAGATCGCGCCATTCGGCGTCACCCGACCCCAGCACGTCCTGAATTTCCTTGCCGATGCTTGCGAGCAGGGATTCAGTCACGCTGCAGCGTCGCGCGATCAGGCCGGCGGCAATGCAATGCGCCTCGGCGTCGGGCGCGTCCCCAAAGTCTCGCCCATGAAGCGCTGCGCGCATGCATCCCAGGCTCGACTTCGATGCGCGCGCCTCGCGCGTTGCAAGGGGCGCGCAGCTCGCCATGATCAGCGATGCCGCGAGCAACACTAACGTTAGTGAACGGCGGACAGTGGACAGCGGACGGTGAAGATAGGAATTATCCAAATCCGCTTCCGCTCTGACACTGTCCGCCGTCCGCTGTCCGCTATTCACTCGCTATGGCGCCTCACTGCCTCCCACCAGCCCACGCGCTTCGAGCAGCGGGCCGATTTCCGGCGCCTTGCCATAGAAGTCACGGAAGATCGTCAGCGCATCGACGCTGAATCCCTTCGACAGCACCTTATCGCGAAGCAAATCGCCGTTGCGCCGCGTCAGCCCGCCGTGTGTGTTGAACCAGTGTTCGGTGTCGCGCGCCAGCACCTCGCTCCAGATGTAGGCGTAGTACCCGGCCGAATAGCCGATCGGATTCGAGAACACGTGCGTGAAGTACGTTGAGCGATAACGCGGCGGAACCACGTGAAAGTCCACGCCCGCTGTTTTCAACGCCGTCGCCTCGAACGTTTCGACCGCGCTCTGCGGCGGAGTCTTCCCGACGGGTAACTGATGCCAGGACTGATCGAGCAACGCCGCCGCCAGATACTCGCTCGTCGCGTAGCCCTGATTGAACTTGCGCGCCGCGAGCACCTTGTCCATCAGCGCCTTCGGCATCGGCGCGCCGGTCTGATGATGCTTCGCGTAGTTCGCCAGAACACGCGGCTCGGTCGCCCACATCTCGTTGTACTGCGATGGGTACTCGACAAAATCGCGCGGCACGCTCGTGCCTGAAAATCGCGGGTACTGCACGTTGGAGAACAATCCGTGCAGCGCGTGCCCGAACTCGTGAAAGGCCGTGTTCACTTCGTCGAACGTGAGCAACGTCGGCTGGCCTTTCGGCGGTTTCGGAATGTTGAGATTGTTGACGACGACAGGTTTCGTTCCCATCAGTCTGGATTGCTCCACGAAGCTGTTCATCCACGCACCGCCCCGCTTGTTGCTGCGCGCGTACCAATCGACCATGAACAGTCCGAGCTGCGAGCCGTCCGGATTGAAGACTTCGAACACGCGAACATCTTCGTGATACGTCGGCAGGTCCTTGCGCTCCTTGAACGTGAGTCCGTGCAGCTGTTCGGCGGCATACAGCACGCCGTCGCGCAGTACACGATCTATTTCAAAATACGGGCGAACCTGGGCTTCGTCGAACGCGAATTTCGCCTGACGCACCTGCTCGGCGTAGAAGTCCCAGTCCCACGGTTCGAGGCTGAAGGCTGCGTCGCCATTCTCCTTCGCCTGCGCATCGATGACCTGCTGTATGTCCGCCGCCTCCTTGCGCGCGTTCGCCAACGCGGGCGGTGCGAGTTGCCTGAGCATGGCGTTCACCGCGGTCGCGTTTTGCGCCGTGGCGTCTTCAAGCACGTAAGCCGCGTGATTTTCATAGCCGAGCAGCGCCGCGCGCTCCGAGCGCAGCCTGACGATCTGCGCGATAAGCCCCGTGGTGTCAAACGCGCCGCCCCATCCGCGGCCGATCGAGGCCTTGTAGATCCGCTCGCGCAACGCGCGATTCTTCAACTGCGACAGCGGCGGCTGGGTGGTCGTATTGAGCAGCGCAATGAGGTGCTTGCCGTCCTTGCCCGCTTTCCTTGCAGCCTCTGCGGCCACTGCGATCTGTTCGTCCGACCAGCCGTCCAGTTCCGCGCGGCTCTCGACGAGCACCGCGCCGGAATTGACGCCCTTGAGCACGGTCTGCCGGAACTGAGTCGTGAGTGTCGAGATCTGTTCATTGAATTGTTTCAGACGCGTCTTGTCGGCTTCGGACAGTTGCGCGCCGGCGCGCACGAACAAGGTGTGATAACGCTCGAGCAGCCGCAGCGACTCGGGATCGAGGTTGAGCTCGTCGCGGTTTTCGAAGAGCGCCTTCACACGCGCAAACAGGGAAGAGTCAAGATAGATCGCATCGGAATGCGCAGCCAGCTTCGGCGCCATGTCCGTCTGCACCTTCTCGATCTCGGGATTGGTGTTCGACGCCGTGAGATTGCTGAACACCGCCGTGACTCGCGTCAGCAATTGACCGGACTTCTCCATCGCAACGATGGTGTTCTCGAATGTCGGTGCGGCCGCGCGGTTCGCGATCGCATCGATTTCGCTGCGCTGTTCGGCCATGCCGGCTTCCAGACCGGGCGCGAAATGTTCGTTCCTGATCTTGTCGAGCGGCGGCAGTTTGTACGGCAGCGTGCTTTCGCGCGCGAAGGGGCTGTCAGGAGAGAGTGCGGCGGCGGCGGCGATGCTTGTCGTCATAAGGCAGGTAGTCGTCACGAAGCAGGTGGTTGCAAGAAGCAGGCGAGCGGTGGGGCGAGCATACGAAAAGTGCATTTTCAGAGCCTCAGCTGGAGGAGGTCCGCAGGGTTGCAAATGCCGAGGCAATCCTCAAGACAGGAATTCGATTAGGGCCGCGGACAGCTCGTCCGAACACTCTTCGGGCAACCAATGGCCGGCGGGCAGCGCCCTTGCGTGGATCCTGGTCGCGCGCTCACGCCAGGTGCTCGCGACGTCGTACAGCAGATGCATGGCGCCGCGCTCGCCCCATAGCACCAGCGCCGGGCAGTCGATCTTGCGAACCAGGTCGCTCTGGTCATGTTCAAGGTCGACGCCGGCCGCTGCGCGATAGTCCTCGCACATGGCGTGCAGCGTCGCTGGATCGCCGAAGCATCGCAGGTACTCGGCGAAGACATTTTCGGGGATGACGCCCGGAATCAGGTTCCTGAACGGGAAGCTGCGCAGAAAGAATTCTGGGTTCCCGGCCAGCAGCGTTTCCGGCAGCGGCGCCGGTTGGATCAGAAAGAACCAATGAAAGTAGAACGTGGCGAGCCGTTTCGACACGGTCGTGTAGATCGTGTGCGTCGGCACGATGTCGAGCAGCGCAACCCGTGTGATCGCGGCTGCATGATCGAGCGCCAGGCGGTGAGCGACGCGACCGCCGCGATCATGCCCGACGACGGCGAATCGCCGGAAGCCGAGTTGCTGCATCACCTCGATCTGGTCCTGCGCCATCGCGCGTTTCGAATAATTCGCGTGGTTGTCGCCGTCGGGTGGTTTGCTGCTGTCGCCGTACCCGCGCAGATCGGTCGCAACCACTGTGAAGTGTTGCGCAAGCTGCGGTGCAACCAGGCGCCACTCGATATGCGTCTGCGGCCAGCCTTGCAGCAACAGCACAGGCGGGCCGCTGCCGCCGATGACGCCATTGATCGATGCGCCGGAGGTTGTGATGCGAAAAGCAGTGAAGTTGGGGAAGAAGGGTGGTGGGTTCATGGGATAGGAAGCTGCTAGCTACTAGCTGCGAGCCAGAGGTTCAGACGCCTCAATCGATCTTATCGCTCGGCGGACAATGCCGGACGAGTTCCTCGCAGCATTCTGGCTAGCAGCTAGCAGCCTCCTAGCTTTCCGCGCTCCCCGCCGGCAACGTGTAGAGC
>JBOHZJ010000244.1:0-2929 GCA_050738395.1 Steroidobacter sp.
CGGTGATGTGCTTCGTCATTGCGATATCCTCCTGGTGGTTGTCGGTCGTCAGTTACATTAGCGCAGGGCATCGAACGCTGGGAGTGACAAGTGTGACGGGATTCCGATGGACTCGCTGATCACGGCCGCGGCGCATGCGCTCGCTGCAGGTGATCCACTCGGTGCACTGAACCGGGTCGCGCTGCGCGACGACCCGCCGGCGCTCGCGCTTCGAGGCATCGCGATGGCGCAGCTCGGCGATCTCGATCGAGCGAAGGTGCTCGTGCGAAGTGCGGCGCGCGCCTTCGGTCCGAAAGAGGCCGTGGCCCGCGCGCGGTGCGTGGTCGCCGAGGCCGAGATCGCGCTCGCCTCGCGGAACTTAAGCTGGCCTGCGAAGGCGCTCGACGCAGCGCGGGCGACGCTCCAGGAGCACGGCGACCGGGTGAACGCCGCGCATGCGCGGCATCTCGAGATCCGCCGTCTCGTCCTGATTGGGCGCATCGACGAGGCCGAGCGCACACTCGCCAGGCTCGATACCGCGGACTTGCCGCCCGCGTTAAGGGCCGTCCATGAGCTGGTCGTTGCAGGGATCGCGATACGACGCCTCCAGACGAAGATGGCGCGCACTGCGCTCGCTCGGGCCGAGCGCGCCGCGCGTCACGCAGGGATCCCCGCGCTGACGGCGGAGGTCGAAAACGCATCTCTCGTGCTGAACACGCCTGCGGCGCGCCTGATTGCGCGTGGCGAGGAGCGACTCCTCCTGCTCGATGAGGTCGAAACGTTACTGGCGTCGACGGCGCTCGTCGTGGACGCTTGTCGTCATGTCGTGCGTGACGAAAGCACGGTGGTCTCGCTCGCAAAGCGCCCGGTGTTGTTCGCGCTCGCACGCGCGCTGGGCGAAGCGTGGCCGGCAGACGTGTCGAGGGACGTGCTTGTCGCGCGCGCATTCAGATTGAAGCTTGCCGATGAATCGCATCGCGCGCGCTTGCGAGTTGAAGTCGGGCGGCTTCGCACGGTGCTTCGAACGCTGGCCGGCGTGAGCGCAACGAGGCGAGGGTTTGAGCTGGTGCCGCGTCGCGCACGCGAGGTCGTCGTTCTGGCGCGGCCCGTCGAAGAGAAGCATGCGGCGGTGCTCGCCTTCCTCGCCGACGGTGAGTCGTGGTCGAGCTCGGCCCTTGCGCTTGCGCTTGGCGCGAGCCAGCGCACCGTGCAGCGGGCGCTCGACTCGCTTGCGGCAGCAGGCAAGGTGCAGTCTTTTGGTCGCGGGCGAGCGCGTCGTTGGATGACCCCGCCCGTGCCGGGATTCACGACAACCTTGTTGCTCCCGGCTCCTCTGCCGATCGACTAGGATCTGTTCCGGAAACGAAGCCACAATCCGAAACAAGCGCCGTAGGCGACTTTTTTCCAATGAACGAGGATGGAAGCATGCATCAATCAAAAGCCGAAATCGTCCGTGAGTACGGGCCCTATCCAGGTGCCGACCAGGTACATGGGGTTACGTTTGACGGTCAGCACGTCTGGTTTGCATCCGGGGACAAATTGAACGCCTTAGATCCTGCGAGCGGGAAGACGGTGCGCTCGATCGATGTCGCCGCGCATGCAGGAACGGCCTTCGACGGCCAGCACTTGTTTCAGATCGCCGAGAATCGCATCCAGAAGATCGATCCGAATACCGGCCGTGTGCTCGCCACGATCCCGGCGCCCGGCGGCGGCGGTGACTCGGGGCTCGCGTGGGCCGAAGGGGCGCTCTGGGTGGGGCAGTATCGGGACCGGAAGATCCATCAAGTCGATCCCCAGACAGGGGCGATTCTTCGCACCATCGCGTCCAACCGCTTCGTCACCGGCGTCACGTGGGTTGACGGCGAGCTCTGGCACGGTACCTGGGAAGGTGACGAGAGCGAGTTGAGGCGAGTCGATCCTCGAACGGGAGAGGTCGTGGAAAGTCTCGAGATGCCGAGTGGCGTGGGCGTGTCGGGGCTCGAGTCCGATGGCGGCGATCAGTTCTTCTGCGGAGGTGGACCCAGCGGGAAGGTGAGAGCCGTCCGCCGACCCAAGTGACTCCGCGACGGGCAGCGACTCCGGGATCCCGTCGACTCCACGAGCGAGTAATCGAAGCGGCCCTCGCTAGCACGCGCCCATGCCAAGCCTTGGACGCCGGAGTACCGGCCCAGCGTGGCCGTTTGCTGCTTGCGGTTGCAGCGCGGTTAAACGATGTCGCCCGCGGATAGATAATGACAAGTTGTCAGAGGGACTCCAAAGAAAAACGGCCTCGCTTTCGAGGCCGTCAAGGAGCGCGTTGGTGGCGGAACGCGGAACCGAACCCGCGTCCGTTTCCTGAATATAAAGTCCGTCTGCAAGAACGCAGTCCAGATTTTGAATCATTTGGCCGTTTTGTAGACATTCGCCGGAACGGGAGGACGGTCGGGGTCGTGGTGTTTGACGTGGGCAATTCGTAGCCGGTCGCCATCCGCGCTTCCGGACGGGGTGGCATGGGTTGTATCCGAAGGCGATGATCCGGTGCTCGGCAGTTCTTGGGTTTCTCTGTTCACGTTGACACGAAGTAAATAAATGATGACGAACATATGATGATCAACATCATCTAGACGGCAGTACAGGCGATTTGCACGGCACCACGAGATTGCCGACGAAGACCTGTACCGCCTCGCCGTTCTCGTTGAGCGTGGTGCTCCGCACCTTGATCATCCCTTGCTCCGGCCGCGACTTCGATGGACGCACTTCGAGCACTTCGCTTTCGACGCGCAACTCGTCGCCGGGGCGCACCGGGCGCGGCCAGCGCAGCTCGTCAATGCCGGCACCGACGATGCCGCCCGCAGGCTTGAGCTCGCTCTCGACCAGAAGGCGCATCGTGAGCGCCGCCGTATGCCAACCGCTGGCCGCCAGTCCGCGGAAGATCGTATCGCGCGCGGTCTTATCATCGACATGGAAGGGC
>JBOHZJ010000245.1:0-13087 GCA_050738395.1 Steroidobacter sp.
CCGCACATCCATGTGCTCCGCCCCTTCGGGCCCGTTTATCCCGTTGCAGCGGATAAACGTTCAAATTTGCTCCGGCAAATTCAGTCAGCCGCTCGGCTACCTCTCCGGCTTGAACCTGTCCCAACGCGCGCGCCACCGCCGCTGAATGGGCGCGAAGGTTACAGCGCGCTTCGGCGTCAGGCAAACGCAATACCGGCGGATTGCAGGGCTTCGAGCACTTGCCCGTGATACTGCTTGCTCAGGGGGACCAGCGGCAGGCGGATGGCGTCTGCCATGAGACCGAGGCGAGCGACGGCCCATTTCACGGGAATAGGATTAGTCTCGAGGAACATGGCCTTGTGCAGCCGCTGCAACTTCGCATCGAGCTTGCGCGCTTCCTCTTTCCTGCCAGCGAGCGCAGCCTCGATCACTGCCCGGACCTGGCGAGGGGCGACATTCGCTGTTACTGAGATGACGCCCTGGAATCCTGCCAGGACGCTTTCGCACGCAAGGTCGTCATCGCCGCTGAACAGGGCGATGCGCCCGGCGACGCGCGACAGCAATTCGCGATTGCGTTCGAGCGTTGGCGCTTCCTTGAGTCCGATAATGTTGGGAAATTCAGCCAGCCGTTCGACTGTTTCCGGCTTGATGTCGCAGGCGGTGCGGCTCGGCACGTTGTACAGCATCATCGGGATCGCCACGCTTTCGGCGATCTTCTTGTAGTGCTGGTAGAGACCTTCCTGCGTCGGCCTGTTGTAGTACGGCGTGACCAGCAGACACGCGTCCGCACCGGCGTCTTTGGCGAGCTGCGTGAGCTCTATGGCTTCCCGCGTCGAGTTGGCGCCCGTGCCAGCGATCACCGGGATGCGTTTGGCCGAGCGCTGCACGATCCGTCGCACCACCTCGATGTGTTCTGCGACGCTCAGAGTGCAGGATTCACCGGTCGTGCCGACCGCCACGATTCCGTTCGTGCCGCTGTCGAGATGGAAATCGACGAGCCGCTCAAGCGCGCCGTAGTCGACTGCGCCGTCCGCCAGCATCGGCGTAACGATGGCCACAATGGCGCCGCTGAACATGAAAAATCCTTCACTTCGGGATGACGCGATCGTACTGGGCGTAGGCGCCGTCGACAAGCTTCAAACCGGGTTCTGCACTGCATCTGGCGGTAGGACGACGCGCGCGCGTCGAACTCAACTGTAATCGACGGTTCCCGCTCCCCGCCGATGCCTGTAAACTGAGCGCCCATTCGTTCCCCCTCCCAATCGATGCAATTCATCGTCATTTCCGCCCTCGGGAGCGACCGTACAGGTCTCGTCTACGACCTCACGCGCGCCGTTCTCGATTGTTCCGGCAACATCGTCGACAGCCGCATGAGCGCGTTCGGCAACGAGTTTGCAATGCTGTTGCTCGTGTCGGGCAACTGGCACACGCTCGCGAAACTCGAAACGGAGCTCAAGAAGCTCAGCGATTCATCAGGGATCACGGTCAGCTTGCGGCGCACGGAGCAGCGACCGCCGCGCAAGGACGTGGTCACATACTCAGTCGATGTCGTGTGCCTCGATCAGCCCGGGATCGTGCATAGCCTCGCGGGGTTCTTCAGCTCGCGCGGCATCGACATCGCCGAACTCAACACGCGCAGCTACGCCGCGGCGCATACGGGCGCGCCGATGTTTTCCGTGCAGATGATGGTGCACGTTCCCGCCAAGGTGCACATTGCAGCGTTGCGCGAAGAGTTCATGGATCTTTGCGATCAATTGAATCTCGACGCAATCCTCGAGCCGGTGAAGGCCTGACGCGTGACGAAGCAACGCGTCGCGATCGGGAAAAAAGCGCCGGCTTTTTCGTTGCCCGCGACCGGCGGACAGAGCTGGAAGTTGGCGGACGCCGCCGGCAAGAAGCTCGTGATCTATTTCTATCCGCGCGACAACACAACGGGCTGTACGAAGGAAGGCGAGGCGTTCCGCGATCTGTATCCGGCGTTCCGGAAGGCGGGCGCGATCATCGTCGGCGTCTCTCCGGACAGCGTCGCGTCGCACGAGAAATTCAAGGCGAAGATGTCCTTTCCGTTCGAGCTGCTGGCCGACGAGGATCATTCGGTGTGCGACCTCTTCGAGGTTTTCAAGGAAAAAAGCATGTATGGACGCAAGTTCATGGGCGTCGAACGCAGCACCTTCCTGATCGATGCGAGCGGCGTCCTGCGCCAGGAATGGCGCAGGGTGAAAGTGCCGGGCCACGCGGAGGACGTACTAGGCGCGGTTCAAACGCTCTGAGCACGATTCAAGACGCATTACTCCAGCCGATCCATCACACACCATGCCCAAAGGCGACGCTCCCGAAACCAAGCGCGTACGTTCAGTCGCTCGCCGCGAACAACGCCGCATCTTCGTACTCGATACGAATGTGCTGATGCACGATCCGACGGCGATCTTCCGGTTCGACGAACACGACATCTACATCCCGATGATCGTGCTCGAAGAGCTGGACGCCGGGAAGAAAGGGTTGTCGGAAGCTGCGCGCAATGTGCGCCAGGTCAGTCGTTTTCTCGATGAGCTGATGGCGAGTGCGCCGAAGACGCAGATCGACAGCGGCCTGGAACTGCCCAACGCAAAGTATGCGAACGGGAAGAAGAAGCGTTCGACCGGACGACTCTTCTTTCAGACGAAGGTGTTGAGCGGCGGATTGCCCGACACGCTGCCTGGTCATGGCGCCGATAATGCGATTCTGGGTCAGACGCTCGGTTTGCAACGCGAGTTCAAGGACGCGCGCGTCACGCTGGTGTCGAAGGACATCAATCTGCGCATCAAGGCCGCGATCATCGGCGTGCAGGCCGAGGACTACTACAGCGACAAGACGATCGAAGACGCGGATCTGCTGTACACGGGCCTGCAGGAGCTGCCGGCGAACTTCTGGGAGCGTCACGGCAAGAACATGAACTCCTGGCAGGAGCACTCCCGGACGTTCTATCGCGTGCACGGCCCGATGGTGCGCGAGTGGCATACGAATCAGTTTCTGTTTCAGAAGGATACTGACGGCCTGGAAGCTCTCGTGCGTCGTATGGACGGCAACGGCGCCGTAATCGAGCTGGTGCAGGACTATCGAAACGAGCGCCACAATATCTGGGGCATCACTGCGCGCAACCGTGAACAGAATTTCGCGCTGAATCTGCTGCTCGATCCCGAGGTCGATTTCGTCACCATCCTCGGTCCGGCCGGCACCGGCAAAACCTTGCTGACGCTCGCCGCCGGCCTCGCGCAGACGCTCGAAAGCAATCGTTACAGCGAAATCATCATGACGCGCGTGACGATTCCGCTCGGCGAGGACATCGGCTTTTTGCCGGGCACCGAAGAAGAGAAGATGGAGCCCTGGATGGGTGCGCTGATGGACAATCTGGAAGTGCTCACGCAAAGCCAGGAAGGCGGCAACTGGGGTCGCGCGGCGACCAACGACCTGCTGCGCAATCGCATCAAGATCCGCTCGCTCAACTTCATGCGCGGCCGCACGTTCCTGAACCGCTTCCTCATTCTCGATGAGGCGCAGAATCTCACGCCGAAGCAGATGAAGGCGCTGGTTACACGCGCAGGTCCGGGCACGAAGCTCGTGTGCCTCGGCAACATTGCGCAAATCGACACGCCCTATCTCACAGAGACAACCTCCGGACTGACCTACGTCGTGAATCGCTTTCGCGGCTGGGAACACTCCGGGCA
Source organism: Steroidobacter sp. (assembly GCA_050738395.1). Classification (GTDB taxonomy): domain Bacteria; phylum Pseudomonadota; class Gammaproteobacteria; order Steroidobacterales; family Steroidobacteraceae; genus Steroidobacter. Next base: position 3,684 of record JBOHZJ010000245.1, read on the forward strand.
CATCACACTGATGCGTGGCGAGCGCTCGCGGCTCGCGGACCACGCGTCGGAGATCCTTTGAGGGAAGGCGCTGGTGACTAGTGACTGGTGACTCGCAGGGAGATGACGCTCGTGGCCAGACGTAAACTGCGAATGCCGCCAGTGACCCAGCTGGGGCGTGCTGTCGCACTGCCGGCGTCGCCCGAAACGGCGACGCTCGATCGTGTGCCCAATCCGCATCCAGACAAAACCTATCTCGCGCGCTTTACGGCGCCCGAATTCACCTCGCTGTGTCCGGTGACGAGTCAGCCGGATTTTGCGCATCTGGTCATCGATTACGCGCCCCGCAAGTGGCTGGTCGAAAGTAAGTCGTTCAAGCTGTATCTCGGCTCATACCGCAATCACGGCGCGTTCCACGAAGACTGCACGATCGCCATCGCAGATCGTCTGGTCGAATTTCTCAAGCCGCGCTGGCTGCGTATCGGCGGCTACTGGTATCCGCGCGGCGGGATCCCGATCGATGTGTTCTGGCAAACGAGCCGCCCGCCGCCGGATCTCTGGCTTCCGGATCAAGGCGTACCGGGATATCGAGGAAGGGGATGACGAGCCGGAGTGAATGGTGTAGTGATTGGTGAATAGCCAGTGCGGCTGCGCGCTCGCTTCCGGATTCCTCCTGTTCGTCAGTCACCAGTCGCTTCCCGTCTGCTATATTCCGCGGCCACTTTTCGGCCGCCCAAGCGCCCGGAAATCAGCCGCCGACCTCTCTATGGCGGCTCGCGTCGGTTTCTCCGCGACGATTAGCCGCGAACCCCGCCAGGCCCGGAAGGGAGCAACGGTAACGGTGATATCGGGCGCCGGAGAAGCGCCGGCGCGGGTCGCCTCCTTTCTGGAAGTGAACGGTGATCAGTGACTGGTGAATAGCCAGAAGCGCCGGCACAGCGGCGTCTCGCGCTCGGAGATGGCGACGCCCTCGTGTAAAGTGGCGCGGCTTCCGCGGCTCTGTACTATTCACCAGTCACTTCTCTCCGGACATGTCCTATCTCGCACTCGCCCGTAAATGGCGGCCACGCAACTTCGGTGAGCTGGCTGGCCAGGAACACGTCATGCGCGCTCTCGTCAATGCGCTGCAGACCGGGCGGGTGCATCACGCATTTCTGTTCACCGGCACGCGCGGCGTAGGCAAGACGACGATCGCGCGCATTCTCGCGAAGTCGCTGAACTGCGAAACCGGGCTCACGGCGACGCCCTGTGGTCAATGCAGCGCGTGTCGGGAAATCGATGAAGGGCGGTTTGTCGATCTCATCGAGGTCGACGCGGCGTCGCGCACCAAAGTCGACGATACGCGTGAACTGCTGGACAACGTCCAGTACGCACCGGCGCGCGGCCGCTATAAGGTCTATCTGATCGACGAAGTGCACATGCTTTCGACGCACTCCTTCAATGCGCTGCTCAAGACTCTCGAGGAGCCGCCGCCGCATGTAAAGTTCCTGCTCGCGACTACGGACCCACAGAAGCTTCCGGCGACCGTGTTGTCGCGCTGCCTGCAGTTCAGTCTGAAGCGGTTTCCGGCCGGGTTGATTTTCAAGCGGCTTACCGAAATTGCGACAGCCGAGAACATCGAGTTCGAAGCGGATGCGTTGCGCCTGGTCGCGCGGGCGGCGGAAGGCAGCATGCGCGACGCCTTGAGCCTGCTCGATCAGGTCATTGCTTTTGGCGGCGGGAAGCTCACTGCGGCGGATACGCGCACGATGCTCGGGACGCTCGACCGCTCACAGGTCTTCGCGATCCTCGACGCATTGATCTCGCGCGATGCGCGTCGTGTGCTCGAGTGCGTGAACGATCTGGACGAACGCGCGCCCGACTATCGCGAGGTACTCGCCGAACTCGCGGCGCTCCTGCAGAAGCTCGCCCTGTTGCAGGCGGTTCCGGATCTGCAACTCGACGAAGCCGACGATATCGATACGTATCGACGGCTCGCATCTGCATTGACGCCCGAAGACGCGCAGCTCTTCTATCAGATCGCGATCGTCGGACGCCGCGATCTGGAACTCGCCCCGGATGCACGCGCTGGATTTGAAATGGCGCTGCTGCGTATGTTGGCGTTCGGAGCGGCGGAGGGAGCCGCGACCCGCAGTCCCCCCGGTAATCCTCAAAGCGTCAGGAACGCAAGCGCGGCGCCGATCGTCCGCTCGACAGCCGATGCAAAGCCTGCGACGGCCGGGGCGCCTCCTGCGCGTACAGACAGCGATTGGGCGCAAATTGCAGCACGGATGAATCTGCAGGGAATGGTGAAGCAACTCGCGGCCCACTGCGTCTTGATCGGCAAGCAGGGCGCGAAGGTGCAATTGAAACTCGATGCCGACGCCGAGCACTTCAAGACGGCGGCGCTCGAAGACAAACTGACGCAGATGTTGAGCGCGTACTACGGCGAACCGGTGCGTCTGGAGTTCATCGTCGAATCCGCGGCGATCGATACGCCCGCTCGTCAGCAGAAGGCCGCCGCCGAGGATCGAATGCAGAATGCGCGCGCTTCGATCGAAAGCGATCCGAACGTTCGTGCGATGCGGGACATCTTCGGCGCTAGCGTGCAGGCAGAGTCGGTGCGTCCTGCCGAGCAGGGCTGAGCGGTCTGGTGCAACACAAAGACTCAAGACGCGGCGCGTAGCGCCGCTGCTTTTCCCCTCTGGAGCAACCATGAAAGGCAATATTGGCGACATGATGAAGCAGGCGCAGCAGTTGCAGGCCAACATGCAGCGCGCGCAGGCGGAGATCGCGGCGCTCGAGATCACCGGTGAGGCGGGCGGCGGAATGGCGAAGGTGACCATGACCGGCAAGCACGAGGTGCGCCGTGTTTCGCTCGACGCCTCGATCGTCAGCGGCGATGACAAGGAAATGCTCGAGGACCTGATCGCTGCGGCAATCAACGACGCCGTGCAGAAGGTGGAGCGCACGACGCAGGAAAGGATGTCGAGCCTCATGGGCGGCATGAAACTGCCGCCGGGTATGAAGATGCCCTTCTGAGGACGGTTGACGGTTGGCCGTTGGCAGTTGACCGTCAGAAGGTGTGATGCCGCTGGTTCGGTTCTTCATCTGACCGTCAACCGTCAACCGTCAACTGTCAACTCTTCGATGATCTATCCCCCCTCACTCGTTCGCCTGATTGAAGCACTTCGCTGTCTGCCGGGAGTTGGACCGAAGTCTGCGCAGCGCATGGCGTTTCATCTTCTCGAGAAAGATCGCAACGGTGCGGGCGTGCTGGCGGACGCCGTCCAGAAGGCGATCAGCGGCGTCGGCCGCTGCCAGCGCTGTCGCATGTTCGCGGACGCCGATCTTTGTCCGATCTGTGCGTCGCCGACGCGCGATCAATCGCTGCTCTGCGTGGTCGAGTCGCCGGCGGATGTGGCCGCAATAGAACAATCCGGCAGTTATCGCGGTTCGTACTTCGTCCTGATGGGACACTTGTCGCCGCTCGATGGCATCGGTCCCGACGAGCTGGGCTTCGCACAGCTTGAGTCATTGTTGGCCAGCGGCAGCGTAAACGAAGCAATTCTCGCGACCAACACCACGGTGGAAGGCGACGCGACCGCGCATGTCATCGCGGAGCTGGCTTTGCGACACAAAGTGAAGCCAAGTCGCATCGCACATGGCGTGCCAGTGGGCGGCGAACTCGAATACGTCGATGGCGGCACGCTCGCGCACGCACTTGCCGGACGCCACTCATTGAGTTGACAGGCAGACTTACGGGCTGCCGGCTATAGCCAGACAGGACTTGGTCTTGTTCTGGCTGTCGCCAGTAGCCTGCTTCCTGTACCCCGCGGCTCGTAAGCGTCAGCGCCGCCGCTCGTAGTCGGGCGCCAGGCCACGCATGATGTTGACCAGGCGCTTGTAACTCTCGTAACGCCGCGGCGACAGCGATTTGTCTTTCACAGCGGACGTAATCGCGCAACCCGGTTCCCGCAGATGCAGACAGTTATTGAAGCGGCATTGCACAGCGAGCTTGAGAATTTCCGGCCAGCCGACCTGGACCATCGCGTCCTCGATGAGCGGCGGCGCGTAGTCGCGTACGCCCGGTGAATCGATCAGCTCCCCGCCGCCGGGGAGGCGGACCAGCGCTGTCGATACGGTGGTGTGGCGACCTTCACCGGTGGCGTCCGAGAGCTTGCGCGTAGGGCGCGCCGACTGGGAAGCGAGCCGGTTGGTCAGGGTGGATTTCCCGACTCCTGATTGGCCGACCAGCATCGCAGAGCGTGCGCCGATCAGAGTAATGAGCGGCTCGACGCTCGCATCATGAAGCGCGGAGACTGACAGGATCGGATAGCCCGCCTGTTCATACTCCCGAATGAGCCCTGCGAATCCGGGGTCGCGAATGTTCGGCAACTCCGACTTGTTGATGATCACCGCACCTTCGATTCCGGCCAGCGCTGCGCCGGCGAGGTAGCGATCCGCGATGTAAGGATCAGGTTCCGGTTCCGGTGCAATGATCACCGCAAGCAGCGAAATATTGGCGGCGAGCGGTTCGGTGCGTCCGCGGCTGTCAGTGCGCGCGAACAGCGAGCGACGAGGCGCTATTGCAGTGACTTTGGCGACGTCGCCGCTTTGCTGCGAAGGGCGACGAATCACGACCTCATCGCCGCACACGCTGTTCAGACGTTTACCGAACAGTTCGGCGGGAAAACGCTCGCCTTGCAGTGTTTCGACGATGACCCGCCGACCGAACGACTCGATCACGCGCGCCGCATCGTCGGGCTGGTTCATGAGCCGGCGAGTTGCTGCAGGCGAGTGATGCGCACGAGGGCGGGCGGATGCGAGTCGTAGAACGCGGAATGCAGCGGGTCCGGCGTGAGCGTCGTCGCGTTGTCGCGATACAGTTTGACCAGCGCGTCGGCGAGTTCCCGCGCGTTGGCGTGCTGCGCCGCGAATTCATCCGCTTCAAACTCATGCTTGCGGGACCACCAGGCGGATAGCGGGGTGAGGAAAAACGTAAAGGCGGGCAGCACGAACATGAAGAGCAGCAATGCAGTGTGCGGCGAGGGCGTGCTGACCCGGAACGAACGATAAAACTCCGGCCACTGCATCAGGGCGCCGAGCAGAGCGAGCCCGCCGAGCCCGATCGCGAGCGACAGCACGAGACGCCAGCGCACATGATGCAACTTGAAATGGCCGAGTTCATGCGCAAGCACCGCTTCCACTTCAGGTATCTGCAAGCGCTCGATCAACGTGTCGAAGAAGACAATACGCTTGTTGCGCCCGACGCCGGTGAAGTATGCGTTGCCGTGGACGGAGCGCCGCGAACCGTCCATGACGAACACGCCCTTCGAGGCGAAACCGCAACGCTGCAGCAAGGCTTCCGTGCGTGCTTTCAGTGACTCATCGGCGAGCGGCGTGAACTTATTGAACAGCGGCGCGATCAGCGTCGGCCACGCCCACGTCATCAGCACCGTAAACCCGACCCATACACCCCAGGCGTGCAGCCACCAAAGCGAGCCGGAGCGTTCCATCAGGTAGAGGATCACGACGATGAGCGGGCCGCCGAGCGCCAGGCTGAGCATCAAGCTCTTGAGCAGATCGGCGACGAAAAGCCCCGGCGTCGTGCGATTGAAGCCGAAGCGGGCTTCGACCCCGAACGTTCGCCAGATCGACAGCGGCAGTCCGATGGCCGAAATGAGGAGCATCGTCGAGATGACGACGGCGGCGCCATGCCAGATGGAAGGCAGATCCACAGTGCGCCACCATACATCGATCGCCGCTATGCCTCCGCCCACCGTAAGCAACAGGGTGACGATGGCGTCGAGGAGCGTGTCCCAGCGGCTTACGCGCGCGCTGGCCATCGTGTAGTCGGCGGCCTTCTGGTGCGAAGCGAGATCGATCTGATCGGCGAAAGCGTCGGGTACCTTGTTGCGACGCTTGCGTACCGCCGCAACCTGGCGCTGATTCAACCAACTTCGCGTGGCGGTGGCCGCGAGCAGCAGCAAAAGGAAAAGCGCGGTGAACCAGTGCATGGCGAGCGACTTTAACGTCTGCTGGTATGATGCCGCAATGTAAGGACCAGCTGAACGGGCAATTCCTGGTCGGGACCAGCGAGGGCCTGGCAAGGAAAACTTCAGGTAGAGAGCATAGTGAGCGAACGAGACTCGACGCGACTTATCTGGATCGATCTGGAAATGACGGGACTCAAACCCGACACGGATCACATCATAGAAATCGCCACCGTCGTGACGGACAAGCACCTCAACACACTTGCAGAAGGACCGGTGCTCGCGATTCACCAGTCGGACGAGACGCTCAATGCGATGGACGACTGGAACCGGCGACAGCACGGCTCTTCAGGACTCGCCGCGCGGGTGCGGGCAAGCAGGACGACCGTGGCGGAAGCCGAGCGTCAGACGATTGCATTCCTGAGCCGCTGGATCGATGCGGGCGTATCACCCATGTGCGGCAACAGCATCTGCCAGGATCGGCGCTTCATGGCGCGCGAGATGCCTGAACTCGAGCGCTACTTTCATTACCGCAATCTCGACGTCAGCACGCTCAAGGAGTTGGCGCGTCGCTGGGCGCCGGAAGCGTTCACCGGTTTTCAGAAGAACTCGACGCATCTCGCGATGGACGATATCCGCGATTCGATCCGGGAGCTGGCGCACTACCGGACGCATTTCCTGCGCGTCGGCAGTTCCTGATCTACGGGCGTGCGAGTAGCGCCGTTGCTCGATAGCCCTTGTCCTTCCGGCATATTCTTAAGCGTGCATAAGGGTAGTCGATGGATCAGAGTGTCCGCACATGAAGCCGCATTCGGAAAGCTGCGAGCGTAATCGCGACCCGATACTGAAGGTGCTGCAACAATGGTTCGTCGAACCTGGCGTCGTGCTGGAGATCGGCGCCGGCACGGGTCAGCACGCGGTGCACTTTGCGGCGAACCTGCCCCACCTCACGTGGACATCGACCGACCGTGAGGAGAATCATCCGGGCATTCAATCGTGGTTCGAAGCGGCGCAACTCGAAAATCTGCGGGGCCCGTTGAGTCTGGATGTACGCAACGAGGTCTGGCCCGTGCCGGGGGCTCTATATGCGTTCAGCGCGAACACTGCGCACATCATGAGCTGGCCGGAAGTGGAATTGATGTTCGCGGGCGTCGCAAAGGCGCTTCGGGCCAAGGGCGTGTTCTGCCTGTACGGCCCCTTCAATCGCGACGGCCAGTTCACGAGCGACTCGAACCGTGCGTTCGATGCAGCCTTGAAAGCGCGCGATCCAGAGATGGGAGTGCGCAACGATCGCGATGTAATGGCGCTCGCAACCCGATGCAGGCTGACCTTTGCCGCTGACCACTCGATGCCCGCAAACAACCGGCTGCTCGTATGGACGAAGTGAATCGTCGTCGCGCTTTCGCGCATGTTCCGACTTTTCACTAGTCACTATTCATTAGCCGCCAGACGCGTTACTTCAACTTATTTCCCGCCAGAAACAGCCACGTTTCGATGACGGTATCGGGATTCAGCGACATGCTCTCGATGCCTTGCTCGACGAGCCAGCGTGCGAGATCCGGATGATCTGACGGGCCCTGACCGCAGATGCCGATGTACTTTTCCGCCTTGCGACAGGCATCGATCGCCATCTTCAGCAGCACCTTCACCGCCGCGTCGCGTTCGTCGAAGTGCTTTGCAATAACCGCCGAGTCGCGGTCGAGCCCCAGCGTCAACTGGGTCATGTCATTCGAACCGATCGACATGCCGTCGAAGTGTTCGAGATACTGGTCAGCGAGGAGGGCGTTGGTCGGCAGCTCGCACATCATGATAATTTTCAGATCGTTCTCGCCGCGACGCAGGCCGTTGGCGGCCAGCAGGGCGGTGACTTGCTCGGCCTCGCGAACCGTGCGCACGAACGGCACCATCACCTGCACATTGGTCAGGCCCATCTGTTCGCGTACGCGCTTGAGCGCGCGGCATTCCAGTTCAAAGCAGGGCCGGAAGGCTTCGTCGACGTACCGCGCGGCGCCGCGGAACCCGAGCATCGGATTCTCTTCGTGCGGCTCGTATTGTCGGCCGCCGATGAGGTTTGCGTATTCGTTGGACTTGAAATCCGACAAACGCACGATGACCGGCTCCGGCGCGAAGGCGGCCGCGATCGTGCCAATGCCTTCACAGAGCTTCTCGACGTAGAACGACACGGGATCTGCGTAGCCATGCATCTGGCGCCGAATCGCCTGTTGCAGTTCCTGCGGCTGGCGATCGAACTCCAGCAACGCGCGGGGATGCACGCCGATCATGCGGTTGATAATGAATTCGAGGCGCGCGAGTCCCACGCCCTTGTTGGGAATACCCGCGAAATCGAACGCCCGATCCGGATTACCGACGTTCATCATGATCTTGGTCGGAATCTCGGGCAGCGAATCCAGCTCTATATTCTTCTGCTCATAGGGCAGCGCGCCTTCGTATACGAAACCCGTATCGCCCTCGGCGCAGGACACGGTAATCTCCGCACCCTCGCGTATCGTTTCCGTTGCATCGCTGCAGCCGACGACCGCGGGGATGCCGAGCTCGCGCGCGATGATAGCGGCGTGACAGGTGCGTCCGCCGCGGTTGGTGACGATCGCCGAGGCGCGTTTCATCACCGGTTCCCAGTCGGGATCCGTCATGTCGGCGACGAGTACGTCGCCGCTCTGAACGCGCGTCATTTCCTTCACGTCGCGGATGATCCGCGCGGGACCTGCGCCGATGCGCTGTCCGATCGACCGTCCGCTCGCGAGTATTTTTGATTTGCCCTTGAGGGCGAATCGCTGCACGGTGCGGCCCATACGGCTCTGCACGGTTTCCGGGCGCGCCTGCAGGATGTAGATCTTCCCGGTCTCGCCGTCCTTGCCCCATTCGATGTCCATCGGACAGCCATAATGATCTTCGATGATCAGCGCCTGCCTCGACAGCGTGAGGATGTCCTCGTCGGTGATCGAGAAGCGACGCCGGTCTTCCGCGGAAACATCGACCGTCGCGGTCCGCGCCTGGCCGCCTGCGTCGCCGTACACCATCTTGATGGCCTTTGCGCCCATCGTGCGACGGAGAATGGGCGCGTGTCCGCTGCGCAACGCGGGCTTGTAGACGTAGAACTCGTCCGGGTTCACTGCGCCCTGCACGACCGTTTCGCCGAGTCCGTAAGACGAGGTGATGAACACTACGTTGCGAAAACCCGAATCGGTGTCCAGCGTGAACATGACGCCGCTCGATCCAAGATCGGAGCGAGCCATGTACTGAATGCCGGCGGAAAGCGCGACGTGTTCGTGCGCAAAGCCCTGATGCACTCGATAGGCGATCGCACGATCGTTGAACAGCGACGCGAATACCTCATGGACGCACTTGAGCAGGGCGTCGCGGCCGCGTACGTTGAGGAATGTTTCCTGCTGACCGGCGAATGAGGCATCCGGCAGATCTTCCGCCGTCGCC
>JBOHZJ010000246.1:0-14712 GCA_050738395.1 Steroidobacter sp.
GTGCAACGCGTCGGCCCCGCGGCGCTGCGTATCGACGCCGGGCTGGGATTCGCGTATCCCGCAATCGATCTGGCGATCGAGCATCTCGCGCCGCTTGCGCGCGCATCCGGCATCGCGATCGCGGCCATCCATCGTTCGCATCATTTTGGGCAGGCCGGTGCGCATGCCGAACGCCTCGCTCTGCACGGCCTCGTCGCACTGGTGGTAGGCAATACGCCCAAGGCCATGGCGCTGTGGGGCGGCAAGACGCCCCGGCTCGGTACGAATCCGATCGCGTTCGCAGCGCCGTCGCCGGGGGAAGGCCGCATGCCGCTCGTCATCGATCTCGCGCTCAGCGTCGCAGCCCGCTCGAAGATCGTAGCGGCGCAGAAGAATGGCGCGCCGATTCCATCCGGCTGGGCCAACGACGCAGATGGACAGCCAACCACCGATCCCATCACCGCACTTGCGGGCGTGCTCCTGCCCATCGGCGGAGCGAAAGGCGCTGCGCTCGCTCTCATGGTCGAGATCATGGCGGCCGCCCTCACCGGCAGCGCATTCGGTTGGGAAGCCAGTTCGATGCTCGACGACCAGGGCGGCCCGCCGAATGTGGGCCAGACGATCATCGCGATCAACCCGGCGCTCACGTCGGCTGATCAATTTCCCGCGCGCATGGCGACGCTGCTCGAGACCTTCGCCGCCGAGCCGGAGGTTCGCGTGCCCGGAGAGCGGCGGCTGCAGGCGCGCGCCCGTGCAGCGAGCGAAGGATTGACGGTGGCGGCGGCGCTGCACGCAGAAATATCTGCACTTGCCGACGGCCGCGCCTGATTTGAGATCCGCGTGGTGTTCTGCAAGACATCCGCCCTGAGTTTCAATGGATGACTGCAAGACTGAAGAACCCTTCGACAGGCTCAGGGCGAACGGAAGAACACAAGAGGCTTCTTGATCCTGTTTCTTCTCCGTTCGCCCTGAGCTCATCGAAGGGTTCCCGTCATGCCAGCGCCATGGCGATACAGAAGGTTTTTAGTGCATGAGCGACATTGTGATCTGCGAATTCATGGACGAGAACGTCGTGCGCGATGTGTTCGCCGGTCGCGATGTCATCTATGACGCGCGCCTCGTCGATCGTCCCGATGATCTGCAGGCGGCGCTGTCGGATGCGCGGGCTCTGGTCGTGCGGAATCGCACGCAGGTTCGCCCGGCGCTGCTGGACAAGGCTCCACGTCTCAAGGTCGTGGGGCGGCTCGGCGTCGGCCTGGACAACATCGATATGGAAGCCTGCAAGGCGCGGGACATCGTCGTTCATCCGGCGACAGGCGCGAACGATCTCGCCGTGGCGGAGTACGTGATCACCGCCGCACTGCTGCTCCTGCGTCGAGCATGGTTCATGAGCGCACGCGTCGCAGCGGGCGAATGGCCGCGCACGGACGCGATGGGTCGTGAGCTCGCCGGCAAACGCCTCGGCCTGATCGGCTTCGGCGCCATTGCGCGGCAGACGGCGCGCCGCGCAAGCGACCTCGGCATGTCGATCTGCGGCTATGACCCGTATCTGCCGCCGGATCACGCGCTGTGGGCTGGTGCGCAGTGCGTTGCGCTCAACGAGTTGCTCGCGACGAGCGATGTGATCAGCCTGCACGTGCCGCTCACACCGCAAACGCATCACATGATCGATGCGCGTGCACTCGCTGCGATGCGCTCGGACGCCATCCTGATCAACGCGGCGCGCGGCGGCGTGGTCGATGAGTCCGCTCTGGCGCGAGCATTGAAGGCCGGCAGGCCTGGCGGCGCAGCACTCGACGTTTTCGAGCAGGAACCGCTTGACGTCAAGGTGGGTGCGGTCTTCGCCGGCATCGGCAACCTCTTGCTCACGCCGCACATCGCCGGGGTCACGGAAGAGTCGAACGTTCGTGTGAGCACCGTCACCGCGGAAGCGGTCCTGCGCTGTCTCGGGACTTAGACGCAAAGAGTTTCTCCAGTCCAGTGAGCATGTATTGCGACCTTCTCGTCGTTGGCGGCGGCATCAACGGCGCAGGTATTGCGCGCGATGCAGCCGGCCGCGGCATCAAGGTGCTCCTGTGCGACCAGGACGACCTCGCCAACCACACGTCCTCCGCGAGCACGAAGCTGATTCACGGCGGCCTGCGCTACATCGAACAATACGAATTCACTCTCGTCCGCAAGGCGCTCAAAGAGCGCGAAGTGCTCCTTGCGCTGGCGCCGCACCTCATTCGGCCGCTGCGTTTCGTGATGCCCCATGACTCGCATCTGCGCCCGGCGTGGATGATTCGCGCCGGGCTGTTCCTGTATGACCATCTGTCCCGGCGCCGACATCTCGCGGCGTCAGGCTCGATTGATCTGCGCGCGCACCCGGCCGGACTGCCATTGCGCTGCGGCTACGGTCGCGGCTTCGTGTACTCGGATGCATCGGTGGACGACGCGAGATTCGTGATTCTCAATGCGAAAGACGCCGTCGAACGGGGTGCAAGCGTATTTACGCGCACGCGCTGCGAACGCCTCACACCTTCCAGCGAAGGATGGTCGGCGCGACTGGTCAGCGAGAGCGGCGGGTCTCTCAGCGTGCAAGCGCGCGCCGTCGTCAATGCGGCTGGCCCGTGGGTCGGGCGGTTCCTGAACGAGAACTCGCCGATCCGGGCACGCTATACCGTGCGGCTCGTCAAGGGCAGTCACATCGTCGTGCGAAAACTCTTCGACCATCCGTACGCGTACATTTTTCAGAATCCGGACGGTCGGATCATCTTCGCCGTTCCCTACGAGCACGACTTTACGCTGATCGGTACGACTGACATCGAGTACGACGGCGACGCTCGCGCGGTCAGCATCGATGCCGGCGAAATCGACTATCTCTGCAGCATGGTGAGCCGTTACTTCGCCCGCGCGGTCAGTCCAGCGGACGTGGTCATGACCTACGCGGGCGTGCGTCCGCTGCTCGATGATGAGTCGAGCGATCCGTCGAGCATCACCCGCGACTACGCGCTCGAACTCGATACGACGCATGCACCGCTGCTGTCGGTGTTCGGAGGCAAGATCACGACGTTCCGCAAACTCGCGGAAGAGGCAGTCGGGAATCTCGCCCCGCTTCTTGGCAATACCCTGTCGGCCTGGACCTCGCGAGCGCCGCTTCCTGGCGGGGATATACCGGTCGACGGCTGGGATCAGTTCGTCGACACGGTGGGCGGCCGCTATCCATGGTTGCCGCGGCAGTTACGCGAGCGCTACGCACGCGCTTACGGCACACGCATCGAGCGATTGATCGGCGATGCGGGATCTCTCGTCGATCTGGGCGAGGAAGTACTGCCGCAACTTCATGCACGCGAAATCCAGTATCTGTGTCGCGAGGAGTGGGCGTTGACCGCGGAGGACATCCTCTGGCGTCGCAGCAAGCTCGGCTTGCATCTTGCGGCGGGAAGCTCGCAGCGACTCGATGCGTGGCTCGCAGGCGCCGATTCCGCGGAAATGGGGACAGTCCCCATTTCCCGCCGGTATGGGCGAAAAGCATGAGAGTCGTGAAATGAGGAATGTCCCCAATTCCCCCGGGCGGGTCCGGTGACGTTGCGTGCTCAGCTTCTGAGCATGCAATTGCCGCTGAACGCGTACGCAAGCGCGCGCGAACGTGCGCCCGGCGCGCTGCTCGCAATTCTCGTCGCGCTCGCCGCCGCATTCATCGTGACGCGGTACGGCGGGCCCATCCTGCTGCTCGCGCTGCTGCTCGGCATGGCGTTCAACTTTCTCAGCGAGAACCCGAAGGTCGCCGTCGGTCTGGATTTCTGCACGAAATCCATTCTGCGCCTGGGCGTGGCGCTGCTCGGCGCGCGCATCACGTTCGATCAGATCGCGACGCTCGGCTTGCGTGCAGTCGCCATCGTCATCGTCGCAATCTTCGCAACGATGCTCTTCTCGCGTTTCGCCGCACGGCGGCTGGGATTGTCCGGCGCCTTTGCCGCGATATCCGGGACAGCCGTGTCGATTTGCGGCGTGTCGGCGGCGCTGGCCGCTGCATCGGTGCTCCCCGAGCGCACGGAGGCGGCTCGCCAGGTGGTGATCGTCTGTATCGCAGTCACGGCTTTGAGCACGATTGCGATGCTCGTGTACCCCGCGCTGGCGTCGTTCGCAGGACTGACGCCGATCGAGGGCGGAGTGTTTCTCGGCGCGACCATTCACGATGTCGCCCAGGTCGTCGGCGCCGGCTACACGATGTCTCCGACACACGGCGACGTCGCCACCGTGACCAAGCTACTGCGGGTTCTGATGCTCGCCCCGCTCGTGTTGTCGCTTGCGATGCTCGTGCACCGCGCAGGCGCGCCCGCACCGGCAGGCCGTCGCTGGCGGATGTTGCTGCCGCCCTGGTTTCTGCTGGCCTTCGTCGCCATCGTGACATTGAACAGCGCTGATGTGCTGTCTGCGCGCGTGATCGGCGACGCCATCTTCGGTTCACAGGCCTGCCTGGTCGTGGCGATCACCGCACTTGGCCTGCGAACCAGCCTCGCCAGCCTGCGCGAGGTCGGCTGGCGTCCCCTGATGCTGATGACGGGACAAACAGTCTTCCTTGCACTGGTCGTCGCCGCTTTGCTGGTCGCAACGGCGTAATGCGAGATTCCTAAATTGCGGCGAGCGCCTGGAACAACTCAGTGAATGAAGATCCCACGCGCCTGAACACCGGCGGCGACCCTATGGGCGCGGGGACCTCGACGCGCTGACCGCCCGCGTGAACATCGCCGGTCCAGACGTGAACCCACTCGGCGCCGGCGGGGAGGTAAGCGCTCCATCGCGTGGCTGCGGCCGCATGCACCGGCGCAATGAGGAGATCCGGGCCGTAGAGATACTGATCCTGAATCGCGTACGTCCGCCGGTCGTCTTCGAAATGGAGAAACAGCGGACGCTGCACGGGTATGCCGCGATGCACGGCTTCTTCAACCAGCGTGCGCAGATACGGCGCCAGATGGCAGTAGATGCGCGTCATGCGGGCGAAGTGCGTCAACACGTCCTTGTCCTGGTCGATCTGCAGGTTCTCCAGCGGTCGATTGCCTTCATGGGTGCGCATCACCGGCGTGAAGGCCGCCATTTCGGCCCAGCGCTGCACCAGTTCGGCAGTGCGGCGATTGCCGAACAGGCTGGTGTAACCGCCGATGTCGCTGTGATGGAATGCATTGCCCATGAGTCCGGACGACAAAGCGCCGCAGATCACTGTGACGAGTCCGTCGTGGCGGGAGAAGTCGACCGACTGATCGCCGGCCCAGAGCAGCGGACAGTAACGTTGCACGCCGGTGAAGCCCGCGCGCATGAAGAACAGACACTCGCCAGTGCGACCCGCCTCCGCAATAGCATCCGCATTCACCTTCGCCCACAACGTCGGCCACGCGTTGTGCATCAGCCGGGGGTCACGACCGTTGGCAAGGTGCACGTCGATCGGCAGGTACTCGCCAAAATCCGCCATCCAGCCTGCTATGCCGAGATCGATGACGTTGCGGCGGATGATGCGGTCGGCAAACCAGCGGCATGCGCCGTCGTTTGTGAAGTCGACGACGCCGCAGTCGAACTCGCCGAAATCGACTCTGTACGTGCGCCCGTTCACGTCGCGCGCGAGATGGCCCAGGGCCTCGGCTTCACCGAACAGCACGCCGTCGACACAAAGATAGGGATTCAGATAGGCGAGAAAGCGGATGCCGCGCTCGGTGAGGTTCGCGATGCGCGCCGGAAGATCCGGATAGCGCCGCGCATTCCACTGCCAGTCCCAGAACAGCCGGGCGCCGAAGCTCGTCTGGCGCACGCCGGCCCAGTCTTCGCACCATAGCGCCGCGACGTGTACGCCGGCTTCGAGAAAGCCATCGAGGCGTTCGAAGCTGCGAACGCCGTCTTTGAGCCCGATGATCGCGCCGCGATAGACCCACTCCGGCAAGGGCGGTTGTCGCCCGAAGCGTTCGCTGATGCTCTCGACCAGCGTGATGAACGACTCGCCCGCGCGAATGTCGAGGCGCTCCGGCATCGACCAGACTTCAAGTTCATGAAAGTCGGCGTGGCGAAAATCGAATGCCGCATACGCCGTTGTTTCGATATGGGCGAAGTAGCGGCGCGACGAGATGTAAGTCGGTTGCGGATAGTTGGTCGTGTAGTAGTCGCCGCCTGCCTTGCCAGATGCGTCGGCCTGGAAAGTGATCGCTGTCGTCTTGTCCCGGCCGACGCCCGGCTCGGAGGTCCACAGCGGAAAGCGACGGCCGCGCAGATCGAAGTAGGACATCTGTTCGCCACAGCCCCAGACGTGTTCGTCGGGTTCAGCGACGAGCCGCAGCCAGAAACGGTTCAGAGTGGGATCCGCGGAATCGAAAGCGAGGCTCAGGCCTTGCACATCGCCCGTGAGCCGCAACGACACGCAGATCGGTCCACCGCGATTGCGCGCGCAATCCAGCCGATAGCCGCCTGGCTCCTGCGTGATGACGATGTGCCCGAGGCCGATCCGTTCGACGACGTAATCCTCGATGTCGAAGTTGCCGCGATGCATGTCCATTCGTGCATCGCCGCGCCCGACGAACAGAAAGGGCTCGCGGGGCGCGTATCGGACAACCGTGCGGCCGCCGATCGAAATACTCCAGCGCTCGTCCGAGCCTTCGAGTGGGCGTTCCAGCTGCATCGCTGCGCGCTCAGTTCTGCGTGAGACCGGCGTCGACGATGAAATTCGCGCCGGTGCACCCCTGCGATTCATCCGAGGACAGAAACAGCGCCATGCGCGCGACGTGCGTCGGGTCGAGCCGGAACTTGAGCGCCTGCAGGTCGAGGAACTGCTGGTTCAGTTCCGGCGTCAGCCAGAGCTCCCGCTGACGCTCTGTGAGTATCGCGCCCGGCACGATGCAATTGACGCGGATGCCCGATGAACCCAGTTCGCGAGCCAATGTGCGCGTCAAGCCGTTGATGGCCGCCTTGGATGTCGTGTAGCCGACCAGTCCAGGGCGGCCGCGCATCCATGACACAGAGCCGAGCAGGATGAGCGAGCCGCTGCCGCGCCTGGCCATGCCGCGCTCCACTGCCTGCGCGGCGAAGAAATGATGATTCAGATTGAGCGCCAGACACTCGTTCCAGTACGCCGGCTCCACCGCATGGAAGTCGTGACGGTCGTCTCTGCCGGCGTTGCTGACCAGCACATCGACGCCGCCTGCATCCTGCTCGATGCTGGCGATGGTGAGTCTCAGGGCGTCGATGTCGCGCAGATCGCAGCGACGATAGACAACGAGAGGAAGCTCCGTAACGAGCGCCTCGGCCGCACGGTCGTCGATGTCGACGAAAGCGACCCGCGCGCCCTGACTCGCGAACGCACGCACTATCTCTGCGCCAATGCCCGAGGCGCCGCCGGTGACCAGCACCGACCGGCCGCTCAGCGAACGGTAAGAGACACTGTCGTATCCTCGTGTCATCGGCGTCCTCTCCGGGCTCAGCGCGATTGAAAAAGAGGTTCGGGACAGCCCGGCGCATCAACGCGCATCGCGAACAGCCCGCCTGAAAGCGGCAGCCGCGCGAGTTCCTCCTCCGATCGTCCGGCGCGAGCGCTCGTCACATAGAGCGTTTGCAGATCCTCACCGCCAAACGCAACCATCGTCGGACAGCGCGCCGGCACCGGGTATTCGGCGAGCAGTACACCGTCCTGCGAATAGCGTTGCACACGACTGCCCTCGTACAACGCCACCCAGTAACACCCTTCCGCGTCGACGGCGGCGCCGTCCGGGCGACCGCGATCGAAATCCGTCGGCGTCAAGCGAACGAATGTCGTACGCGCGCCCAACTCTCCTGTATCCGCATCGTACGAATATCGCCAGACGGTGAACGTCGGTGTGTCGGAGTGGTAGAGCCAGCGACCGTCCGGACTGAAGGCGAGGCCGTTCGAACTGAGCAATCCATCCACGAGCGCGACCAGCCCGCGGCTGTCGAAACGGTACAGGTGAGCCAGTGCGCCAGTCTTTGGCTCATCGATGGTCCCGGCAAGGAAGCGTCCACGGGGGTCGGTGCGGCCGTCGTTGAAACGGCTCACGCGCTGATCTTCGGGGTTGACGGCAAGCTGCTCGACGGGTTTGCCCATCTCGTCCAGCCGCCAGATTCCGGAGCGCAAGCCGGCGACGAAGCCGCCGTCCTCGGCGAGCGCCACGCAGCCGATGTTTTCCGGCATGGGGATGACCGTGTTCACGCCGCTGACCGGATCGAATCGATTCAACGCGGGCGCGTTGATATCCACCCAGTAGAGCGCGGCGTCGCGCGCCGACCAGATCGGACATTCCCCGAGCCTGGCGCGCACATCGAGGACGCACACGAACACACCGCTCATCAGCCGGTGCTCAGCCGGTGCGCGCGCTGCGCTTCGTACTGGCGACATGGCGGAGCCATCAATAGGGGGCGGCGATCTGCGGCCGCCCGGGCGCAGCGTCCTGTCGAAAGACGCGTAGAAATTCCACCGCGCGCGTGGTCATCATGGCCATGTCGGAGCCGATGGCCGCGAAGTCATAGCCGTAATCGAGAAAGCGTCGCACCATGTCTGGATTCGCACCGACGATGCCGACAGGTTTGCCCTGCGCGCGCGCCGCCTTGGCCGCATCGGCGAGAGCCGACTGGACTTCAGGATGCGCAACGTCGCCCAGTCGCCCCATGGCGGCGGACAAATCGCCGGGACCGATGAACAGCGCATCCACGCCCGGCACAGCCGCGATCTGCGGCAAGCGAGCCAGTGCGTCCGGCGTCTCGAGTTGCACGACGACGCAGATCTCTTCACTAGCGCGCCTGAGATAATCATCGGCGCGCCCATAGCGGCTCGCACGATGAATGGCGGCGACGCCGCGGACGCCCTCCGGTGGATATCGCGTATAGGCGACGGCGCGACGCGCCTCTTCCGGCGTCTGCACGAATGGAAACATGAGCGTTTGCGCGCCTGCATCCAGCACGCGCTTGACTGTGACCTGATCGTTCCACGGCAAACGGACCACCGCGGCAGCCGGTGTGCCGGCGATCGCACGCAGAATATCCACCGCCTGCGGCACATCCACGGGAACATGCTCCATATCGAGCACCAGAAAATCGAAGCCGCAGAAGCCCATCGCCTCGGCCGTCGACGGCGCCCCCGACATCAACCAGGTCCCCAGCGGCGGCGCGTGGCCCGGGCGCTGCAGCCATCGCTTGAACGGGTTCGGCGGGAAGCTCATGGCGACCTCGTCAGTAGATCTCACACTCTGGAATGGGCTGCCTTCCTGCAAGAAACTCGAAATCGCAACCCTCGTTCGCCTGGCCCACGTGCGCCTGATAAAGCGCGGCGTAGGAGCGTTCATAGCGGCGCGGCGGAGGAACCCAGGCGGCGCGGCGCACAGCGAATTCCTGTTGGTCGATCAACAAATCCAGTCGCCCGGCAGGCGCGTCGAGCAGGATTCGATCGCCCGTACGGACCAGCGCGAGCGGTCCGCCGATCGCCGCTTCCGGCGCGACATGCAGAATGCAGGTTCCGTAATGCGTACCGCTCATGCGGCCATCGCAGATGCGCACCATGTCCCGCACGCCGGCGGCGAGCAGTTTCTTCGGAATGGGCAGAGCGCCCCACTCCGGCATTCCGGGCGCACCGACAGGCCCCGCGTTGCGCAGGATGAGCACACTGTTGCGATCGACGTCGAGATCCGGATCGTCGATGCGGGCATAAAGATCCTCGCAACTATCGAAGACCACCGCAGATCCCGTATGCCGCAGTAACTGCGGATCGGCGCTGCAGGTCTTCATCACGGCGCCGTCGGGGCACAGATTGCCCCGCAGCAGCGCAAAAGCGGCGCCGCGCTCCAGGGGAACGACGGCGTTCGCCGGATCGCGGATCACATCATGGTCGTAGCATTCTGCGTCGCCGATTGCTTCGCCGAGCGTCAACCCGCTCACGGTCGGACAGTCGAGGTGGAGCAGGGGACGCAGCTTCGCGAGCTGCGCGAGCAGGCCGCCGGCGAAGAAAAAGTCCTCCATGAGAAATTGGCCCGTGGGAAACAGGTTGGCGCACACCGGTACACGTTGCGCGACGGCCGCCAGATCATCGAGCGTGAGCGCGACTCCCGCCCGGCGCGCCATCGCGATGAGATGGATCGCGGCATTCGTCGAGCCGCCGAGCGCCATGTAGGCGACCACGCCGTTCTCGAATGCGTCGCGATCGAGAATGCGCGACAGACGTAGGTCTTCCCACACGAGCTCAACCGCCCGCGCGCCGCAGGCGGAAGCCATGCGGACATGGCCTGAATCGACGGCCGGAATACTGGAGGCGCCGGGCAGCGTCAGCCCCATCGCATCCACGATCGAAGTCATCGTCGAGGCGGTGCCCATGGTGTTGCAGGTGCCGATGGAGCGAGTCATCCGCGACTCGAGATCGACCCAGTCTTCGGGCGATATGCGCCCCGCGCGCAGTTCATCCCAATACTTCTTCGTGTGCGTTCCGGCGCCGGTCTTCTGGCCGCGCCACTGTCCATTCGACATGGATCCGGCCGGGCAGAAAATCGTCGGCAGATCCATGCTGATCGCGCCCATGAGCAGACCGGGCGTGGATTTGTCGCAGCCGCCAAGCAGGACGGCCCCATCGATCGGCAGCGAGCGCAGTTGCTCCTCCGTCTCGATGGCGAGCAGGTTGCGATAGAGCATGGTCGTGGGCTTCATCATCACCTCGCCGACCGAGAGCGCCGGCAATTCCACCGGGTACCCTCCCGCCTGCCAGACGCCGCGCTTCACCGCCTCCGCACGGTCGCGCAGATGAATGTGGCAGGGACTCATTTCGCTCCACGTGTTGAGGATCGCGATCACGGGCTTGCCCATGAACTCCTCGCGCCTCAGCCCCATCTGCTGCGTGCGCTGGCGATGAGCGAAGCCGCGCATATCCGTGCGGGCAAACCAACGCTGACTGCGCAATTCCGAAAGCGGGCGACGCTGCATACCGGAAATCGTAGCGCTACGATTTAGGAGCGTCAAACGCAAATACCCTTTATTTTATGTGTCAGGTGTGAAAAATACGTCAGCGCCATCGTTGCGCTATGAACGAGCTCGGTAGTCGCATGCCCAGATCGAAAGCAGCTTCCTCATCCCGTCGCCGGCGACGACAGCGCCGCACGATGCAGCAGGTCACCATGAGCGAGGTGGCCCGGTTGGCGGAAGTCTCTGCTTCGACCGTATCGCTCTACCTGCGCAAGCCTGCGGCAGTGGCGCAGGGCACCGGCAAACGCATCGCGCACGCAATCGAGGCGCTGCGGTACGTGCCGAATCTCATGGCCGGTGGACTCGCCGCAGCGTCATCCCGGGTAGTCAGCGTGATCGTGCCCTCAGTGCGCAACGCGTTCTTCGCCGAGACCGTCGCAAACCTGCAGGAAGCGCTTGCCGCGCACGGGCTGCAGATGCTGCTGGGACACAGCGAGTATTCGCCGCAGCAGGAGGAGATTCTCGTACGCACGACGCTGTCCTGGTCGCCGGCTGCAATCGTGCTGACAGGACTCGAGCACAGCCGCGCCACTCGTCAGGCGCTGTTGGGCGCCCACGCGCCAGTGATCGAGATCTGGGAGCTCGGTGAGCGCCCCATCGATATGGCCGTCGGCTTCTCGCATCGCGACGTCGGCAGCGCCACGACGCGCTATCTGCAGAAGCAGGGTTGCAGAAAGATCGCGTTTCTCGGCGCGCGCATGGAACAGGACAGTCGTGCGCGACAACGTGCATCGGGCTACGCGAGCGTGGTCGCGGAGCAGGGAGCGGCGCCGCAAATTCTGGATCACCCGGGTCCGGCGAGTCCGGAAGCCGGCGGCTTGCTCCTCAATCGAGTACTGCAACAGGCGGAGGGCGTCGATGCGGTCATTTGCTCGAACGACCTCGTCGCACTGGGAGTGCTGTTCGAATGCCAGCGGCGGGGACTCGTCGTGCCGGATCGACTTTCCGTTGCGGGTTTCGGCGATCTTCCCTTCGCCGCTCAGTGCGTTCCGCCTCTCACCACTATTCGCCCCGAAGGAGGGCTGATCGGCCGCCGCGTGGCCGATCTCATCCTGCGTCACGTACGCGACGGCGCCGTGCCGCAGAAGGACAAGATCATCGATACGGGTTTCGAGCTCATCGAGCGGGACAGCGTCGCTCGCGGCGCGCCCCTCGCCCGGAACATTTTCTAAGTCCGCGGACGTCCGCCCCTGTGCTCCCCGTCTGGAAGGAGATTGCGCTCGCGAGGTATCAGAATTCTCATGTCTTATATAAGGGTTGTAAGACATAGAAGGCCGTGGTACCGTTTTTTTTGGCTTTCCACGCGCCACGACGAGGGGGAGACTTAAGATGCGCACAATCAGAAGTTACCGTGTCAGGACCAACGCCATTGCCGCGTCAGCGACGCTCGGGGCGCTGGTCGCCGCCGCCGGAGCGCTCGCGCAGGACGCTGAGCCGCAGTCCGCCGCGGCGCTCGGGCTCGAAGAAATCATCGTTACGGCGCAGAAGCGCACTGAAAACATCCAGGATGTGCCCGCGGCCGTCACGGTCCTGAGCGGCTCGCAGATCGAGAACAGCGGCGCGCTGAACGTGGAAGGGCTGCTGTCGCTCGTGCCAACCCTCAACTTCCGCGAAAGCGTGTCCACCATCGACTCTTCGATCTTTTTGCGCGGTGTAGGCACCATCAACTTCTCCATCGCCGCCGAGCCGAGCGTCGCATTCGTGCTCGACGGCGTCGTCCAGGCGCGTGCGGGGGAAGCTTTCGGCGACCTGTACGACATCGAGCGCATCGAGGTGCTGCGCGGCCCGCAGGGCACGCTGTTCGGCAAGAACGCGAGCGGCGGCGTAGTGAACGTCGTCTCGCGCAAGCCTGCCGATGAATTTGGCGGCTACGTCGATGTATCCGCCTTCGAGGACAACGAGTATCGCGCGCGCGCGAGCGTGGACTTGCCGCTCGGCGACAGTGTGCGCAGTCGCTTCACCGCCACTTACGGCTCCTTCGACGGCTTCATTCGCAATCTCACCCACGGACGCGACGTGAACGGCTACGAGCGCTGGGGCATGCGCGGCATCCTCGAGGCGGACGTATCGGAAAAGCTCACGCTTACGTTCATCGCCGACTACCGCGAAGCTAACGACGATTGCTGCGCCGAGGTCATCGGCACGGTCCCGACCGGGACCGCCGCCGGGACGCAGGCCGGCGTCACGATCGACGGCGACGAGACGCGAGAAGTACGCAACAACCTGATCAACGAAACCATTGAGACTTCATGGGGCGGCTCATTGCAGGCCGACTACGATCTCGGCGACGGCACGCTGACATCGATCACCGCCTATCGTGATTGGGAGAACGACGGTCTGCGCGACGGCGATTACACCGATACCGCGTTCGTAGGGATCGCCCAGCTGCACGACTATGGCCCGCAACCCTCGACCACGTTTACGCAGGAGCTGCGCTACGCTTCGCCCTCCGGTAAGCGCGTCGAGTACGTGGTCGGCGCCTACTATTACGAAGCGGAAGCCGAACGCACCTTCCAGCGAGACGACATCGTCTGCTCTGCCTCGACGTTGCCGCCTGCGAACGGCCTCACGCCGTGCGCGCCCGGCTCATCCGTGCTCACGTTCCCGAGTTCGGTGGCGACCTTCGGCTCGACGATCGAGAACATCGCGGCGTTCGGCCAGGCGACGTTCAACGTCACCGATGCATTGCGTCTCATCGCAGGCGGCCGCTACACGCGCGATGAAGTCTCGGCGCATCACGATCGCATCGGCTCGCTGATCCCGGGCCCGGGCGTGCGTACGGACGGTTCGGGCTATCGCCTCAACACGGACGACAGCGATTTTTCGCCGCGTGCAGGCGTGCAGTACGATTTCAGCGACGATCTCATGAGCTACGCCACCTACGCGCGCGGCTACAAGGGCCCGGCGTTCAACGTGTTCTTCAATCAGAACCCGGATCAGCTCAACGCGATCGAGGCGGAGACGGCCGACTCGTACGAGGTGGGCTTGAAATCCACGCTGTTCGATCAGCGCCTGCTCTTCAACACGGCGGTGTTCTATGCTGAATACGACAACTTCCAGGCGAACAACTTCGATCTGCTGAATGGCGTCGTGATCACGCGGCTCACGAACGCCGGCACGATTTCAACCCGGGGCGTCGAACTCGACTTGCTCGCGCGTCCCACAGACAACTTCACACTGTCGGGCGGCGTCGCTTATACCGACGCGCAGATCGACGAATTCAATCTGCCGCCGGGCTCGCCATCGACCGACACTCGCAAAGGCGAGCGCCTGCCGCTCGCGCCGGAATGGAAGGTCTCGCTCGCGGCGAACTGGCGCGTCGCGCTGCCAACTTCGTTCGATCTCGAGTTCGGCGCAACGGGCGTCTACACCGACGAACAGGTCTCCGACCTCAACAACAATCCGGTGCAGCGACCGGCGTTGACCATTCCCAGCTATTCGACGGTGGACGCGAACATCGCGCTCGTGGACGACGATGAGCGGTATCGCGTGAACTTGATGATCAACAATGTCTTCGACGAGAGCTATGCCTCGCTCATCACGCCTGGCGGGCCGGGCGGCTCGTACCGCTACCTCATCCCGCGTGACGCCGATCGCTATGTCGGAGTCAGCGTGCGCATGAACTTCGGCCGCTGACATGAGGGGCCGGTTCGCCGGCCCTTTTCTTTGAAATGGCGGTTGGCGGTTAGCGGTTAGCGGTTGGTTCAGAGGCGCTACGCGTTTCATCCCGGGAGCCCCGCGAGTTGAAAGGGCAATTCG
>JBOHZJ010000247.1:0-2607 GCA_050738395.1 Steroidobacter sp.
ACGCAGTACCGCCATCCACTCTCGGTAGTCACGCGCCACGTAGCGACGAACACAGCTGCTCCTACTCGAGGCGCAGCGCAATTGCCGGATCCACGCGAGTCGCCCGGCTGGCGGGAAGGTACGCGGCGAGCAAGGCGACGCCAGCGAGCAAGATCGGCACGACGGCAAATGTAGCGGCGTCCGTCCGACTTACTCCGAAGAGCAGCCCCTCCAGCACGTGCGTGGTCGCAAGAGCGGCGCCAACTCCACAAGCCATGCCCGCACTGGCCAGCAACGCGGCGTGGCCCAGCACCATGCGCAAGACGTCGCCCCGTCGTGCGCCCAGCGCCATCCGCACGCCGATCTCGCGCGCGCGGCGACTGACCGCATATGACAGCACTCCGTAGATTCCGATGGCCGCGAGCGTGAGCGCCACAGTGGCAAAGGCGGCAAGAAGGAGCGTCGTGAAGCGCGAGGTCGCAACCGAGCTCGCGAGAAGCTGATCGAGTGTACGGATATCGCTCACAGGCACCGTTCGGTCGACGGACGCCACCTCCTCGCGGAGGCTACCCGCCAGGGTTATGGGATCCTGGGCGACGCGTACGACGAGTGACATGTCGTGGGCTGGCATCTGCAGGAACGACCGATAGATCTCTGGCTCGATCTCGCTCGCAACGCCGTCGTATCTCACATCGCCGACCACACCCACCACCGTGATCCACTCATCGTTCCAGACCCGCTTCAGCCGTTTGCCTACCGGTTCCTGACCCGGCCAGTGCTCGCGCGCCATCGTTTCGTTGATCACCGCGACATGCGGCGTATGCTCCCCGTCGCTGTGCGCCAATGCGCGGCCCCGAAGGAGCGGAATGCCCATGATCTGCAGATATCCAGGCGTGACGCTACGTTCGGCGGTCGTCGGCGCGCCCGTTCCCTGCTCGTACGGCTTTCCTTCCACCTCGAAGGCGAACCCGCCCCAGCCGCTCACTACCGGGAGATGGCTGGTAGCCTCGACCGCTTCGACACCGGGAAGCACGCCCACGCGCGTCAGCAGCTCTCCGTAGAACACTCGCGTTCTGACGTCATCGGCGTAACGGGTTTCCGGGGGCGTGATGCGCGCTGTGATGATCCGCTCTGAGCTGAAGCCGGGATCGACACGCAGAAGCTCGGCGAAGCTGCGGATCAGCAATCCTGCGCCAATCACCAGCAAGGCCGCAACAGCGATTTCGCCAACAACCAACAGGCTGGCCGCACGGCCGAACGTGGCACTCGAACCCCGATCGTCCAACTTCAGCGAGCCCTGCACGTCCGACCGCGACGACCGGATCGCGGGAATGGCCCCGAAGGTCAAGCCGGTCAGCAAGCCGAGAACAAGCGTGAAACCCAAAACCGAGCGGTTGACGCCGATCTCCTCCACTCGTGGGATGTCCGCGGACATGCCGCTCACTAGAACTGGCACGCTGCAGAGCGCCAGCAGCAACCCGGCTGTGCCCCCCATCAAGCCGAGCACCACGCTTTCGGTCAAGAGCTGTCGGACGATGCGGCTGCGACCGGCACCCAATGCGCGGCGGATCGCGACCTCCCGCTGCCGGGCGCTGGCGCGCGCGAGCAGGAGGTTCGCGACGTTCGCGCACGCGATAAGGAGCACGATTCCCACGGCGCCGAGAATGACAAGCAGGCGAGTACGCACGTCGCCCACGAGGCGGTCTTGCAGCAGGACCACTTCACGGTTCGTACCCCACGCAGGGGGAAATACCCACAACGTATTCGCCTTCCGCAGCTCCGGAGCGCGCGCGCGCACCTCCGCTTGGGCCTGCGCCGGCGTCGTCTGAGGCGCGAGCCGGGCCACGCTTTGACCGCGCTGCCCACCACCCCAGAGGGCGGCAGCATCGCGGCGATCGAACGCGTAAGGAATCCAGAGCTGTGTACGGGCCGAAGGGAAGTTGAAGGTGGACGGCATCACGCCAACCACTCTGCGGGGCTCGCTGTCGATCAGGACGTCACGTCCGATGATGCGTGCATCCGCCCCGAAGCGCTGACGCCACAGTGCATGGCTGAGCATGACCACGCCGCTCTCGCCGGGCTGCTCTTCGCCTGCGCGAAGTGTACGACCGATGACGGCAGAGATTCCAAGCGTCGAGAAGAGATCGGCCGACAACGTACGCGCCTGTGACCCGCTCGGCGTGTCCGCCGTGCGAGATATTGAAGCCAACGTTCGCCCGGTACAAGGCAATCTCTCGGAGCGATTTCGTCTGGTCTCGCAGAAAGAGGTACTCGCCCGCCAGCATCGAGCCGACCGACACGAGTCTGTCGGGCTGATGATAGGGCAGCGGGCGGAGCAGCACCGCGTTGACGACGCTGAAGATCGCGCTGTTGGCGCCAACGCCAAGCGCCAGCGTCAGGACAGCAATGGTCGTGAAGGCTGGATTCCTTTTCAAGGCGACCAGGCCGTGGCGCACGTCCCGCGCCAGATCTTCGATCCAGGGCAGCCCCCGCTGGTCGTGCAGTGCCTCTAGCGTTTGCGGGACACTCCCAGCTCGGAGTCGGGCGGTCCGTACCGCATCGTCTGGCGAATCGCCCCGTCGCCGTGCGTCTTCGGCGGCGAGTTCCAGATGGAGGCGCAGCTCCTCC
>JBOHZJ010000248.1:0-9847 GCA_050738395.1 Steroidobacter sp.
CAATACAGTCTTTCATCCGGTGGATTTGCGCCTGCGCGGTTCAATGACATGGACCAGAGAGGATTGGTCAGTTTCGACTTTCGTGAACTACGTTGACGATTATCACGATCCAACTTCGATCTACAGCCTTGGAGGCGATGTTGCGTCGTGGACGACTGTCGACATGCAACTGCTATATCAGCCAGAGGGTCAGCCATCGCTTTCGTGGCTTCGCGGATTCAGTGTCTCGCTCAGTGTTCTTAACCTGCTCGACAGCGATCCGCCCGCGCTCAATTCTGCGCCGTTGCAGTTAGGCTATGACGCAGAGAACGCTAGTCCGCTTGGCCGCTTCGCGGCACTACGTTTTGCCAAGAAATGGTGAGGTCGGCTGCAACTGAAGCGCTCGACCGATTGGCGGCGTCACCCTTGGTAGTCCGTGCCCGTGGATCCCAGGTGCTCATGGCGGCGCTTCTGACGATACTCGTATCCACTGCTCTGGGGGAGGGTGTCGCAGCATCTGCATTCACGGTTCGCGACTCGATCGAAATGACGCGCGTTATCGATCCTGACGAGTTTGCCGCGACTGCGAAGATCAAGTTCTCGGTTTCGTATCGATACTTCTCAGTCACGTTGCGGCGGGGAAATCTCAAGACGGGACTCAACGAGTTCTCACTTCATATCTATCGCACGCAGGACATCCGAAAATTTGTCAATCAGTTGACGCGTAAGGAACCTCCCCAAAGTCTACTGGCCGCGACATTCGAAACGTCGTCGAACCTTCCCGGCATTGATCAAGTGACTTGGGCGTCAGAGAGTAACCAAGTTGCGTTCATTGGCCGTACTGTAGATCAGGGAGGCCAGGTATACATTTTCGATTGTGAGTCTGAGACGCTCCGGCGATTGACAAACCAGCCCGACGATGTTGCGGCTTTCAGCATATCGTTGGCGCACAACCGGCTCGTCTATTCCACGTACTCGGCGGTAGACAGATCCGAAGGCGACATGCGCGGCCACCTGGTTACTGCGATGAATGCTACGCAGCTCACCAGGGTGAGTCCCGACCTCGTTGTGCGTTACTTCGTCATGGATCTGATTTCTGGAAGAGCATTTCCAATTGCGATGAAACCGGCGCTCTTCACGCGCAATGCAGCGAGGCCGATTGCGCTCTCGCCGGATGCTACGCGGGCGGTGCTGGAAATCCCGGTCTCGACCTACCCTTCCGCGTGGTTCGGGTACCGGTTCCTCCATGAGGAGCGCGCAGCAATTCCCGAGATCCTGCGGACGTCCGGCGATAACCAGGGGCATCATTACATCTTCGGCCCTGACGAATGGATCAACCAGGCGTTCTTGGCAGATCTGAAACGCGGCAGCGTGAAGCCGCTCCTCAATGCGCCGCAGATCGTTTTGGGTCTCTCACCAACGGAGAATCACCCGAAATGGTCGCCGGATGGCTCACGTGTACTCTTGCCCAGCACGTTGTTGCCGCTCGACGCGGTCTCGCTCGAGGAGCGGCAGCGGCGCAGTCACACGAGCTATGCGGCCGAAGTGGAGGTCGTCACAGAACTCACGACGCCGATCATGGACCTCACGCCCTTTCGGCAAACCGTTGCAGGTGACCGCCCCGCCGTGGATGCGAGCGCATTTGCAATCGATTGGGCGAGCAACGACAGCATCGTAGTTCGGATGCAGTCGCCCGCAGCTGGCGCTAGTGAAAGAGTCTACGCGCGCATTGAGGGCGCATGGCGCGAACAGCGCGATCTTAGAGGTCAGCCAAACGAAAAGCACAATGCACCGATCGAAGTTCGATTGCAGCAGGATGCAAGCACGCCCGTTCAACTCGTCGCGTCCGATCCGCAAACAGCACGTCTCCGAGCGTTCACCGCTCTCAATCCTCAGTTGCGAGACAAGCAACTTGGATCGGTCAGAACCTTCTCCTGGCAAGACCGGCAAGGGCGCACCTTGGCTGGCGGACTGTTCCTGCCACCTGATTTCAAGGACGGAACCCCGTACCCCCTGGCAATCCAGTTGGGGTTCTTCGACCCGCAGAAGTTCGAAGTGGATGCCGGCGGAGTGCTCACGACGGCTATGGCGGCGCGTGCGACTGCAAGCCATGGGATCCTCGTGTTTGAACCCGCGCGCGAGCTCTTCACCGATGTGATCCTCAAGAGTCCGATCGAAAAGGACGCTGTCGTTGCCGCTTTGGAAGATGTCATCGATGCACTCGACCGCACAGGGCTCATCGACCGAAAAAAGGTCGCGCTCGTGGGATTCAGCCGAACAGGAATGTACGTGCACACGTTCATCACATTTTCGGCATACCCAATTGTGGCTGCGACAGTCGCGGACTCAGTGGCAATGACCCCGTACTGTTACGCCATTCTGATGGGGCTGCCGTATCCGTCGATGCTTGAGTTCGAGCGAGAGGATCAGATCGGTGCACCGTTCTGGGGCTCAGGCCTGAGGAATTGGCAGGATCGTTCGTACTTGTTTCATCTCGACAGAATCCGCACCCCGATTCGATACGAGAGTCATGGCGAGGCGCCGTCTTGCAACTGGGATTCGTTCGCCATACTGAAGCGAATGAATCGACCCGTGGAAATGATTAGTTTTCCCCGAGCTTCCCACAACCTCCAACGACCGTTCGAGCGTCTGAGTTCTCAACAAGGGAACGTCGACTGGCTCACGTTCTGGCTGAAGGGGTACGAAGACCCTGATCCTCAGAAGGGCGACCAATACGTGCGATGGCGAGCATTACGGAAGCAGCAACTCGCGTCGGTCGAAGGCGCTCCTCAATGAAAACGCGCGCACGCTTTCGATGGCTCGTTGCTTGCGCGATGATCTTCGCTGTCATTGGCGCCTCCGCCGGAGACCTCGCAAGCATGATCGGACACGCGCAGTTCGTAACCTTGGAAACGGCTCTCGGCGAGATCGAAATAGAGCTCGATGTGGAGCACGCGCCCAATACGACAACGAACTTCAAGCGCTACGTAGCTGCGGGGCAGTACGACGGGGGATTCTTCGGCCGAACCGTCAGGCCTGACAATCAGCGCAGTGCAGCGACGCCGATCGCGGTGATTCAGGCCTATGTGAACCCAGACTCGGACGCCGATGCGTTCGGCCATCTGCGGCTCGAACGAACGCTGGATACCGGATTGACACATGTGGACGGTGCACTCTCGATGGCGCGGGCAGGCATCGACGATGCGACATCAGCGTTCTTCGTTTGCGTGGGCGATCAGCCCGAACTCGACTTTGGCGGCAAGCGTCATCCTGATGGTCAGGGTTTCGCAGTCTTTGGCAGGGTGATTCGCGGCATGGAGGTCGTGCGTCGCATTCACCTGAGCGCGGCGGAGGGGGAGACATTGGCGCCTCCCATCAGAATTATCAAAGCGCGTTTCCACGCGCGAAGTCGCGACTCCACCAGGTGATCGCTTCGTAGCTCCGCTTGCATCATGCCGCGGCCCGGCACTTGTTCTCGGTCCATACTCGGAGCCACGCCTCGGCACACACGTAGTCGAGGAAGCAACCAATCGGCAGGGGATTCTTCGTCGGTACTCCGGGCATGCATTGTTCCAGCTTCTGCCGGTCAACTAACCGCTCCTTCACCAGAATTCCATCAAGGAGCGCTTCACGAATGAATGTGGCGTTGTGGGCGACCAGTTCTCGAGCCCAAAGGTCCATGCTTCCCTTGGAGGTTCGCTTCCTGATCTCATCAGGGAGTTCCTGCGCAAACGCCTCACGCGCCAGTGCTCGGTCCCAACCGTCTCTGACCATCAGATGACTGGGGATCCGCAAGCAGACCTCGACCATTGGTTCGCTGATGAATGGGTGAACAAGCACCGGGTCATCCAGTGACTGCAGCACGTCGCAGTATGATGAGTTGAACGCGAGGCAAGAAACTTGGACGAGCTTTCCGAACGGGACGCCGTCGACAGAATGCAGCCAAGGATGCACGAATCGCAGGGGCTCTCGAGCGAAGGCCTCCGCAGCCTCCGGTGTCAGAAGCATTACCTCTCGGGCCTGGAATTCACCGGGGAGCCAGTGAGTCGGTGGGTGTCGCAAGCCATTCGCGAAGGCAGCGCGTATGACACTCCAGAGAGAGACGCGATCCATCTGCGCGGCGTTCATCGCAACTCGAAGGAATTCCGAACTGAACCCATACCGCTGCAGATACTCAGTCGCCACAGGGGTCGCCGGCGGCATTTGGAACAGGATGTCGCCCAATGTGCCAGCAAACACGGCAGATGCTTTTCGCTCCTTCGCGAGTCGGGTTTCTACATCCTCCCACCCTAGCCGCAATATGTACGCGAACGGACTTGCAGCTCTTTCCATGTTCATCAACGTCGCAAGCGGGAGCCTGGAATTCCGTCGCACTTCGATCAGATCGAACTCCGCAGCTGCCGCGACTATGCGCGCATATTGGCGCTCGTCGCCGAAGGCGCCCTTCGTGTAGAAGTTTACGCAAGCGACCTTGGGGTTCCTCGCTGAAGAGCGCAGACATCCTGTCAGGATGGATGAATCTATACCGCCGGATAGTCGTTGGATGATTTGATCATGACATGATGCCCAAGCATCAACGCACATCCGTGTTGTTTCCCTGAGTGCAGTTCTCGCCTGAAGTACGTCCTCCAGGGCCGCTTCGCGAGCGATATCGGCCGGGTTCCAATAGAAGCGCCGCGTCTCTCCATTCGCCCGAATTTCTTTGCATTCTCCGAGTTGCAGCTCTTCAACCTCATTTATGCCCGTCTCGCGACATTGCACGCGACCACAGGCGGCGTATACAGCGACGTAGTCCCAGTTGATTGATAGAGAGAGAACGGCAAGTTGCGCAAAGTCCTCCATCGATGAGAAAAAGATGTGGAGATGCTGGAATGTCGCTGAGAGGCAGGGCAGATGACCTGCCGGACTCCGAACTATCCACGTTTTGTGCGACTCACGGCCGCGCAGGAACGCTACGTACGAGCCCCAATATCGATCGATGAGCCAGCGACCGCCGCTGGACAGGATATTCGTTGCCTCTGCAGGAGCGATGTCGTGACACTTCATTGAACCGTCCTGCGGGTCCTTCGCGCGAGTGAATAACGATCCAAGCACGAGTCCCTGAGCGTCGGGAAGCGACAACAGCTCGCCCTCGCTTTCGCGCTTTTTGTCGGAGAACACTTCGAGTCCTTCAGCTCGCAAGACCGCACGCCAGTCCGTCGGGCTCGCGCGCACGCGCCGACGGACTAACGCTGCTGCTTGAGTCTGTTCTGCATCCTCGGGATTCCACACGAGAGCGATATAGCTAATCACTTGCATCTCCCCAGTCTGTGGCGATCTACCGCGCTCGCAACTTAGACAGCGAGGATCGGCGTGTAGTCCTCGACTTCCGCAAGCGTTTCGTTGAGCACAAGGCCCCCAGCTTGGACCCAGCTATGTGCACCGAAGGGCCTCGTATGCAGACCTATCGCCCAGACCGGATACACGCGATATTTCGCGAGAA
Organism: Steroidobacter sp.; assembly: GCA_050738395.1. GTDB lineage: Bacteria > Pseudomonadota > Gammaproteobacteria > Steroidobacterales > Steroidobacteraceae > Steroidobacter. Next base: position 5,462 of record JBOHZJ010000248.1, read on the forward strand.
ACTCCACCAGCGCCAACGAATCGAACAAACATGCGCCCGACGCCGTGAACAACAGAGGTGTGAGCCGTCGGAAGACTCGGACGAGCTCCACGAGTTCTGACTGCGAAAGAACAGCGGCTTCGCGGCTCCTGCGAAATTTACGTTGTTGAACGCGCCTTACGATCCGTTCGAGAGAGCGCCAGCGAAGAAGGGCTGACGCCGTCGCGCACGAAAGGAGGAATCGCGCGACGTGGCTAACTGTGATCTGCGGTGGATCGTGAATGGCGCCTCTGAAGGGAATAGCGTCAGTGCGTTCGAGTGGCGACAGGCGGGGCGCTCGCGTGTTCACGCGATCACGAGTAACAAGCCCTCTTGTCAGCAATGTCTTCAACACCTCTCGTGGGTCCACTATGCCGGTAGATCCGCTCGAGTATCCCGCTACGGGCCATTCACATATGAAGCCCGATAGCGCGCTGGTCTCCTCGTCACCTAAGCCAAAGTATCGCTCGCACTTCAGATCCAGAAAGACGACACCGTCATCGGTGCGACAGACGTGAACGTGGTCGGGAAGAAAGTAAGCGTCCATTCTGAATACCTTTGATTTGAGATCTTTCGGTGATAGCTCGCCTGAGGAATGCGCCATTTGTCTCCCGGCACATCGATCAACGAAGTACCTCCTGGCGCGCCAGTAAGGTCGCGCACCCTACCCAGATCGATGACCACGGATTCGGGTTTCATTTCGTCGTCTCCCGCGGACTCTTCATCTCTCACTGTGAGCACATGGCAAAAAGTGTGCGGCGCATAGGCGCCGCACACCACGCGCTATCAGCGCTTCATCGGCTTACGGGAACTTCTGCCCAGGAACATCCACTCTCTGGATACCATTCGGCTGCTTCGTTTCCGTCCGTACATTACCGAGTTCGACGATCATGACGATCTCCTTCACTTTCAGTTCAGTTGATGAAATGCCAACCCGCGCGGTGGCGAAGCGAACCTGAACTCGTTGAGAACTGTGGTCAACGGGTTAATAGAGCGCGATTCGGTGAAGCCGCGCGTACAGAGCGAGCTGAGCAGATGTAGCAATCGGTGCTCGCGACATTCGAAGAGTCGCGCTCGAAAATATTTCAGAATGGATTCATCCGCTGCATTCGATGCATCAATGAGTTGCAAAGAATCCGCGCCCATAGTGCTCGGATGTACGTACGAGTACGCGCGCGGATGTATGGACCATTGGCGCATCAGGAAGTCAGTCTTGCTTGCGCTGCGAGCGTTGCTCGTACATAAGTGACAGACGTGGATTATTTGGGAACGAGCGAGCGAACTCGACTCCAGGCTCTGAAGGGGGGTAGTCAACTGGAGACGCATGTTGCGCTCTAGCCCTCCAAGCAGGGGACCTCAACAGCACGTAAAGCGGTCCTATGAGTCCTGCAGTCGATTGCGCCGACGAGCCTTGAACGTCCGACTCCGAAACGAAGCGGCGGTTGACGGACTGGTTCCGCCAGTGGCGATCTCCGCTGCGCAAGTTTCTGATCGCAAAGGCGGGGCACGCTCGGGCGATCTGGACGACATTGCTCAGGAGGTATTCCTGCGGCTACTGCGTTACGAGCGCACTGAGCAGGCCGAGCATCCGCAGGCGTACTTGTTCACGATCGCCTCGAACGTCGCTGCGGATGGACTATCCGGGCACGTTCACGTCATCCGCACGATTCCAAGTGGCTGGAGTCGTTGCCGACGGAAGACCTGCCCGAAGAGGACGTCGCTCGGATCAGGGCGCACGATGAGATCGAACGCGCGCTCAACACACTTTCGCCACGAGAATGCAATGCGCTCAAGCTGCAGTTCTACGAGGGACTCGGGTATGCAGAGATCGCTCGGTGAGAAAACTCAGGCGTCAGTACATTCGTTGATGCCCAGTAAGACTCCCAGTGCGCACATAAGCCAGTGAGGGCGGACGGCGGCCCCGTCTTGCCCCGGCGCCCAATACTCCAATAGTCCTTGCTCTGACACCTGCCGCTTCGGCGCGTCGGCTTTGTCCGGCTGCAGACTGTGATCACAGTTTATTCGCGGAGACATCAACAGCTTGAGCGGATCGACGCGGCATTCCACGACTCCGCACAGCCGCTGCTCGATTTCCACGGACCTCTTTCCTGCGCCCCCGCATGGCAGGGTACGCAGCAAAGGAGAGCGTCATGACGATTGCAGCAGAGCGGTTGGCTGTGAACGTACCGGGTCGAATGGAATCGCACGCGGCTCGTCGGGCGTTTGCAATTTCCGGTTGCACCTTGCAGGAGCTGGATCCGGAGGACCTACAGCAAACCATGTGCGATGCGTTCGACGGCGAAGAGAGAAGGCTACTGCCGCGTACGGACGAGATGATCTTTCGCCTGCATCTCGAATTCATGCGCGCGCACGGCGCTCCGAAGGGCGAGTTCACGACGTTCTCCAATGCGAGCGCCATGACGTCGGGCTCTGGACGCGCCGAACGCCCGGCTTCGACGTAGTCGGAGGTCGAGCGCGTGAGCAACGACCATGCAGCAGCCGCGGACAGCGCATTGCACGGCTCGCGAGGGAATCTCCAGACCCTGCGAGAGGCTTTGCAACTGCTCTGGACCGTGGCTGATCGATATGCGAAGCGACGGCTGCTACTGGCGCTCGCTTTTGTTGCGGGCGCAGCGCTGCTGGCGGCGCTGACGCCGATCGCGCTCAAGCTTGCGATCGACTCGCTGACAGGTGCAGGGCGTGGGCAGGCGTTTCTTGCCCCGGGCGCACTCGTGGTTCTCTATGTGATCGGACAGTACCTGGTCCGATCCTTCACGGAGATGCGCGTGCTCATGCACGGTCAGGCAGAGCAGCGAGTGCGCCGTCATATAGGCCGACGATTGTTCGAGCACCTCGTGCATCTGCCGATGCGCTTTCACCTGGATCGAAAGACCGGCGCGATCGGGGAAATTTCTGAGAAGGGGATGCAGGGTTATGAGCTGCTCCTCACCCATCTGGTTTACACCATCGTACCTGTCACGGTGGAACTGGCGGCGGTCGCGCTCGTGCTCCTGCATCTCGATCACGGCGTTTATCTATCGATACTTGGACTCGCCGCGCTGGCGTACGCAATTGCTTTCGAGCGCGGCGCCGCGGCCATTCAAGAGCCCGCTTCGACCATTTCGACGACGCACATCGATGCACACGCCGTGCTCACCGACAGTCTGCTGAACTACGAGACCGTGAAGTACTTCGACGCCGAGCCGGTCGTGTGCAATCGCTATGACCGGGCCCTGGGCCGAACAGAATCTGCCTGGCGCCGCTTTTACCGCAGTCGGGCGCTGAACGGCCTGCTCATTGCGACGATTTTTGTGCTGTCGCTCGGCGTCTCGCTCACGTATGCAGCGCAGGACGTTCTGCGCGGCGCGATGACGATCGGCGATTTCGTACTCGTCAACGCTTACGTCGTGCGGCTCGCTCAGCCGCTGGAGATGCTTGGCTTTGCGGTCCGTGACATCGCGCAGGGATTGGCGTTCCTGCAGAGAATGCTCGAGCTGTTCCGCGAAAGAGCGGAAGGGGATTCTGATTGGCCGCAATTGAGCGCCTCAGGCACTCGAGGCGAGCTTACATTCGAAGCAGTCAGCTTCGCTTATCGGCCGGACCGCGTCGTGCTACAGGACGTGAGCTTCCGGATTCCCGCCGGGAGAACGGTCGCTGTCGTTGGTGTGAGCGGGTCTGGGAAGTCGTCGCTGATCCGCCTGCTTTTTCGACTCTACCAGCCGGACTCCGGAAGGATTCTGTTGGACGGCAAGCCCATTGCGGAGATGCCGCTCTCCGCGTTGCGCCAGGCGATCGCCGTGGTGCCGCAGGACACGGTGCTGTTTCACGACACAATCGCCAGCAACATCGGCTTCGGTCGTTGCGGATCGAGTCTGCCGGAGATCGAAGAAGCGGCCAGAATCGCCAGTCTGCACGACTGCATCATGGGACTGCCGGAAGGCTACGAGACTGTGGTCGGCGAGCGTGGACTCAAGCTGTCGGGCGGGGAACGGCAGCGGGTCGCCATTGCACGAGCGGCGCTGAAGCGGCCGCGTATTTTTGTGTTCGACGAGGCGACTTCGTCGCTGGACACAAAGACCGAGCGCGAGATCCTGCGCAATCTGCTCGACGTGTCGAGCAAGAGTACGACGATGGTCATTGCGCACCGGCTGTCGACGATCATCCATGCGGACGAGATTCTCGTCCTGGATCACGGCCGGATCATCGAACGTGGCGGGCACGAAGAACTGCTGGCGCACGGCAGTCATTACGCGGCGCTCTGGCAGGCGCAGCAGGGGAAGACGTCGGGCGCGGCGGCGTGCAGTGGTTGATGGCCGCCCGCATTTCTCCGTCGCATCCCCTTGTATGTTCGCAAGGTGGACTGCGTGT
>JBOHZJ010000249.1:0-16419 GCA_050738395.1 Steroidobacter sp.
ACCCGATCTCGCCGCGAACGCAGCGATCAAGACTCAAGGGGAGGCGAGAAGCCGCGAAAACCGCCCGCCGGGCAGCGGCGGGGGACGCTACTGGAACGTAGCGCATGAGTCAAACCATACGGAAGCGGTTAGCGGTAGCGGTTGGCGGTTAGTGAGAAGCCAGAACAAACACTCCAAGATCCTACATTGCAGAATGACTCCGGCCGTTGCTCGGCGAGAGCCGCTAGACTAACCGCCAACCGCCAACCGCCAACCGCTTCCACAGAAATGCCCGACGCACTCGCTCCACGTCTGAAGTTCGGCGTCATCGCGCCGGCGTCCAATACGATCGTACAGCCGGAATACGACGCGATGCGGCCGTCAGGCGTAACGAATCAGATGGCGCGGGTGCTGATACCGGATACACCGGTCGGCACGGAGGACGAGTTCGCGACGATGATGAATGCGGTCCGCGGGTCGATTGAGACCGCGCTCGACACCGCGATGGCTTGTTCGCCGGCCGCCGTGATTCTGGGTATGTCCGCCGAGACCTTCTGGGAGGGAACGATGGACGCGAACGCCCTGCAGTCACATCTCGAATCGCGCGCTGGCGTCAAAGTGATTCTCGGCGCTCAGGCCTGCCAGGCGGCAATTCAGCGATACGGCGGCATCCGCCGCATCAGCCTGATCACTCCTTATATGCCCTCCGGCGATGCGCAGGTCCGGCGCACCTTTACCGACAGCGGCTTTGAAGTCGTCAATCTACTGGGACTCAAGTCCAACAGTCCGCTGCTGATGGCGCACGAGTCACCCGAACGGCTGCGCCGCGCTGTCCGCGAAGCAGACGATTCCAGCGTCGAACTCATCATTCAGGTCGGCACGAATCTCGCCTTCGCCAGAGTCGCCGCCGAGGCGGAGCGCTGGCTCGGCAAACCCGTGCTAGCCGTCAATACCTGCACCTACTGGCATGCGCTGCGCACCAGCGGCATCGACGACAAGATCGACGGATTTGGATCGTTGTTGATGGAGCATTGAGGAGAGGGCGACAGGCTTCAGGCGACGGGCTACAGCCAAAGCCAGTCCTGCGAACGCATTCAGCGCCTCGGACCGACGTGATGGCCGTATCGGTTCTCATCGAAACGGTTCTGATATGTTTCTACCTGTGGCCTGTTTCCCGTAGCCAGTAGCCTTTCCCATGCGCACCATTCGCCCCAGCTCCGGCCTTGCAAACGTGAAGTATGAAATTCGCGGCGATCTTGCGCGGCGGGCGAATGAGATGGAGCGGCTCGGCTACGAGATCGTGCCGCTCAATATCGGCAACCCCGGCGTGTTCGGCTTTCGTACACCGGAGACGATGCGCCTCGCGATGATCGAGAATCTCAAGGCGAGCGAGGCGTACTGCCACCAGAAGGGAATCTTCCCGGCGCGTGAAGCCGTGGTGATGCAGCAGCAGAGCCGCGGTGTGCGCGGCGTGAGCGCCGACGATGTGTTCATGGGGAATGGCGTCAGCGAGCTCATCGATCTCGTCCTGCGCGCATTGTTGTCCAGTGACGACGAAGTGCTCGTACCGAGCCCGGACTACCCGCTGTGGACAGCCGCCGTGAATCTGAATCGCGGCAGGGCGGTTCACTATCCGTGCCGGCCGGAAAACAACTTTGAACCGGATCCGCAGGACATCGAGGCGCTGATCAGCAGCCGTACACGTGCGATCGTCGTAATCAATCCGAACAATCCGACTGGTGCGGTCTACTCGCGCGCCACGCTGGAAGCGATCGCGCGTATCGCTGAGCGCCATCACCTGGTCGTTTTCAGCGATGAGATCTACGATCAGATACTGTATGACGGCGCCGAGTTCACGCCGATGGCGACGCTCGTGCACGGCGCGCTGTGCGCAACGATGTCGGGTTTGTCCAAGGTGTATCGCGCCTGCGGCTATCGCGTGGGTTGGGTTGCATTCTCAGGCGAGGTCGAACCTGCGCGCGAATATCTGAGCGCGCTCGATAAGCTCTCGTCGTTGCGTCTGTGCAGCAATGTGCCCGGCCAGTGGGCGGTGCAGACCGCGCTCGGCGGCTATCAGAGCATTTACGAGCTCACGCGTCCGGGCGGACGTCTTTACGAATCGCGTCAAGCGATCCTGGACGGCGTTGCGAAAAGCAAATATCTGCAGGTGCATGCGCCGCGCGGCGCGATCTACGCATTCGTCGGTGTGCAGGACGACGCTCTGCCGGGCTTCGACGATCAGCAGTTCGCGATGGACCTGCTCGAACACAAGCATGTTCTGCTGGCGCCGGGCACGAGCTTCAACGCGCCCTACAAAACGCACTTCCGGATTACGAATCTGCCGACGCCGGAAGTGCTTGCGGACGTTTTCAGGCGCATGGAAGAACTGCTGGATAGCTACGCGTCTGGATCGGAGCCAGCTTCGCGCGCCGCACCTGAGTTGAAAGTCGTGGCTAAATGAATAAGAGAGGTTAGCCGCAAAAAAGCGCAAAAAGCACAAAAAGAATCAATCAACAGAGCGACGGCGCAAGCCGACGGTCCGACGTCTCGTACTCCATTTACTCCTGCTGATCTCATCTCCCGCCTTTTGCGCCTTTTGCGGCCATTGTTCCTGCTCCCGTGATCCTTGCGGCCGTCGGCGTCGTCTATCATCGCAGGGTCCCTTCAGAACTTCGCCATCACCTTGCATCTCAACGCGCTTCTCGATCAGAACGTGGTCGTTCTCGCCGCCAGTCGCCGGCTCGCGCATGCCGTGCGCGTCGGCTATGCGCGCCATGCCCAGCAACAAGGCTTAGCCGTCTGGCGAACGCCGCGGGCGTTGCCATGGGGCGCGTGGCTGCGACAGCAACGACTTGAAGCGCGCACTGTGGCGGAAGGGCCGCAATCCAGAGTGTTGTCGACTGCGCAGGCTCGCGTTCTCTGGGACGACGTGGTCACGAGCAGCCGGTCGGCGCGTGACCTGCTCAATCCGTCGAACGCCGCACGACTGGCCGCACGCAGCTGGCGAAAGCTACACGACTACCTGATTCCGTTCGAACGCCTGCGAGCGTTCGATACGCCCGAAGCGACGGCGTTGTACGCCTGGTGCGGTGAATTTGAGAGTCGCTGCGAAACGCTCGATGCGATCGATGAAGCGCGGCTCGCGCATTGGGCGCACGACTCGGAATTCATTCCGCAGGAACGACTCGCGTTTGCCGGTTTCGATGTGACCCCGCCTGCAATGGCCCGATTGATCGAGCGCTGGCGTGCATCAGACCTGATCGTCGACCCCGAAGAGACAACCCGAACTGCGGCGAGGATATCTCTGGTCAGCGCCGCTGACGCGGATACAGAGATCGAACTCGCAGCGTACTGGGCGCGGACCCAGGTCGAGGCGGGCGTCGGCGAAATCGGCGTGATCATCGGAGATCTGCAAACGCGCCGCGACGAAGCTCGCAGGGCGTTCGAAGACGTATTCGCGCCTGGAATGCGCCACATAGATAGCCGCGCGGTTTCATTGCCCGTCATCGTCGCGGCGCCGGCCCCGCTGTCCGATTATCCGCTCGTCGATGCGGCGCTCCTGGTGTTGCAGCTTGCCGCTGGCGACCGCTCCAGCACGCATGCGGGGCGCATTTTGCGCTCACCCTTCATAGGTGGAGGCGAGGAACAGCGCGCGCAGCGCGCACTCGCGGACCTGCGCCTGCGAGAGGAGCAACGCGATCGGTGGGACTGGTTCGAGATGGAGCGCTGGGCCGGCGTCACCGGATGCGAGCAGCTGCAACTTGCAGCGCGACAGTTGACCAGCATGCTTCGCGGCGGCCATAGCGACAATCTGGCGGCCGCATCAGCGAGCCAATGGGCCGAACGCTTTCAGGCGATGCTGCTCAGCATTGCCTGGCCGGGCGATCGCACCCTGAGCAGCGTCGAGCATCAGACGCTCGAGAAGTTTCAGGCCGCGCTCGCGGAATTTGGCGCTCTCGACGCCGTGACGAGCCGCATGAGCATGCAACGAGCGCTGGGGCGACTGCAGGACCTGTTGCGCGACACGCCGTTCGAGCCTGAGACGAGCGTCGCGGCGGTCACGGTCATCGATGCGAACACGAGCGCCGGCATGCAATTCGATGCGTTGTGGGTTGCGGGTCTGACTGCCGATCGGTTGCCGGCGCCGATCAACCCCGATCCTCTGATTCCGCTGGAGCTGCAACGCGCGGCGGGCATGCCGGAGGCCTCACCCGATGGAATCCTGCAGCAGGCCGCTCTGCAATTACGGCGCTGGACCAGGAGTGGCGATGCAATCGTGTTGAGTTGGCCGCAGCGCGATGGCGACGCCGAACTCAGCATGAGCCCGCTTCTTGCAAGCGTGCGCACCGCGCAGATCGAGACCCTGCCGCCGGTGCGAACAGCGTCATTGCGCAACATCGTCTTCGAGCGCCGACCCGCGCTCGCAACCTTGCAGGATGATCGCGCGCCGGCGCTGCCGTCCGAGGCGGCGCGGGGCGGGGCGAGGATTCTCGAACTGCAATCGCGCTGCCCGTTTCGCGCGCAGGCCGAGTTGCGCTTGCGCGCAAGACCGTTGCCGCGCGTCAGTCTCGGCGTCGAGCCGCTCGATCGCGGCGCGCTCCTGCATCGAGTGCTGTTCGAAGTCTGGGGTGGGCTGCAAACGCAGGAGGCGCTGCTGGGCCTCGAGGACCGGGCGCTCGAGGATCGCGTGCGAGAATCTGCATCACGCCTGGCGGCGCAGGCGCTGCGACCCACGACGCGTCATCGCAATCGCCTGGCGACGCTCGAGATTGAGAGCGCCGTAGGCCAGATCATGCGACTGCTCACGCTGGAGAAACAGCGACCGCCCTTCACGATTCGATTCGCCGAAGCGGCCGAGCCCTACGCGATCGGCGGCCTGGCGATCACGTTGCGCCCGGATCGCATCGATGAACTCGCGGACGGCGGCGAGCTGCTCATCGACTACAAACTCGGCGATTCGCACCGGCCCCGAGACTGGCTCGATGTGTGGCCAGGCCGGCCTTCACGTCCACAGTTGCCGCTGTACGGTCTGGCGCACGCCGATCGTCTGAGTGCGTTGGCCTATGTCGTGCTGGCGCCCGGCGCTGTCGAGTATCGCGGTTGGAGCAACGGCGCCGACGTCGGCGCCGGCGTGGCGCCTTATCCGGCCGGAATCCGCGTCGATCTCGGCGACCCCATCGATTGGGAAGCGTTGATGCATCAGTGGCGCTTCACGCTGACGCGACTCGCCGAGCGCTACGTTGCGGGCGACGCAAGCGTGGATCCACTGCCGATGGAGTGCGCGAGCTGCAATCTGAGCACGCTGTGCAGGATTCACGAGCGGGCGCTATACGAGCGGGCGGGCGAGGCGCAACCCGATGAATAGCGACTCCGCAGCTCGTAACGCGGCGCTCGATCCACGTCGTTCGTTCATCGTTCAGGCGCCGGCGGGCTCTGGCAAGACCGAACTGCTGACGCAGCGCTATTTGCGCTTGCTTGCGACGGTGGAATCTCCCGAACAGATTCTCGCCATCACCTTTACCCGCAAATCGGCGGCCGAAATGCATCAGCGCTTACTGCAGGCGTTCGAGGCGGCGTCCGGCGCTGCGCCTGAATCGGCGCACAAACGCACGACCTGGGAACTCGCGCGAGCCGTACGTGCAATGGACGCCCGGCATGAGTGGCGGCTCGCGCAGCATCCTGCACGCCTGCGCGTTCAGACCATCGACGCATTGAACGCGGCGCTCGCACGTCGACTTCCGGTGCTCGCCGGGACCGGTTCGGCGCTGGAACCTACCGCCGATACGTCGCCGCTCTACGAAGCAGCCTGTCGGCGACTCATTGAAAGATTGGGCGACGAGTCCGCGACCTCTGTAAACCTCGAAGCTCTGATCGTGCATCTCGGCAATCGCGTCGATCGACTCGTCCTCTTGCTGAGCGACCTGCTGGCGAAGCGCGATCAATGGTTGCATCCAGTGGTGCGCGCACGGGCGAGCACTGACTTGCGCGCGGTGCTCGAGCAGACCTTGCACCGGCTGGCAGGCCGGCATCTCGCGCTGTTGTGCGAAGCCTTGAGCGAGGATCGTCGTCGCGATCTGCTGGAACTCACCCAGTATGCGGCCGGCAATCTGTTGGCGAATGGCGTGCTGCCGCCTGCACGCCGTGCGCTCCTGGAAGCATGCATGAGCTGTTCGGCGCCCCTCGGCGCCGATAGCGATTGCCTGCCGCTATGGCGGGCGACCGCTGCGATGTTGTTCAAGCAGGATGGCGATCTGTACGCGACCGTCACTGCGCGTCAGGGCTTTCCGACCACGAATCGCGAGTTCAAGGCGCGTATGTTGAGTGTGCTCAAGGCGCTGAGCACAGATCCGTTCTTGTGCGAACAACTCAGCGTCGTGCAGACGCTGCCGGATCCGGTCTATGCCGAGGAACAGTGGCGCATCCTCGAAGCACTGCTCGCGCTATTGCCGGCCGCCGTCGCCGAACTGCAGCTAGCTTTTCAGGCGCAAGGCGCGGCGGACTACGTCGAAGTGGCCCTACGCGCACTGCAGGCGCTCGGCACGCCCGAGGAGCCGACCGATCTGGCGTTGGCTTTCGACTATCGCCTGCAGCACATCCTCGTCGACGAGTTCCAAGACACATCGTTCGCGCAGCTCGATCTGCTGGAGCGGATGACCGAAGGGTGGGCTGGCGGCGACGGCCGCACGCTGTTCTGCGTCGGGGATCCGATGCAGTCGATCTATCGCTTTCGACAGGCTGAGGTCGGCCTCTTCCTCGAACTCCAGCAGCATGGTTTGCGCAACATCAGGCTCGAGCCGTTGACGCTGGCGGCGAACTTCCGCTCCGCGCCGGCCATCGTCGAATGGGTCAACGGGGCCTTCCCGGAGGTGCTCGCGCCCCGGAGCGATCCGGAGCAGGGCGCGGTGAAGTACAGCCCGAGCGTTGCAGCACTGAGTGGCGCGCGCGGCGAAGTGAATGTGCATCCGTTCATCAATGCGGACGCCGTTGCAGAGGCGATATGCGTTCGCGAGATCGTGCAGGATGCACTGGAGCGTGACCCGCAGGGAACTATCGCGATTCTTGTGACCGCGCGGACGCACGTCGAAGCCATTGCGCGCGAACTGAGCGCTGCTCGCGTCGAGTTTCAGGCCATCGACATCGAACGGCTCCGTGAGCGTCCGGTCGTGCAGGATCTGATCGCGCTGACTCGCGCGCTGGTTCATCTGGCGGATCGAACCGCCTGGTTCGCCGTACTGCGTGCGCCCTGGTGCGGTCTTACGCTTGCCGATCTGCACGCGCTTGCCGCCGATGAGGCGGCGCTCACCGTCGCCGAAGCCGCCGGCAGGGCGTTGCAATCCTCATCAGACAGCCTGTCTGCCGACGGCCATGCACGCGTGGCGCGCACGTATTCGACGCTGAGCGCCGCGCTCGCCGAACGGGGTCGCTGGCCGCTGCGCATCTGGGTCGAGCGCACGTGGAACGCGCTCGGCGGTCCCGCAACTGCTGCTCGGGAGCAGGATCTCGATGATGCGGAAGCATTCTTCCGACGACTGGATGACATTGAAACGGCGGGAGACCTGGAGGACGTCGCGCGCCTCGAAGAGCAGCTTGATCGGCTCTTCGCGCAACCGCGGCCGCCAGGCAAGGCGCGCGTCGAGGTGATGACGATACACGCGGCAAAGGGGCTCGAGTTCGAGACCGTTATTCTTCCCGGCCTGCATCGCTGGATGCGCGCCGAAGATCGGGAGCTGCTGCGCTGGACACGCATCGCCGGGCGCGAGGGCGGGATGGTTCTCGCCCCGATCAAGGCGGAAGGCAGCGCAGCGGACCCGATCTACCGATGGATTGAATTACTCGAGCGGCAGCGCGTGCTGCGTGAGCGAGCGCGCCTGTTATATGTGGCGGTGACGCGAGCGAAACGCGAGCTGCACCTGCTGGGCGCCGTGCAGGCGAACGTCCGCGATGGCGCCGCAACGATTCGAGAGCCGCGGAAGGGCTCCATGCTCGGCATGCTCTGGCGCGCGCTGGCGCCTGCCTTTGAAGCCGCGGCGCCTGCATCCGGTGAACGAGCCGCGTACGCGCCCGCCGCCGTACAGGTGCTTCGGCGTCTGCCGCTCGAGTGGACGATTCCGCGTGCGCCCCCGCCCTCGAGCGCCGCTCTTGAGCCCCTCATAGATATCACAGCGCAGCGTCCGCAGTTCGATTGGGTGACGCAGACGAGCCGTCACATCGGTACGCTCGTGCATCGTGAACTGGAGCGCCTGGTCCGTCGCGGCGGCGCCCAACCTGCGATTGAAGGTTCGCAGCCGAATCGTGCGCGATTGGTCGTTGAACTCGGAGAACTCGGAGTCCCGGCGGATCGCTGCGGGCCGGCCTGCGATCGAGTGATCGCGGCCATTGAACAAACGTTGGACGACGCGCGCGGGCGGTGGCTGCTCGGACTCGAGGACGGAATTCAGGAAGCAGAGTCCGAACTGGCGTTGAGCGGAGCGCTGGACGGCAAAATAATCGAGGGCGTCATCGATCGCACCTTCGTCGACGGCCAGGGGGTGCGCTGGATCGTGGACTTCAAGACCAGCACGCATGAGGGCGGCGGTCTCGATGTGTTTCTGGATGAAGAGGCGGCGCGCTATCGACCTCAGCTCGCCCGCTACGCGCGGCTCATGCAAGCATTTCGGCCGACGCAGGCGATTCGTGCAGCGTTGTACTTCCCGCTCATGAAGCAGTGGCGGGAAGTGGCCGTCGCCTGAGACGGACGTCGCCGGAACGTATGAACGGCGTCTCAGAGCGCAGTGGCGGGCGATGGTAAATTCGCGCGCGAAAGATCGACAACAGGTGGGAGCATGCACATCGTTATTGCGGTCATCACCGCTCTGGCGGGGCTATTCTGGGCGCTGAATTCGCTGCAGCGCTCCGGCTTCAGTTTCGATTCGCTGAACCCGTTTGCCGCCTATCGACGCTGGCAGTGGCGTCAAACCTATGGCGGCCGACCGATCTACAAACTGGATCGCCCGATGGACGTCGCCGCCGTGCTCCTCCTTGGCGTAGCGAAAGCGGACGGCGCTATCACGTCCGATCAGAAGAAGGAGCTGCTCGGAATGTTTCAGGACGAGTTCGGAATTTCACGCGATGCAGCGAGCGACCTTCTGCTTGCCAGTTCGCATCTGATCCGCGACGAAATCTATCTCGTCGATTGTCTCGACAAGATCATGGAACGCAGCGCATCGCGCTTTGAGCCCGACTCGGCCGCCGCGCTGTTGCGGATGATGCGCAGGGTCGCCGCGCTGGATGGTTCCATGAACGCGGAACAGCAGAAACTGATCAACGCAACGGATCGCTATTTCGAGGAGCGCCAGAAGCAACCTGGGAAATGGAGCTGAGGCGGATCGGACGAGGCGTTCATTCTCGTCTCGCGATCACATTGTTCCTTCGAGTCCAAACGGACGACGCCCGTCCTCGTCGGGCGGACCGAGAATCTGCAGAGAGTTCACCACGTCGCGCGGTGCATCGGGACGCGCCGCAATCAGACCATTAATGAGATAGCTGCGATCCGCCGCCTTGAGCTGCAGTGTGCCGCTGATCTGCAGCGGACCGCCTATATCCGCGAGTGCGCCGTTCAGCGTTTCGGCCTCGGTCGCCTCTGCAGGGAACGTCACTTTATAGCTGCCCATATTCACCGGCTTGCTCGCCGGCCCGGTGACATCGATAGCCTCGACCGTACCTTCCGCGGATACCGGCCACCCGTTCTCAAGAACGAGCTGCGTAAGCTTCAGATTCAGCGCGCCCGTCCAGCCGCCGCGAATGATGTTCGGCGGCAAACCGCTGAACGCCAGCGACCCGGTGAGATCGCTGAAGGTGACGCGACCCGACGGAGCAGCGGTCAATTCGGTCTGCATGAAGCCGTCGACGCGCGTGACCTTTACATCGGCATCGAGCCGCGCGGCGAAGAGAGGCGCTACATGAAGATCCCATTCGACGCCGCCGATTCGAATACCGTTGATGATCAGTACCTCGGCGCGTCCGTTCCAGGCCGTGCCTGAGACGCCCGCCGCGTGAACACCGGATGATTCGAATTGCGAGAGAACGACGCGTGCGGGCAGTGTGACGAGAGCGAACACCACGAAGGCGACGAGCCCAAGTGCGAGGAGCGGCCACCACCGCCTCATGAGCGAGTCCTCATAATCTATGCGCCGGCGCGATTCAGCACCAGGCTCGCGTTCACGAGGCCGGGCTTGGCCGTCCGATCGATCGTTGCAGACTCGATGGCCACCGTGTGCACTTGCTGCAGATTCGCGAGGCACACCATCAGCTTGTCGAACTCGGCGGACTCCAGTCGCACGCGAATACCCGTCTCGCCGTTCGGCGTTTGTCCTGTCAGGGCCGAGCTCAGACCGCACTCGCGCGCGGCGCGATCGATGAGCACGACGAGTGATTCGCCGCTCGGTACGGCCGCGGCGGGTGCATTCGCGCCGAGCGCAATCATTTCGCCCGCGACGCTGCGCATCCACGCGAGATCGCCTTCCTTGCTTGCGACGCGTTCGGCGCTCGCGTTCACCGCCGTGTAAAGGGGCGCCAGGGCGAGCATGTAGATCGCGGCGAGTGCGAGCAATACTGCGCCCGCACCGACGATCGCTCGTTCGCGCGGCTTCAATGAATAGAACCAGTCCTTGAGTTTTTGCACGGTCAGACTCCAGAGCTCTTGAACTGGAGTCTGCCTTCGAATTTCGACTCGCGTGGACTGGCGGATTGAATCTCGGCGCTGACGCCGCGCTCGGTCGCAACCTGCCGTATCCGGTCGAGTGCATCGACGGAAGGCGCGAGCACACGCAGGTCCGTCGTATTGTTCCGGTAAGAGAGCGCCTCGATAGTAGCGCCGGGCGTCTGCGACATTGCTTCACTGAGCGTCGCGAGCGCCAGCATCATCCCGCTCACCGGCGCGGCGCCGCGCAGTTGGGCGAGCCGCAGCTCCATCGCCTTGCGAGCTGCTGACGGTTCGGGCGCCGGAGCGCCGGGCATCGCCTGCTGGAAAATTTGCGTGATCTCGTCATCGAGGGCGGCTTCCTCGCCTCTGAAATGGAAGTATTGCCACGATTTCAGGCCCAGGTGCGCGGCGAAGAAGATGACAGCGAGCACCGCCGCGTAGCGCCACGGTGCGAAGGAGACGTTCAGCTTCGTCTTCGTAGCGTAACGGCCCTGCAGGAGATTGACGGGCGCGCGCTGCAGGATATTCGCGGCGAACAGCGGCAACGGTCCGTCGGGCAACAGTTTCAGTTGCAGGCTGGCCGTGAATTCGCGTAGTCCTTCGAGCAGATCGCGTTCGCGTTCGTAGTCGGTTTCGGAGACGTAGATCGTGACGTGCTCGCGCGCTTCTTCACCCGAAGCGAGGGCGAGCTGCAGCCCTTCGATCAGCGGTTCGATTTCGAGTACGGCGCCCGGCGTATCTTCCCGACGCACGTAAACCCGGCCGCCGTCGATCAGCAGCGTCACTCCACTCGGCGTTCGAGGCAACGCAGCCGTTTCGGCATACCACGCGTCAGTCGACAATCCCGCGCCCGACAACAGCGCGCGCCAGCTTTCCATTCGCTCGTGCGATACGACTGAAACCGGTGTGCCCGCGCGTCCTTCACGCTTGCCCACGGCGAAGTGCTGGTCTTCGATGTCGGCGGCGAGCTGTTCTTCGAGCGCGAACGGAACGACCTGAGCGAGCTTCGCGCCGCTTTTCAGCGGCAACACGGGCTCGGCAAGCAAGGCGTCCGCGCCGGGAACCAGCACGAAAACTTTTCGACCGGCGGCCTGCGACGCCGCATTCGAAACGTCGCCGGATTGAACCTCGCCGCGGCGTCCGCCTGAGCTGTCCATGACGAGCCATTCGGCTGTAGTAGAGTCAGGCGAGGTGGAAGCCAGCAGGCGAACGACGAGAACTTCGGCCATCAGAGCGTTCCGTAGCTTCTTAGTATGGGACGGACGAGTTTAGTCTCGGTGCGGAGCAACAGACTGTACAGGGTGAACTGAGTAGTGCCAATAGTGACCCAGATGGTGGAGCGGAAGTACGAACTCGTCTCGCCGATCACGTCGTTGATCTCCTGCTTCTGCTCATCCGTCAATCTGCTCTCGAAATCGGTTTTGCTCGGATGGCAACGTTGCTGACGAAGCTCGCCCGTGGTCTCGCGTCCGAGCGTGTATTCGATTTGTCCTTCGACAATCGAATCGAGCACCTCCGGCGCGGCCGTGCACAGATTGATCGGCGTCCCGACGGGCAACGCCGTAACGAACGGCTCCAGCTTCTGATATCGCTCGATCCCGAAATCCGGCAGAGCAAGCAATTCGCTGGTGCGCGTGATCGGCATATTCGCCGCTCGATATGGCGGCGTCAGACTTGTGTAAGCCGAATCCTCGGCGCCGCTGGGAAATCCCTCATTCGTATCTGAATCGATCCAGTCAGCGATGATGCTGGCCCACTTCTCTTCGAGCTCCAGAATCTCGAGTAGTCGGCCCAGGCGCTTCACGGCGAGATCATCAACCGTGGATTTTCCGCCCTGCACGATCACCAGACTGTTGAGATTGAATCGTCCCTGCATGTCTTCGAGCACACCCTGAAATTCTCCGCCTTCGATCGGAATCGGCGGAATCGGCGTCGCCCACTCTTCGGTAAAGTCGTCGGTCTTGGGGCTCTGCAGTGCATCGCGCCGCAAGGAATCGGCGGCCCACGCTTCACCGCCAAGCGCCACTTCATACGCCTGATCGAGCGCGAACGTGGTCGCGGTGCGGCGCTGATCGAGATAGCCCTTGAAGCCGACGCTCACAGCGAGAATCGTTGCGAGCGCGACGATGAGCACAGCCGTGATCAGCGCAACGCCGAGTTGACGGCGCAACCCGTAGCCCATACCCGGTAGCCCGTGACGGCGGGTCATCCCGCCACCTCGATCAATCTCACAATCTTTCCCCAGTCCTCGAGTTCGAGCGTGATCTCCACAGCGATGGGTCGCGTGCGCGGCAGTTCCGGATCGGATGAGCCGAGCGGCGGCCACTGCTCGTGCCACGTCTGATTCCCATCCATGAAGCGCATACCCACGGCGCGTACGCGGTCGAGCATCACAGTGCTGACAGGCTCTCCTGTCAGAGTGCGATCGAGCACGACCCAGTAATCGCGCCTGAGCTTGTTATTTTCCAGTCGATACGAAACGCGCTGCAAGGTCGATCGCGATACGCCCGCCGGATTCGACCAACCCGAGTGCGTGAGATCCGCAAGCTGTTCCGAGCGCGCGTCGGCGCGCAGTGCAGGTTCAACTGAGTCGCCAATGGGTTCGCGCACCGGTCGTGGTTCGAGCGTCGCGAAATCCTGCGCCATACGCTGCACCGTTCGTTGCACGGCGCGCGTTCGATTTGCGTTGAGTTCGACGATCTCGCTCTGCTTCACGAGTTCGTTATAGCCGCCCATCGCCATCGCTCCCACGATGACGAAGATCGCGACCGCGATCAGTACTTCCAGGAGCGTGAATCCAGCCTGATGGCTGCAGGCATGAACGATAGTGCGCCCGCACCGGCGCTGCCGGCCACAAAGCCAGCGCCCCGCATGTGCGCCGTTTTCTCGACAGTTCACCGGTCCGGCTCCGGCTCCGGCTCCGGTGGAGGCTCCGGATCGAGACCCGGATCTGGGTCGGGCGAAGGCCGCGGATCGTCCTCATCATCAGGAGGCGGCTCCTTGGGGTCGCCGCCCTCAGGGTCGCGCCCCGGCCCGCCCGGCGGGCCCTGGCTTTGCCAGGAAACTATTGTCGATCCCGGCGGTGCGATCGCCGCTCCATAAAAACCCGTCACGGACGCAAGTGATGAGTCTTCATCGGCTTCCAACGGGCGAACGCTGACATCGATGCGACGGATGGTTTCGACGGGCGTCTGCGTGACGTTCATCGTCCAGCGCCACCGACGACCCGCCATCTCGACTTCGTCCGAGGACTTATCGACCTTCGGCGCCGCGGGCTGCAGTCGCGCTTCGGTCAGCCGGTTCATCGCGACCCAATGTGCGATCGTCTTCTCGCGCAGGTACGTACTGTTGCTCGCCGTCTGACCGACTGCTGTGATCACGCCAAGCATGCCGAGCGACACGATGACGAGTGCGGCGAGCACTTCGATCAGGGTGAAACCCGCCCGAGATTTTCTGCTGTTATCGCGCATTCGACGCACGTCGGTCATCCTCTTCCGGCGCCTTGGTCTGCGCGACCAGGCTCCAGTCGCGTTCGTCGCGTCGTTCGATGCGCAAATCGTTGTCCGGTAAACCGACGATCCGCCACAATGCCTGCGCGCCATCGCGTTCGATGTGCAGTTCGAACGGAATGATGTCGCCGCTGGAGAGCACCATGATTTGCGGCGGCCACTTTTTGTGTTCGTCTTCATCGCTGCGGTCCGGCGCCTGCGGCTTCAGTACGATCTCGCGACCGTCGAGCCATAGTCGATAACGCAGACCTTCCGGCAGTTCACGCGGCCGGTAGAGCGGATCGTCCTCGATGGCGACCCACTGGTTGCGGCGCGAATCGAAGCGCAGAAATTCGTAAGCTGCCTGCGAGACGAACACCGCGATGTCGAGCCCCTGCAGTTCGGCTTCCTCGCGCGCCTGTTGCAGCACGGCCCAGAACCGTCGCGTGTCGTCTTCTACTTCGCGGTCGCCGCCCAGGACGCCGACGGAGAGCGTCGCCGCGGAAATGATCACGCCAATGATCACGACGACGACCAGAAGCTCGAGGAGGGTGAAGCCGCGGGTTGCGGCGACGAACCCGACTCGCGGGCGGGGAAGCGTCATCTCAATCCGTGTTCCAGTTGCCAATGTCGGCGTTGTTGTCTTCGCCGCCTTCCTGGCCGTCCGCGCCCAGCGTGAACAGGTCATATTCCAGACCGTGTGCGCCGGGATTCACATAGTGATAGTCATTTCCCCACGGGTCCTTGCGCACCCCGCCGCTCAGGTAGCCGCCTTGCTTCCAGTTGCGAATCGTGGGGTCGTTCGGCTGGACGACGAGCGACTGCAGGCCCTGCTCGGTCGTCGGGTACTTGAAGTTGTCCATGCGAAAAAGATTGAGCGCTGTTTCGAAGGAGCGGATGTCCTGCTTCGCCTTGGCGACATTGGCGTCGTCGATGCGCCGGATCACGTTGGGCGCGACCAGAGCGGCAAGGATGCCGAGAATCACCACCACGACCATGATTTCGATCAGGGTAAAACCCGGAACTCGGGATCGCTTACCGCTGCTGCTGCGAGACATCGCTGACATATTCATCGGTCCTTGGCGCTCAGGTACGAGCAAATGGTGATAATGGATGCCGCTTGAGGCGCGGCGGATCATAACAAAGCGGCATGTCCGCCCCAGAGAATCCCGCAGAATGGTGACAGTGTCGCCCCGGCAGACGAGCATCCTGGATGAACCTGAGTCGTGAAGCTTCGGCAGTCCGCAACGCCATCGAACCACACCACGCGGCCTGGTTTCTTGGACTGCTCATCGCGGCGCTGGTTCTGCTGTCGCTCGGCGGCGAATCGCTGCGATCGGCATTGCGATACGAGCGCACATCGGTGCTTGACGGAGAGTACTGGAGGCTCCTGACCGGCCATCTGGTGCACGGCACGAGGCTGCATCTCATATTAAATATGGCCGGAGTGGGCCTGATCGGCGCGCTTTTTCCGCGCGACTATTCCCTTCCGGGATGGCTGCTGATCGGCCTATTAAGCGTCGCGACTATCGATCTGGGGTTTGTGTTTTACGAACCACAGTTGCAGTGGTACGTCGGCTTTTCGGGCGTGCTGCATGGAGCGTTGGCGGCCGGAGCCATCGCCTGGTGGAGATCCGAAGCGCGTTTCCTCGCCCTGACGCTCAGTCTGGTGTTCGCGGGCAAACTCCTCTGGGAGCAAATACACGGGGCGCTGCCGCTGTCGGGCGATCTCCCGGTGGTTGTCGATGCACATCTGTACGGCGCGCTCGGGGGCGCAATTGCGGCGGGCATTCTGTGGTTACACGCACGCCGGAGGCCGCGCCTGCATCAGAGCTTTTAAGCAACAAGAGCAGAAAACGAAGGCTTGCGATCACGACGAATTTGTACGGCTGCAGCCGGCGAGGGATCACCGGGCTGGTCGTTCCGATTTCGATCGCTATAATCGCGCGCCGTTTCTTCAGGACAGGTTGTCGGAATGCCCTTTGCGTTCGTGTTTCCGGGTCAGGGTTCTCAGTCCATTGGCATGCTCGCGGCGCTCGCGAGCGCCGAATCGCTTGTGCAGGAAACCTTCGCTGAGGCGTCAGAAGTGCTCGGCTACGATTTGTGGAAGCTCTGCCAGCAGGGTCCTGAAGACCAGCTCGGTTCCACTGAACGCACTCAACCCGCGATGCTGACGGCGGGCGTTGCGACCTGGCGCGTGTGGCGCAAGCACGGCGGACCCTCTCCCGCGGCGATGGCGGGCCACAGCCTCGGTGAATATTCGGCGCTGGT
>JBOHZJ010000250.1:0-23232 GCA_050738395.1 Steroidobacter sp.
GTCTGTGACTGAGCGTGCGATCTGCCTGAGCTTTCGTCCGTGGATGGCCGATCGGCGGATGTGATACAAAACAGGCTGGGGAATCACAAAACCGGACGTAGCTCCGCATACATCGATGTCGGCCACAAGAAAGATAACGTTCAAGAGCCCCGTCGACAGTGACAAGCTCCTCATACGCGCGGCGACCATCAATGAGCAGTTGGGTCGGCCATTCGATATAGAGATCGATCTGCTGAGCCCGGACGAAAGCCTCAATTTCGATGCGATGCTCGGCCAGGAAGTCCGCGTTTCAGTCGGGCTCGACGACGGCGGCGCGCGAGCTTTCCACGCCTTCATCGTGGAGTTCGCTCAGATCGGCCGACTCGGCGAGTATGCGACCTATCGCGCACGAGCCGTCCCATGGCTCTGGTTTCTCACGCGCACCGCCGATTGCCGCATCTTTCAGACCAAGAGCGCGCCCGACATCGTCAAGGAAGTGTTTCGCGAACACGGCTTCACGGATTTCAAGGACACGCTCACGAAGACGTACCGTACTCGGGATTACTGTGTGCAGTATCGCGAAACGGACTTCAATTTCGTGCAGCGCTTGATGGAAGAAGAGGGCATTTACTACTTCTTCTCCCACACCGAGAGCAGCCACACCCTTGTCCTCGCGGACTCGTATAGCGGGCACGAGACGATGCCAGGGTTCGAGACGATCGAGTACTTCCCGCCATCTGACAACGAGTCGCGCGACAAGGATCATATTTACGACTGGCGGCAGGCGCGCAACATCCAGCCCGGCAAGTATGTCGTCACCGACTACGATTTCACGAAGCCGCGCGCACAGCTCGAGACGCAGTACGTCCAGAAACGCGATTTCCCCAAATCGGACTTCGAGATGTTCGATTATCCCGGCGAGTACGCGACCAAGACCGAAGGCGATCACTACGCACGAGTGCGGCTTGAATCATTGCAGGCGCAATACGAGCGCTTCAATGCAGTCGGCAATGCGCGTGGTCAGGCGGTTGGCAGCCTCTTCAAGCTCGCCGGATATCCACGCAAGGACCAGAACAAGGAATACCTGGTCGTCGCGGCGACTCATCGCCTGCATGCCGGCGAGTACGAATCAGGAACGGGCGGAAGCGAGCCGGACTACACCTGCACCTTCGAAGCGATCGATGCGAAGGAACCCTTTCACGCGGCGATAACGACGCGTAAGCCGATTGTCGGCGGACCTCAAACTGCCACCGTCGTCGGCCCGAGCGGCGAAGAGATCTTCACCGACAAATATGGCCGGGTGAAAGTGCAGTTCCACTGGGATCGTGAAGGCCAACGCAACGAGAAGAGTTCGTGCTGGGTGCGCGTCTCGCAGATCTGGGCCGGCAAGAACTGGGGCTGGATGAGCATCCCGCGCATGGGCCAGGAAGTCGTCGTCGACTTTCTCGAAGGCGATCCGGACCAGCCGCTCATTACCGGCCGCGTCTACAACCAGGACAACATGCCGCCGTACGATCTGCCGGCGAACAAGACACAGTCGGGCCTCAAAACGCGCAGTTCGAAAAGCGGCACGCCCGACAACTTCAACGAGATTCGTTTCGAGGACAAGAAGGGCTCAGAGCAGCTCTACATCCACGCCGAGAAGAATCAGGACATCATGGTCGAGAACGACGAGACGCATACCGTCGGTCACGATCGCAGGAAGGACATCGGCAATGACGAGACGACGCACGTCAAGCATGATCGGACGGAGACGGTCGATAACAACGAGAGCATTACTGTTCATGGTGCGCGCACCGAGGCCGTCGACAAAGACGAGTCGATTACCATCGGCGCCAGCCGCACGGAGAATGTCGACAAGAACGAAACGATCAACATCGGGCAAGATCGGTCTGAGTCCGTAGGCGGCAGTGAAAGCATCAGCATTGGCAAGGATCAATCGATCAGCATCGGTGCGAACAGGTCAGTAAGCGTTGGCAAGGATGAGAACATCACGGTTTCCGCCAATCGCACGGATCAGGTCGGCAAGAGCGAAGAAGCGACGATCGGCAAAAGCCGCAGCGTTTCGGTCGGCGAGAACGAGAGTCTTACCGTGGGTAAGGGGCTGGTGATCGATGTCGGTGATCAGATCACGATCAAGACGGGGTCAGCGAGCATCACCATGAAAAAAGACGGGACGATTACTCTCAAGGGCAAGGACATCACGCTCGACGGCAGCGGTAAGGTCAACGTCAAAGCTTCCGGCGACGTCGCCATCAAGGGGAGCAAGATTACGCAGAACTAGCGTATCGGGCGCGAACCAGCGGAGTTTATTATGGAGATGCTCGAATCAGTGGCGATGCCCTCTATGGCCGTCGACAAGACCAGTCCCTGCTGGTTTTGCGAAGAGGAAAGTAGCGACACTGTTGAGAATAAGGAGACCGAGGATCCGGCCAGTCCGGAAGGCAAGAGCGAGGGCGCGGAAAACGGTGAGCACAACGACGCGTCTGTGCTCGGTCAGAACCTGGGGTCGAGACCCAGTTGGAGCATCACACACAAGGTGCAAGCAGAGGATCCGATGGAGGCTGGCGCCGAGACCGGGATCGTACCCGCAGCACACCATCTGCTCCCCGGCAACGCATCAGTGAAGAAGGCCACTCTCCTGCATAAGTACATGGTCTGGGATGGGAAGAATCCGCTGGGATTCAAGGGACCCATTGGCTACGACATCAATAACGCAGGTAATGGCGTGTGGCTGCCGGGCAATTATGCAGTCCGGAAGGAAACCGATTTCGGGAAAAACTGGAGTGAGTTCAAGGATCCGTTCAAGGACGCATATGCGCGGGCCGCCATGAAAAACGCTGGCAACCTCCAGTTGCACGACGCTCACCCCGCATACAACTCGAACGTCCGGAACACGTTGCTCGATATTGCGAAAAAGCTCGACGCTTTGTGGAAGGATCGTTCGAAGTGTCCGGTCTGCGACAAGGATCTCAAGGACCAGCTGACGCCCCCCTATGGTCTGGTGGGTCGCCTCAACGCACTTTCCGCCGAGCACAAGAAGGCTCTGATCTTTACGGCGCACAATCGCAAGGCGATCAACAACGGTTACTACACATCTAGTCGTGTGCTCACCGTTTATGGTTGAGCACGTGGTGGAGGGCTCACGGATGTCTGATTATTTTGTATTGCGGGCGGCGCCTTCAATCGAGCGCGGCTCGGTGCAGGGATACATGGAAATCGAAGATTGGGACGTCCAGGGCTTCGACGATTGGGGACGAGGTACACGCGCTGAGCAGCGACCCAGCGGCCCTGTCGAGATCAAGGCGGTTCCGTACGACGGCTACGCCGGGCTACCCGACGACTTTCAGGATGCGAGCGTTCCAGTCATGTCAAAGCGCCTCAAGGAGGCGATTCAATCGGCAGGGGTCGACAACATCGATTTTGCACCCGTGACGCTTCGCAATTCAGAAAGCGGAGAAGCCTACGAATACTTTGCGTTCAACCTTATCGGGCTGGTGTCCGCTGCCGATCGCGCGGGATCCGCAATGGCGAGCCATGACGGCGACTTCCTCGGCGACACGCGCATCTACGGCCTGGCTGTGAAGGAATCGATGGGAGCGGACTTCCTCATGTTCAGGTTGAAGGAGAAGTTTTCTGTGGTCATGGTCCATCGAACTGTCAGGGCCGCAATCGAGCGTGCAGGAATCGACACGATCAGATTTGTAGAGCCGGAAGAGTTCATGGCGCTCTGAGCGTGCGCCCGCGGCGTCGCGAGCGTTCAGCCCATCCCATTCTTCTCATTGTGAAACAGCGGATCGCCGAGCCGACACACGTTCTTTCCTTCGAACTTCACGTCGAACGAATACATCATGTATTCGCACGCTCCCTTGATCTTGTTGCTCATGACGCCCATCGCTGAGCCCGCTTCATCGCCTGTCGACATCATGTATTTCGCGCTTTTGGTCATTGGCATCTTGCCGTCGGTCTTCACCGAGGTCGGACCCGACGACGTGTCTGCCGCTTTGCCGATGTTTGGATACGGGATCGGCACGGGACCGGCAGGCGTAGGCGTCTTGCAGACGTCCGGAAAGATCGGGCTCATGCCGCCGCTGCCCTTGTGAGAGACGCCGCGACAATTGGCGAAGACTGTACCGGGCATGACTGGATTCTCCTTCCTCTTCAGGACGACACAGAAAGTAACGCACACGCGCGCGGTTCACGATCGGAGGCAGCCCACACCAACGCAGGACCGGTGCGGCTGGCGTCCGACAACGCCGTCGCAGCGAGCGCGGTAAGAATTGCGCCAGTTGCTGCGCCGGCATCGCCATACTTGTCCGCCGGATGCTCCGTCAGCATAGACGGCGAGAAGAAATCCCGGTGACGCATCTGGGCGACGCCCCAGAGTTTGGCGTCGAAACTTTCGCCGTTGAACCCGGCGAACGTCACACCGACGGGAGGTAGCGGGGACTCCAGGCGATCACGCAACTGCTCGATGGCCGCACTGAGTCCTTCGCCGAGTGCAGGAGCGGATCCGTAACGATGCCCAGGGTCTGGAGCTGAAACAGCGGCATTGACGAGAATCTGGGCTGCGCCTGCATGCGAGTTCGCAGTGCTCAATACAAAGAACGCGGCGCCTTCGCCTGGGATGAAGCCATCCATGACGCGCGGTCCGAGGATGCGCTGCTCTGCATCGAGCTCACTCAGGAGCCTCAAATCAAGATAGGTATCGACGCCCCCGACGATCACGGGCGTCGACGGATCGCTCTCCAGCGAATCGAGCGCGAGTTCCAAAGCCATCAACGCCGCTGCGCGACCTTGAGGAACGATGGTGCTGCGCTCGAGGTCGATCGGTCTGGAGGCCAGCATATCGATGTAGCGCAGGAAGTGGTTTAACCAGGGAGCTGCGCTCACCGACAGGTGCGGCAGGCCCAGAAATACTCGCATGGGTTGATCCGTTGTCGCACTCAACCCCTGCAACGCAGGCGCAGCGAGGCGCAGCAAGCGTCGCGCACGTGAAGGCAACGGTAACGCATCAATGTCGGCCGAGAGGTTGCCAAGCGCGTCCTCCGGAACGAGCCCCATCTGAATCGGTTCAAAGCGCCGATCCATCACGTGTGAGCTGCCGATGCGCGCAATCCCCGCCCGTGCGGAGGCCCACACCTGCGCGCTGCCGCGGCCGATTGAGCACAGGATATTCGTCGCTTCGATGACTGCGCTCATGCGCGCGGCCTGCCCGCCATGGCGACGATGATCTTCTCGACTTTGAGAACCTGCCGATCGCAAGGCAGAGCGGCGCGCCACGTCAGGCAGGCGCGGTTCTCGTCCGGTTCGATCAGCAGCGTTTCGAGATTGGCGGGCGGCCGCTGCGATGCACCTGCGACCAGGACTTCGAGGGAAAGAGGCGACGGCGGCAATGTGAACGAAACGGGCGCATCAGGGCTCACGCCTGAGATCGTCACTGGCTCCCCGCCTTGCAGGTAACGATCGAATGCAAACTCCGCGGCCGCGCTTTGCAGAAATCGAGGATCGAAGTCGGCGGGCAGGTACGGCGCGCGCGTGCGCTGCCAGTTCGCATCGTACGTGCCCGCGTATGCGCGGCGCGGCAGCCAGGCCGGCGCGACAGGTGCGAAGCAAGCCGGCGTCGACAGCTGACCCAGCTTTTCGAGCGGTGCGGCCGGATCTTCAAGATTCGGGACCGGTTGCTGCTCTATCTCGTTTGCACTGCGTTCGCCGGCGAAGCCGCAGCCGACGGGATTACGCTCTTCCGCGAGGACGCGATCGTCGAGTCGATGCACGCCGCCGAAGGCGCGCTCCCATACGAGCGGCATCGCTTCGAACGGCATTGGGTTCGTGGGTTTCCCATCGGACCAGGTGCGATCGCCCGACACCAGCAGTTCCTTGCGGCGTTCGGCGACCGACAACGACACTTTCATTCGCTCGACCTGACGATTGCCCGGCGGACGGGCATGCCCGACCAGGAGCACGTCGGTGCCAGCTTTGCCGATGTGCATCTCTGAGGCGACACGCAGACTCGACGTCGCCGGATCGTCGTAGTACTCATCCGCCATCGCGGGCGGCGCCTGCTCCGGCGCCAGCGACAGGTTCGGACGCAGCATTAGCGTCGCTTTGACGACAACATACAGCGTATCGACGCCGGATCGATCGGGCAGCACTGCGATCGCCGCCTTGAAAGGGGTCTGATTATCGAGCTGCAGCATGAGTCAGCGTGCTCCGCGGGCGCTGAGTGCAGCGCGCCCTTTCGCCATCATCACTCGCTGACGTGATGCGAACGCGCACGGCTCGACGTCATAGGCGCCATGAGTCTTCGCCGCGAGTTCGAGCAGCAGGTCCGGTCGGCGCAGCATGGGCCCGGTCTCAACGGCTGTGACAAGCGTGTCGATGCTCCCGGGGCGACCGCGCACATAGCGCACGTCCGTCGCAAGCTGAGGCTCCAGATCGCGCCAGTGTTGTCGCACCGCCTGCAGCGCTGGCGGCGGCCAGAGTTCTTCCGCGGTCGGTACGAGGTCCGCGCTCAGATCCTCGTCCTCGAACGCCGGCGCGTCCGTCGGCGGCTCACCTGCCGCGAGTTGGTCGCGTTCAAGATCGGCGCCCGTGATCCAGCAATACGCTTCGCCGGCTGCGCGAGCGAGCGTCTCGTGTTGCATGCCCGACAAACAGGCCTGTGCGGCCCGCGTCGTGCCGATGTGT
Source organism: Steroidobacter sp. (assembly GCA_050738395.1). Lineage (GTDB taxonomy): Bacteria > Pseudomonadota > Gammaproteobacteria > Steroidobacterales > Steroidobacteraceae > Steroidobacter. The sequence goes on from JBOHZJ010000250.1 coordinate 6,670, forward strand.
GCGAGAGCCCAGATGGCCTGCCGCTGCAATGCGGGCAGACGCAACGCCGTATAGACGATCTCATGCTCTTCCGCTGTACCGAACAGCGCGACCAATTTCAGATACGGCGCAGCGTTCGCATCGAGCTGACCCGCGTGACTCACCGCCGCGCTCCAGGCCGCCTTGACGCCGCGTGCAACACCGCTCTCAACCGCAGCGTAGCGCACCACCGGATCATCACCGTCAATGCCGGCGTGAATCCATTCCTCGACGTACTGCGATCGCAAATAGCGCGCTGCGCGCATCGCCTCCGCTTGCAGCTCCGGAACATTCGAGTCGAAGGCGGCGCGCATCTCCTGACCGGGAGAGGCGCGATGAAACGCCTTCAAACGACACAGTGCGGCGCTATGTGCAGCGCCGCGGCTCTCCAGGACGCGCGCGGACGCACTCAGTGCAGCAGGTGCTCCGGCAAGTTCGAGACCACGAAGCAAGGACCTGAGTCTCCCATCCTGCGCATCTGCCAGAGCGCTGGTCAGCACACTGATGGCGTCTTGCGCGCTGCTCGCGGCCAGCAACGCTGCGCACACTGATGTGGCGTCAGAATCACCGGACGCCAATCTCTCGCGCACGGTCGCCGTCAGCTCATCCCCGACCACCCGGACGCCGTCGAGCGCTCCATGCAGGCGATCTTCGGTCCAGGACCAGACCTCATCGAGATTCCGGGTCAGGCTGCTGAGTTCATTTTCCCATCGACGCCAGAGAAATGCGGCCTCGTCGAAGCTCGCGTCGACGAGATCGGCGAAGGGTGAGGCTTTACGCGACGCGGGCACGGATGGCGGCAGGAATGCATGCATCAATTGATCTGCACCTGGCCCCCTTTGATCCGATTGGTGCCCTCGGAGTGCGTCTCTACATAAGCGCCGCGGATGACGACTCTGCCGTTGCGCCGCAAGGTGATCGAAGCGCTGCCGCACTCCAGCACAATTTCGTCCTGCGCCGTCACGCGTACGCGCCGTCCGTCCACATCGGCTTCGACGATGGGCGCCGCTTCTGCAGATCGATCTATCTTCGGAAGCCGCCCCTGCGCCAGTGGCTCAATGGCTTCGATGAAGCCGACGATGAGCGGGCGGAGTCGATCTCCGCCCTCGAACACGAGTACGACCTGCTGTCGTTGCGCGAGCGCGGCCTCGACGCGTGCGCGTGCCGCCGGGACAGCCAGCCGCGCAGGCACGCCGCCGCTCGAACCGGGATATTCCACCGCGATTTCGCCATCTTCGCTGATCGAGACAATCACGCCGACCTGCGCAGAGTTTTCGGGCAATGCGTCCGAGCGACGTTCCGGAAACAGGGCCACGTTCGATTCTTGTTTGCGCATGCGACTCCCCAAAGCCGTATCTGTATGTATCCGAATGATGGCTTATCGATTCAATATCACGCACTGCTCGTTCGCCAGTCAAGGAACTGAAGTGCGGCGTCGTCCCATCGACCGTTGCGGGGGGCCGAAAGGGGGCGGTACAGTAGCCGGAGAACTCCAGACGACAGCTTTACGCGTTCGGACGCACTCCTGACCGCTAAACCCATGGTGGAGGCGCGAGTCTGGCCACATCCCACGAAGCAGTAACCATCAGCTGATGCTCCTGACACTCGAAGTCATCAGTCCGAACGGCGAGGCGCTTGGCGCCAATCGCCTGAAAACTGTCGGTCCTGACGGCGTGCAGATCGGTCGCTCGAAGGAGAATGACTGGATTATCAACGATCCCTATCTCTCGAGGGTCAACGCGCGCATCCGGTACGTCAACGGCGCTTTCTATATAGAGGGTCTTGGGCGCAATCCGCTGGCGCTCAATAATGCTGCGAACGTCGTTGCGAACAATGAGCCTCAGCTGCTGCGCAATGGCGATCGTTTCTTTCTCGATCAATATGAGATCAGGGCGACAGTTGCTGCGGGTCGATCGTCCACCGCCGTGCACGACGACCCGTTCTCGCCGGGGGCGTCGGCGATTCCGCGCGTTCCCGACGTCTGGGCTGGCGGCTCAGCACCGCCTGGAGCCGATATCCGCGATGGTCAGGCAGAAGACCCTGGCAATCTCGACCCGCTGGCGGCGCTCGGCGGCGCGGCGTCGCATACGCTGCCGCCTCCCAGGCACATCGACCTTGATCAGCGATCCGTACTCGACGACAGCTTGCAGTTGCAGCCGCCGCAAGCGCCGCGCAGCGTTCCCGGCGGCGCGGAGATCCCCGACACGTGGGATCGCTCCCGCCTCACGAAGATGGATGCTCCGCCGCCCAAGACTACCGCGCGTTCCCCGACTGAGCCTCCGAAGAGGAGTGCGCCGCCGCCGCCCACCGGAATACCAGATGCTTGGGATCGAACGAACTTTGAACAGCGCGCGCCGTTGCGTCCAGTGCGGCCCGATCCGCGGCCGGCGCCGACCATTGAGCCGGCGCAAGTGCGCAAGACGCTCCCTCCGCACACGGTGCGCCGCCCACTAGAACAGCCAGCGACGACCGAAGTCATGCGTCCTGCCCCTGCCACAGCGGAAACGCAGGCGGCGCAGGCAGGCGCGGCCGGCTCGCATCTGAGCCTGGAGCACCTGCTGCAGGCGGCCGGCGTGCCCGCGACACATATGTCGCCGGAGATGGCGGCCGAACTCGGTCAGGTGCTGCGCATCGTCGTGCAGGGTGTGATGGAAGTGCTGCAGTCGCGCGCCGAGATCAAATCGCAGTTGCGCATGTCGATGACTCGAATGCAGCCGACTGAAAACAACCCACTCAAGTTTTCGCCCAATGTCGAAGCGGCGCTGCATACCCTGCTCGTAGAACGAAACCGCGGTTACCTGCCGGCCACGCGCGCGTTTGAGGAGGCCCTGATCGATATCCGCAATCACCAGATTGCGGTGCTGCAGGGTATTCGCGTCGCATTTGACTCCATGCTCGAGAAGTTCGACCCCGAGCGGATCGAGGAAGAAATAGAGCGCGGCTCGAAGCGCGGTCTGTTGAATGTGGGCGCAAAGTCCCGCTTTCGGGATCACTATGTCGAGCAGTTCCAGAAACTGACCAGCGATCGCGACGAGAGCTTCCGTCGCCTGTTCGGCGAGCAGTTTGCGCAGGCTTACGAAGAACAGATGGACAGGCTCAAGGCCGCCGCGCGAACCTCCGGCGGCTGAACCGTCGATATCAGGTACAAGATGGGGGCCCGGATGATCAAGCTGAAAGGTATTGCGCTGCTCGTCGCAGCTTGCACGGCGATGCTCGCCGCCGGATGCGGTTCGGCGCCCGCAAAACCGGCGAGCGCGAAGGCGAAGATTTCCGCGTCCGCGGACGTCAATCCGAATGCCGAGGGCCGACCCTCGCCGGTGCACGTCAGGATTTTCCAGTTGAAGGAAGACGGCGCATTCATGGAGGCGGATTTCTGGAGCCTCGTCGACAAGGAGCAGGAGACGCTCGGCGGCAGTCTGGTGCAGCGCCTCGAACAGGACCTCGCGCCGGGCGAGCAGAAGGAATTCGAGCTGAAGATTGCGCCTGATGCGAAAGTGCTCGCCGTCATGGCCGAATTCGCGGACTACCGCAACGCTCAATGGCGCGTGGTCGCCCAGACTCCCAACAAATCGCTCCTGGACATGGTGAAAAAGGACCGCGTCTCGATCAGCATCGAGAAGAACAAGGCGACCATTGTCGTCGGCGACTGAACTAACCCGGCCCGCTTATCGCAGAACTGAAAATGTCTTCCAACAATAAAGTCGTCTGGTCCGAGGGGCTGTTCCTGCGTCCGCAGCATTTTCAGCAGCAGGATCGTTACCTGGAGCGGTTCGTCAACGCTCGCAGTGCGTCGCTGCGCAGTCATTCGTGGGGTTTCACTGAGTTGCAGATCGAACGCGACCTGCTTGCGATCGGAAAACTCGGTCTGAAACGCGCCGCGGGCGTGTTTCCGGACGGAACGCCGTTTTCCATGCCCGATGATGAGCCGTTGCCTTCTCCCATCGAACTCACGGCGCAGGTGCGCGACAGGGGCGTGGCGCTGGCGATTCCGATCCGCAAGGAAGGCAGTCGAGAGTCGGATCGGCGCGACGTTGTGGACGGCGTGGTGCGCTATCGGGTTCGCGACGTGGACGCCCGCGATGTGTCGGGCGATACGAATGCGATGCACGCAGTCGAAGTAGCCTGCCTGCGATCGAGGTTGCTGCTTGCGGATGAGCCGAGAGAAGACTACGCATGCGTCCCGGCGGCGCACATTCTCGAGTGTCGCGCCGATCGCCTGGTGTCCCTGGATGACCGGTTCATCCCGACCGTGCTGAATGCACGTCAGACGCCGAATCTCGCGACCTTCATGACGGAAGTTCAGGGTCTGCTGCACCAGCGCGGCGAGGCGCTGGCGGCGCGCGCCGTCGCCAGCGGGCGCAGCGGCTCAGCCGAGATTGCAGACTTTCTGATGTTGCAGACGATCAACCGGTACGAACCGGTGGTGGCGCACTGGGCGAAGAGCACGCTCGTGCATCCCGAGGATCTGTTCCGGCTGTGTCTCGAGATCGTCGGTGATCTGTCGACGCTGACGAGCGAAGCTCGACGACCGCCGAAGTTTCCCGCGTATCAGCACGATGATCTGCGCGCATCGTTCGAACCTGTCATGGCCGCACTGCGAGCGTGCTTTGCGGTCGTGCTGAAGCAGAACGCGATCCAGATCCCCATCGAGAAGAAGCGCTTCAACATCTCGGTCGGCGCGGTGGCGGATCGCGGACTGTTCGAGGAAGCGGCGTTCGTACTCGCCGCCAGGGCGGACGTGGCGAGCGAAGGACTGCGTCGCGACTTTCCGGCGCAGGTGACGATCGCATCCGTGGAGAAGATCGCGAAACTCGTGAACGAACACATCCCGGGCATTCCGCTGCAGCCGCTCTCGGCCGCGCCGCGACAGATTCCGTTTCACGCGGGCTTTACCTACTTCGAGTTCGATCGCGCCAATCCGCTGTTTCGCGAACTGAAGAGCAGCGGCGGCATCGCGCTTCATATTCCAGACACGTTCCCGGGCCTCGCGATGGAGCTGTGGGCAATCCGTGGCTGAGACACGGGCGATTCGTTCATTGAATGGCGCACAGGCGAGGGGCGATGGCGAACGATTTCGATGATCCTTTCGCGCCTGCTGAGGGTACGATTCTGCGTCCGCGTCCTGGCGGCGCTCGACGCACTCCCGGCGAGCAAAGACCCGAGCCGGTCCGCCCATCGGCCGCGCGACCCGAACAATACGCATCGTCCGCCGCAGGCAATCTCGCGGTCGCCGATTTTCTCGGGGCTGGACGCAACCCTATCCTCCAGGCCGCGGCGCCGCTGATCGCGATTGCGTCCCGCCTGCAGTCGACGGTGGCGCAGGCGGACGTCGGCTCGTTGCGTTCGCAGTCGATGCAGGAGGTGCGAGTGTTCGATGACCGGCTGCGGTCCGCCGGGGTCGTGCCCGAAGACGCACTGGTCGCGCGCTACATTCTCTGTACGTTCTTCGATTCCGCCGTGCTCAACACGCCCTGGGGCGCGCAGAGCGACTGGTCCGGGCAGTCGCTGCTCGTGACGTTCCACAAGGAGAAGTCGGGCGGCGAAAAATTCTTCCAGATCCTGCAACGCATCTCTGCCCAGCCTGGGCGCTACATCGATCTGATCGAACTGCAGTACGTATGCCTTGCGCTTGGGTATGAAGGCATGTACCGGATCGATGAGCGAGGCGCGGCGCGCATCGCGGAGTTGCAGCATGGGCTGTATCGGCTCATTCGCGAGGCGCGTCAACTGCGCGATGAAGATCTGTCGCCGCACTGGAAGGGCGTCGAGGACAAGCGCAACCCGATCTTTCGCTACGCGCCCTGGTGGATCGTGGCGGCCGCGGGTATTGCGGTGCTCGCCATCGCGTTCGTGATCTACAACGTTCGTTTGAACGCAGCCGCCGAGCCGGTCAAGCAAGCCTTGTCACAGCCGAGTGTAAAAGTGGAGTACACAGCGCCGGTTGCGCGGGTCAATCGGCTCAAGGAACTGCTTGCGCCGAACGAGCAGGCTGGCCAGCTCACCGTCGAGGACTTCGGCGACAAGACCGTCGTCACCCTGATCGCAAGCAACCTGTTTCGCTCCGGCAGCGCTCAGGTCAATGCGCAGCATCTGGACACACTGCGCGCCGTGGCGCAGGCGTTGAACGATGTAGCAGGCAAGGTGCTGATCATCGGTCATACGGATGACCAGCCGATTCGCTCGCTGCAGTTCGCGGACAATTTTGAACTCTCGCGCGAGCGCGCCGTTTCGGTCGCCAATCTGCTCAAGGGAACGATCGACAACTTCGGCCGCGTCGAGTGGGTCGGCGTCGGCTCGACGCAGCCGCGTTATCAGCCGGTGAACTCAGGGGAGAATCGCGCCCGCAACCGGCGTGTAGAGATCGTGAGCGTAGCGGAGAGCGGTCAATGAAAGCGCTCCTGAAGATGTTCACGCAGCAGTGGTTCCTGGTTGTGTTGGGGCTCACGCTGCTGTCGCTGGCGATCTGGTTCGGCGGCCCCTATCTCGCCTTCGGCGCCATGAAGCCGTTCGATACGGTGGTGAACCGACTGATCGGCATCCTCGTACTGGTTGTGCTTTGGACGCTGTGGGTTCAGCTGCGGCAGTTGAAAGCGCGACGTGCTGGCGAGCAACTGGCGAAAGACGTGAGCGGCCAGAGTGCACAGGCCGGACGTGGCGCGGGGCCCGGAGCGGCTGAGGCCGCTCAGCTGCGCGCGCGCTTCGATGAGGCGATTGCGGCGCTACGCAGTTCAAAAGGCAAATCAGTCAATCTCTACGAACTGCCGTGGTACATCATCATTGGGCCGCCCGGGGCGGGTAAAACGACGGCGATCGCCAATTCCGGCCTCAACTTTCCGCTCTCGAAAAAGTTCGGCAAGGAGGCGTTGCGCGGCGTCGGCGGCACGCGAAATTGCGATTGGTGGTTCACGGATGAAGCCGTTCTGCTGGACACTGCTGGCCGATACACCACTCAGGATTCGGATAGCGAGTCGGATCAGGCGGGCTGGAGCGAATTCCTGAGCTTGCTGCGCAAGCACCGGGGACGGCGTCCGATCAACGGCGTCATCATCGCCATGAGCGCTTCGGATCTTCTATCGCTCTCTGAAAGTGAACGGCGCAAACACGTCGATGCCGTCCGTCGACGGCTGGAAGAGCTTGCTCGCGAGCTGAGCATCAGCCTGCCGGTTTATTTCATTCTCACCAAGCTCGACCTGATCGCCGGCTTCACCGAATACTTCGACGACCTGAATCAGGAAGGCCGCGCCCAGGTCTGGGGTGCGACTTTCGCGATTGGCGCGTCCCGCTCCGGCGAGGCCGCCGCCAGCATGGGCGTTGAGTTCGATCAGCTCGTCGAGCGGCTGAATGCACGACTGATGTTGCGGATGGAGAGTGAAACCGATGTGCGCCGTCGTGCGCTGATTTTTACATTCCCGCGTCAGTTCGCCGCACTACGTCGCGCGCTGACGGATTTCACGACGGAGATCTTTTCTCGCGACGCAGTTGGACAGAAGGCGCAATTGCGCGGCGTGTACTTCACGAGCGGCACGCAGGAGGGCACGCCCGTCGACCGGATGCTGGGGGCGCTCGCGCGGACCTTCGGTCTCAGCGTGCGAGGTGCGATCGTTCAATCAGGGCAGGGCCGCGCCTATTTCATCCAGCGGCTGCTCAGAGAAGTTCTGTTCAAGGAAACGGGTCTTGCGGGCGTCAACAAGTCGATGGAGCTGCGGCAGGCGCTGGTCAACGGCGCCGTTTATGTCGGTGTTTGTCTGCTCATCGTCATCGGGCTGATCGCGTTTTCGATCAGCTACAAGCGCAATAGCGATTACCTCGCGACAGTCGCAACAGCCACGGATGCGCTGACGGCGATCCCGGCCGACGCCGGTCAGGCGTCGCTCGTCCATAGTCTCGATCGCCTCGATGCACTGAACAGCATCAGGAACGTGGCCGCGCAGCATCAGGATTCCACGCCGATCAGTATGCGTTGGGGTTTGTATCAGGGGCGCTCGATGGCGAACACGGCGCAGGACGCCTACGTGCGTGAACTCAACGCGGGACTGGCGCCGGCGGTCATCGAGCACTTCGCCAATCGCCTTGCGAGCTTTGCCGGTGAACCCGACAAACTCTACGAGTATCTCAAGGCCTATGTGATGCTCGGTGCACCTGAGCATCTCGATCCGGCGCAGCTCGGATTCGTCGCAGACCTCGAGTGGCGGCGTGTGTTCGCCAACGACGAGGCGACTCGTGAGCGCGTCGCCACGCACTTCGACGCCCTGATTGCAGATGCGGACCGCGTTCAGCCCGGGCAGATCGATGAGCAGCTCGTCGAGCGCGCGCGCACATCGCTCAAGCAGGCGTCGCTGCCGGTGTTGATGTACAGCCGCCTGAAGCTGAGCTTTGCGGATGACAGCGAACACGCTATCGACCTGGGCGAGGAGATCGGACTCGGCGGCGATGCAGTCTTCGTTCGCAAGAGCGGGCGCAGCTTGTCCGATCCAATCCCAGGCCTCTATACACGGCCAGTGTTCAAAAGCATCAGCACGACCGGTCGAGTCCAGCTCGTTGGACAGTTCGTCTCCGAGAACTGGGTGCTCGGCGGTGATATCGCGGACCTCGCCAGGTCCCCGCAGCTCGGGTCGCAATTGATGCAGCTTTATGAGGACGACTACATCCGCGTGTGGGACGGGCTGCTAGCGGATCTGACGCTTCGACCAACCTCGGGAACTGAGGATGCCGCGCAACTGTGGGGACTGCTGGCGGCGCCGACCTCTCCATTCAAACGGTTGCTGACGCTGGTACAGACCAATACCAAGCTGGTCGAGCCGCCCGGTAAGCCCGACCTGGGCGATAAAGCGAAGGCCGCACTCGGAAGTTCGCTTGGATCGCTGGGCAAGGTGTTCGGCGGCCAGAAGCAGGCTGCGGCTGCGGAGCCGGGTGCGAAGGTCACGAAGCATTTCGAATCTCTGCACCGACTCGTGGACGGTGCGCCTGCACCTATTGACCTGACGCTGCAGAAGTTCGGAGCCATTCAGGGTGTGATGGCGGAAATCACTGCGCTCGGCGGCCCGCCGCCGCTTGAAACAGCTTCGCGTCTGTCGCTCGCCCTCCGAGATCTCGAAACGCACGCCAAGACGTTGCCGCAGCCAATGGGCGGGCTAGTGGCGCGCGCTACTGGACGCGGCGCATCAGTCGCCAAAGCTACGATCGGCAGTGACTTTTCGGCGCGCTATCGCCAGCAAGTCGTCGCCGAATGTCAGGAGCTCGCGGCGGGGCGTTACCCCATCACCGCGTCGAGCGGCGTGGACCTCCCGCTGGCCGACTTCGCGCGGTTATTCGCGCCGAACGGAACCTACGATTCATTTCTGCGCACCACCATGCAGAGTTTCGTGGACATGAATCGCGCGACGTGGCGATGGAAGCCGGAAGCCGCATCGATCGGCGGCTCTGCCTCCGTGCCGGTGCAATTCCAGCGCGCGAACCGCATCGCTCAGACGTATTTTCCCGCCGGCGGCGCGATGCCCGAAGTGCGATTCACTGTTACGCCCGATTTTCTGGATGCCGCCGCAGCCCGCGTGGTGCTCGAAATCGATGGCCAGACGCTCGAGTATCGTCACGGGCCGCAACGCGCCGTCTCGATGGTCTGGCCGGGACCTTCGCCCGGGCAGGCGGCGATCAGTCTCGAGGAACGCAGCGGCGCCCGACCGAATCTGGTTGAACAGGGGCCATGGGCGCTGTTTCGGCTGCTCGGCAAGGCGGAATTCCAGGCGCAGGGCGAGACGCGATTTCTGGCGACTTACACCCTCGGCGGCAAGACAGTGCGCCTGATCGTGCAGGCGAGCTCGTCCCGCAATCCGTTCGCGCGCGATCTGCTGCACGGCTTCAACTGTCAGGGCTAGTATGAAAGTTGACCGTTGACGGTTGACAGTTGACGGTCAGCCAGACTGTCCGCCAACTGTTGACTGCTTTTTTTACGAGCGTTTGATCCGCCCTGCGGCCGACTGATGAAGGGCTCTGTCCGACCGTCAACCGTCAACCGTCGACTTCTTGTTAGTTGCAAGCCGCATGTATGGCAGTAAATCAGAGGCCTGAAGCCCAAATGTCCGGCGCCACCATCGGTTGGTTTGGAAAATTGCCCAGCCACGGCGATTTCCTGCAGCGACGGGCGTCAGAGCACTTCGTGCGCGTCTGGGACAGCTGGTTGCAAAGCTGCGTTGCTCATAGCCGCAATCAACTCGGGGCCGACTGGCTGCAGACCTATCTGACGAGTCCCGTATGGCGATTCTTCCTGAGCGACGGCGTTGCCGGAGCGGCGAGCTACGCCGGCGTGCTGCTGCCAAGCGTCGATCGCGTCGGTCGATACTTCCCGCTCACTGTGTTCGCCGAGCTGCCTGCCGCTCTGCCGCCGATGGCGGTCGCGATCCATGGCCGGGAGTGGCTAAAGGAGGTCGAGGCGCTGGCGCTCGACGCGCTCGAGAGCGAAGACTTCAACATCGAGGACTTCGACGCCGCGCTGCGCTCGAGCGCCGAGACGCTCGCCCGGATCGAGCAATACTACGGCGTCGATCTCGGTGAAGCGTTTCCCGAATCGGGGCGGCGTTGGCGACTGCCGATGAGTTCCACCGATCGGATGGCGGCTGCACTCATCGATCCTTTGATGCATCTGCTGGGGCGGCGACTGCAGCCACTGACGGTGTGGTGGACCGACGGATCCGAGCGCGTTGGGGCGAGCTGTCTTCTGTCGCAATCATTACCGGATGCGGCGCAATTCATCGCCATGCTCGACGGCGAATGGGCGAGCGCCGGTTGGAACGGTGAGTTCGGCGATCTGCGCATTGCGGCCGCAAAGGAATTCCACTATCGAGTTTCCTCCGCCGCAGTGACCGATACAGGCTCGGTGCGCGCAATGAATCAGGACCGGGTGCTCGATCGACCCGATGCAGGGGTCTGGGTCGTTGCGGACGGAATGGGCGGGCATAGTCGGGGCGAGTATGCGAGTCAGCTGATTGTCGACGTACTCAACTCCACGGAGCCCGCCGCCACGCTCAGTGCGGCTCTGGAGAGTGCGCGTGAAGGATTGGATCGCGCGAATGACGACCTGCTGCGCGCAGCACTGCGAGTCGACGGCGGCGATCGCAGCGGCAGCACGGTTGTCGTACTGTGCGTGCGGCAGTTCGAGTGGGGCGTGCTCTGGGCGGGCGACAGCAGAGCGTATCTGCTGCGCAACGGCGTACTTGCGGCGCTGACGAGAGATCACGCCGCGTCACAGGAAGAAGCGTTCGATCCGACGTCGCCGCAGGCCAGCACGGGCGAGATCACGCGTGCTGTCGGCGGACACGACGATCTTGTTCTGGATCGGGCGACCGGCCATCTTTATCCCGGCGATCGGTTCCTGCTCTGCAGCGACGGCTTGCATGGCGCGGTGAAGCATCACGATCTGGCGGAAATTCTCTCGAAGGTGCAAGACGCGAGCGCTGCTGTCGCGGAACTCCTCGCGCAGGCGATCAGCGGCGGGTCGCGAGACAACATCTCCGCGCTGGTCGTCGACGTTCTCCCGCAGGAATGATCGTGCATCGGCCGCCCGCAGATGAGGCCGAAACACTTGTCCATGACAAGCGCACCGCAGTGGACGATGAATGCACTCGTTTCGAGGGAGCCGCGACTGAACTGCGGGAACATCCGGATGACGCGGCGACTCGCACAGCCGCATTGCCGCACGCGCCGTCTCGTGATTCGCTCGCGTCGCGCACGCTCGAGCCGGGTACGCGCCTGCGAGGCCGCTATGTGCTCGAGGCGCCGATCGGTCAGGGCGCGATGGGGCAGGTCTGGAGAGCCCGGGATTTATTGAGCGAGGAAGCACGCGACCGAAATCCGTATGTGGCGATCAAGGTGCTGCTGAGTGACGTCGAACGGCATCCGCAATCGTTCGCAGCGATGCATCGTGAGGCAAGCCGCACACAGAAACTCGCTCATCCCAATATCGTCACCGTGCACTCGCTCGATCGCGACGAACCTTCCGGTCGCGTGTTCATCTCGATGGAGTTGCTCGAAGGCGAGCCGTTGGATCGCGTGATTCAGCGCCTGCGTGAGGAGGGGATCGCGCCCGCCAATCCATGGTCGATCATCAAAGGACTTGCGGAGGGACTGGCCTACGCGCATGGCAAGGGCATCGTCCATTCCGATTTCAAACCGGGCAATGTTTTTCTCACTGCTGAAGGCGCGCCCAAGATTCTCGACTTCGGCATCGCGCGCGCGGCGCACCGGGCTGACGCATCCAGGAACGAAGCACCGGGGAACGATGACAGCGTCATCAGCGGCTATACCGAGAGATACGCCGCACCGGAGGTTTTCCTGGATGCGGCTCCCCACACGGCCAGCGACGTATTCAGTCTCGGCCTCGTGGCCTATGAGTTGCTGACGGGAGAGCACGCTCTCGGTCGCAGATCATCGGCGGAGGCGAGCCGATCAGGCTTCCGACCCGCGCCGATCAAGGGTGTTACGCGTCGAGAGCAGCGCATTCTGGAGCGAGCGCTCGCCTATGATCTGAAGGAGCGTTGGCAGGACGCGCGCGAATTTCTCGAGGCGCTGCAGAAGCGCATGCGCCTGCAAATTGCGCTGGCGGCGTCCGTCGTAGCTCTCGTGATCACCGCAGGCGGATTGTCGTACAGGAATTATCTCGACGGGTTGCCCAACGTACCGCTCGAACAACTCCCGCACGAACAACAACAGGAAGTGCGCAGCGCACTCGCCGAAGGTAATGACGCCCTGCGTTATGTGCGCGATAGTCGACTCATCGAAGCCTCGGCGGACGCGGCGGACCGCTTCGCCGATGCGTACGCAATCCATGCGCGCAATCCGGACGCCGTCGCGGGACTTGAAGCCGCTGCATCCTATTTCATCGAGTGGTGGGAAGAGCAGCCGGATCGCGAGCGAGCACTCACCGAGCTTCGGAAGTTTCAGGCGAAGAGCGAGTTCTATCGCGGTTACGCGCCGCTCAAGCGCGCGATCAAACGACTCGAGTAGATCTCGAGTTTGTGATGAAAGTTGACGGTTGACCGTTGACGGCCAGAGGCGCTGCCGCACCTTTCACCCCTTCGGGCTCGCGCGAAGCGCGGTGAGAAACTAGTGGCCTGCAACAGGCGCCGACCCAGGGCAGAGGCTTCGTTCTGGCTGTCAACGGTCAACCGTCAACCCTTCTGACCGTCGCGCGACAGCCAGATAACCGGCCACCTCCTGCATGCGTTCCATACGCAGCGTCTCGCGGCTGATTTGCAGGATTTCGAATCCCGAACGCAGGAGAGTCTCGCGTATGTACGTCTCCCGATGCGCGTAGCGGCCATGCACCTGCAGCTGATATGGCGGTGATCCGTTGAGCAGCGCTTCAACCGTGAACACGAGCAGGCCGTCGCGACGCAGCGATCGATTCGCCGCCGCACAGACCCCCTCGAGCGCTCCGAAGTAAACGAGGGTGTCGGCCGAGACGATGACGTCGAAGCTTCGCTCCCGCCCGCGCATGAATGCGCACAACTCTCCGACCGCCAGTTCGTTGTAGCCGCCGCGCTCGCGCGCGTGGTCGATCATCCGGGCAGACAGGTCCACGCCCGTAAGCGTCCGGAAGAAGGGGCGCAGCAGTGGTCCGCACAGTCCGGTGCCGCAGCCCGCATCGAGAATAGCGAGCGACCCGTCGGGCCGTGAGATCTGTTGCGCGACGGCCGTGGCTACCAGTTCCGGTGCGCGATAGCCGAGCGCCTTGAGGTTCTCGTCGAAAGCCGACGCGTACTTGTCGAAGAGCGTCGCGACGTACTCATCGGCTGCGCGCGCTGGTGCATTGAGACCCGTGGCGGCGGCCGCCATATGGCGCGCCACAGGATTCGCAGGATCGCGGTCCGACCAGCGCTGATAGATCTCTGCCGCGGACTGAAACTGGCCGAGGCGATAGTGCAGCATGCCGAGTGCTTCGTAGGCGCGCAGAAAATCGGGTTGCGCGTCGATCGCCTGTCGAAAGTGCTCCGCCGCCTCATCGAACTGCCCCTCATCGCGCAGGCAAATTCCGAGGTTGAACCACGCCTCCGGCATTGATGGCGCAAGTGAGGTGACGCGCCGATAGGCGTCCTTCGCGTCGGTCGCCTTGTCCTGCGTGCTCAGAATGTTGCCCAGGTTGTTCCACGCATGTGGGTTGCCTGGCGCAATCGTCAGCGACCGTGTGATCAGCTCAACCGCCTTGTCGCTCTTTCGCTGATGAAACTGCAGCAAACCAAAAAAATGCAAGGCGTCAGGATCGCCTGGTCTGCGCCGAAGAACGCGCTGATAGTCAGCGGCAGCTTCGTTCAGGCGGCCAGCCTGATGCGCCGAGATCGCTTTTGCGAGAAGTGCGTCGTGCTTCGACATGATCCGCCGTGGGTTCTCAATTTGAAGCGGGCCCCATTCTTGAAGCGGGCTCCATTCCAGCTCAGTGAATGGCTGCTCCGCACAGAATAGCCGATGAAGGACGACTCGATTCGAGCGTGCAGCGCGCAGCGTCGGATTCCTTTACTACACTGAAAGTACACTTGACACTCCGACGGGCCGAGGTGTGAACTCGGACGCACGAACAGCAAAGCATCGACATTCGGCCACTGACGAATTGATGCGATAACAACACGCGTCGCGACAGATGTTCGTGTCGACTTCAGGGAGCGGGAAAAATGAAGGTGGGTTCTTTCAGCGTTGCACCTGCGGCCGCGATCGTCATTGTGCTCTGGTCCGGCAATGCGCTGGCCCAGAGCGCGCCGGTCACCGGCAGCCTGGTGGACGTAGCGGCAAGTGCAAACTTCAATGCGCTCGAGAGAGCAGCGGCGCGCGCCAATCAGGCGACATACAACCGGTTGTTCAACGCCTGCAGCCTTGGTCAAGGGGTCTGCAGCGCGGGTGATCAGATCGTGTTCGCGAACACTCGCGAGCTGGTCGAGACGGCCAACGAACTTCAGGGAACAGGTTCGACCCAGTTCAGTCTGGGCCTCGATTCGGAGGGACTGGGATTCGCGCTGCGCTGGACGGCGGCCGAAGAATTCGCCGGACAGGGAGATGCCACGACAAAGTTCGCCTCCAGTCAGCTGTCTGCACTGGCGACGCGACTTGCCGTGCTGCGTTGGGGCGTGTCCGGACTGCGGCGCGCGAGCAACGACGCCGCCGGCGACAGCGACATTCTGCTGGCCGACGCTCATGGCTTGAAGGGCGGCGGGGCGAGCGGCGATCTCGCCGAGAGCTACCGATGGGGCTCGTTCATCGATGGCAGCTTCGGTTATGGATCCAAGGATCCCACCGATCTCGAGGATGCGTTCGATTTCGATAGTCAGGAAGTGACCGTCGGAGTGGACTACCGATTCAGTCCCCGGCTCGTGGCCGGCGTGATCGTCGGCTACTCGGACAAGGAGATCGATTTTGACTCCGCGCAGAGCATCGTCGATGGCGGCATCGTCTCCGACGGCGTGAGCGGGATTCTTTTCGGGATGCTGGAAGGAGATCGCGCATACCTCACCGCGTCGATCGGCTACCAGCAGCTCACACACGACACGACGAGGCGCATCACGTATCCGTCGTTCAATCCGACAGTGGAATCAGTAGACAGCACCGCAACGAGCAGCGCGGACAGTTCGGCGTTGCTTGCGACGGCGAGCACCGGATATCCATTCCGCCTTGGCGCATTCGCGATCGAACCGACGATCGATCTCAGCTACTCGGACATAACCGTCGATGCGTTCACGGAAACCTCCCGAGCTGCGGACGGCGAGTCCGATCCTTTCGACCTGCGCGTCGGCGACCAGTCGATCGAATCCCTGGTCGTTGCGCCGGCGCTCAAGCTGCAATACGTCCTGCGGCCGCGGTTCGGCACGCTGATCCCTTATGTGATCGGCCGTTACCACGCGGAGTTGTCGAACGACGCGCGTGCGATCTCTGCGCAATACGCCGATGCGCTTCAGCAACTCGCCGACGCTCCGGGAAGCGATTTCGCACTCAGCACCGATGAACCCGACGATGAGTACTACACCATCGCCGGCGGCATGACCGTCGTTCTTGGCAACGGGCTCAACGGGTATCTGCAATACATGAAGGTGCTCGAGTTCGAGAACTACGACGACTCGGTGATCACGGGCGGATTCCGGTACGAATTCTGATTTTGCGTTTTTTACATCAGCGGTACGGCAGCGCGCTGCTTATCTGATCTCGGGCGGGCTCGATGAATACAACAATTAATCGCGCGTTTCTGATGTGCGCTGTCCTGATCGCCGGGCTGGTCACTGCCGGCTGCGATGGGTTGAGCGACGTGGGGGAGCAGGAGAAGGACGATGCACCGCCAGTTGCCGATGCGGTAGTCCTCAATCAGCCTTTTGAGAAGGATGCGTCAGGGAACGTAACAACCAGGGTCCGCTCCGGTTCGGAAGTGTTTCTGAGCGGAAACGACAGCGACGGAGCGGTGTCTCCGGTGCTCGGGTTCCAGTGGGAACTGATGTCGTCCGGGCCTGCAGCGGACAGAGTGAAAATTGTAGATCGAAACTCCAACACGATCAGTTTTACGGCGCCCGGAGTCGAGGG
>JBOHZJ010000251.1:0-15482 GCA_050738395.1 Steroidobacter sp.
TTGCGAATCCATTCGTACATGAGCGGCGCGAGTGGGAATTTTCCCGAGGTGCAGTTGGCGAAGAACTCGGGGCGAAAAACACCGATATTGGCGTACGTGTAACGCGGTCCGTCGCCGTCCGTGAGCCGGCCCGCGTCAAGACCGAAGTCTCCCCGTTCATAGAATGACGGATTCGGCGTCAGGACAAAGTGCGCGAGGTCATGCGGCGTCGGCCGCCGAGCACAGGTGCGTAGATCGAAATCTGTCCATACATCGCCGCTGATCACGAGAAACGGATCCGCGCCAAGCAAAGTCAATGCGCTGAATATGCCGCCGCCGGTCTCCAAAGCCGCGTCGCCTTCATCGCTGTACCGGATGCGCAGGCCGAAACGCGCTCCGTCGCCAAGCGCATCGCGAATCATGGCGCCCTTCCAGGCCAGATTGACGACCACGTCGCGGAACCCGGCCGCGGCGAGAGTTTCGACGTGGCGCTCGATGAGAGACTTGCCGCCGACTTTCAGCAGCGGCTTTGGCGCAGCATCCGTGAGCGGACGCATGCGTTCGCCGCGTCCGGCGGCGAGGATCATCGCGCGCATCAGGTCTTGACCCTGGACGGCAGGTGCTCGAGCGTAGGCAGGACTCGCTGATCGATGAACGAGCGCAGGAACTGCAGCTCGCGATGATTGCCGCTCACCTCATGCACGTAGTTGAGGGTCCTCGGGATGTCCTTGAGGTAACCCGGCTTGCCATCGCGATGCCACAGTCGGGCAAAAATGCCGATCGCCTTCAGGTGGCGCTGCACGCCCATGAGATCGAACCAGCGTAGAAACTCGCCTTCATCCTGACCCACGCCGACGTTGCACGCTTGCGCGCCGGCTCTGAACCGTTCGGCCCACCGGTGTACGCGCTCGAGCGGCCAGGCAACGTAGCAGTCGCGCAGCAACGAAACCAGATCGTAAGTCACTGGCCCGTACACCGCGTCCTGGAAATCCAGAATGCCGGGATTTGCGCCGTGGCGGGCGCCAACGTCGACCATCAAGTTGCGGGAGTGGTAATCGCGATGCACGAATACTCGCGGTTGCTGTAGCGCTGCCGCGCTCAGCACGTCAAAGACGCTGGCCAGCGAAGCCGCCTCCGCGCCGTGCAGCGTCAAGCCAAGATGGCGCCCGCAGAACCACTCCGGGAACAGCGTCATCTCACGTCGCAGCAACGCATCCTCGTACGGCGGCAACGCTCGCGCATGAGCGTCGCCGCGCGCCTGTATGCGAAGCAGCGAATCGATCGCATCGTTGTAGAGTCGATCGGCGTCCGCACCCGCATCCAGATCCATCAGGTAGGTGCGCGATCCCAGATCCGTGTTGAGCAGATAGCCCTGCGCGAGATTGCGCTCCATCACCTGCGGTGCGTTGACGCCCATGTCCACGAGCATGGCGGCGATGCGAATATAGGGACCCAGGTCTTCCTTCTCGGGCGGCGCATCCATCGCGATCCAGCTGTTGTCACCGAGCGTCACGCGAAAGTAGCGTCGAAAACTTGCATCGGCCGACGCCGGCGCAATCTGAAACTCGCGCGTTCCGAACAGCCCTTCGAGCCAGCGACGCAGCTGCTCCAGGCGGGGGTCCTGCGGACCGGCTTCATCGCGCGGTAAAGATGACACGCTGATCTGTACTCCGAAAAATTGAGAACACGCCTGCAAATAAGCGATCGTACAGAGCGTCGCTCATTATAATCGCTCACCGATGCCTCGACTGGTCCTCACAACACGAACAACAACCCTGCGAGCATCGTGCTGTGTCCGTCCGATGATTGCGTGGGTGCTCGCCGTCGCCTTCTTCGACTCGGCCCGCGGCGAAGATTGCCCGAAGCCCGCTATCGAGTCCGACAAAGCGCCGCGGTTTGAATTGCAGGACTACGCCGATCAGGAGATTCAGTTTGAATCCGATGGGCTGGAAGCGACCAGGGACGGCGAGATGCTGCTCAAGGGCGATGTACTCATTACACAGGGCGCGCGTCAGCTGAAGACCAGGGATGCGATCTACGATTCACGAACGCAGAGCTTCAAGGTGGACAACGGCGTCGAATATTCCGACCCGAACCTGAAGGTCACCGGCGAAGGTGCGCACGTCGATCCTCAAGGCGGCGCCAATTTCGAAGGTGCGCAGTTCGAGCTGCCGTCCATCAACGCCCGCGGCGCTGCGGACCTGATTCGCGCAACGCCTGAGGGCGAGTTACAACTCGACGGCGTGCGCTACACGACTTGCCCCGTCGGAAAAGAAGACTGGGTGCTGACGGCCGACGATATCGACATCAGCCAGCGCGCCGGGCTTGGCGTCGGGCGCGGCGTACGTCTGGACTTCAAGGGCGTGCCGATTCTGTACACCCCCTTCATCTCCTTTCCGGTTGGCGATGAGCGTAAATCCGGCTTTCTGTTTCCGACCGTCGGCTCATCGTCTTCGAGCGGCTACTCCTTGTCCGCACCGTGGTATTGGAACATCGCGCCCAACTACGATGCGACCTTCGTACCCACGTGGTACTCCAAACGCGGCGCCAAGCTCGATACGGAATTTCGCTACCTGTCTTCGCTTGGGCGTGGCGAGATCCAGGCGGAGTATCTGCCCCATGATCAGGAATTCGGCGCAGAACGCAGCGTTGTACGGTTCATCGATCAATCTGACTTCACTGAACGGCTGCGGCTCGATGTCGAAGCGGCGAACGCAAGCGACAGTCGATGGTTCCAGGATTTCGGACTGGGCCCGGAAGGTACGAGCGTCACGTACCTGAATCGCGTCGCGAACCTGACGTGGCTGGGTGATCGCTGGCTTGCAGTATTGCGCGCACAGAACTTCCAGACCATCGATGACATCGGTGTTCCGCCTTCGCTGCGTCCTCACACGATCTTGCCGCAGTTTGCCTTCCGCGCCGCGTTTCCCGAGCAACCCTTCGGGCTCACCGCGGCGCTCGATCTCGAGCTTGCGAATTTCGATCACAACTTCGCTGCGGAACAGTCCGGTTGGCGCGTCGACGTCGCACCGGAATTGCGCATGCCGTTGCGCGGCGCCGGCGTGTATCTCGAGCCGGCGGCGAGCTGGCGCTACACCGCGTATCGTGTGGATGATGCGCTTGCAACCGCCGATGACACGCCCGCCCGCTCCGCGCCGGTGATGAGCGTCGATGGCGGCCTCATCTTCGAGCGGCCGTCGGGATCGAAGCAACAACGGCTGCACACCATCGAACCGCGTTTCATGTATCTCTATGTGCCCTATCGCGAGCAGAGCGAACTCCCGGTCTTCGACACCGCGGCCGCCGATCTGAATCTGGTGCAACTGTTTCGCACCAACCGTTACGTCGGCGCGGATCGACTGAGCGACGCCAATCAGGTCAGCATTGGTCTCACTTCGCGATTGCTCGATGCGGACACCGGCAGGCAGTTCATTGCAGCCACCGTCGGACAGGCGTACTACTTCGATGAACCGCGCGTGACCCTGCAAAACGAGACGCTCGAGGACCCGGAGTCTTCCGATATCGTCGCGGAACTCGATCTCACCGCGTATGCCGACTGGAATATCAGCATGGGCGTGCAATGGGATCCCGGCGACACGCGCTCCGAAAAGGGCGACATTCACCTCCAGTACCAGCCTGAGTACGACCGCGTCGTCAATCTGGGCTATCGATTCAGGCGCGGCAATATCGAACAGATCGACGCTTCGACGGCGTGGCCGATAGGCGAGCAATGGAGCGCCTACGGCCGCGTGGTTTACTCACTCGAAGATCAAACGGCGCTCGACCAGTTCGCGGGCCTGGAATATCGCTCCTGCTGCTGGCGGCTGCGTCTCGTCGGGCGCCGCTACGTCAGCGACCGCAGCGGCGATCGCGATACCAGCATCCTCTTGCAGCTTGAACTTAACGGTCTGTCCAGTGTCGGAGTCGGCGCCAATGCTTTCCTCGAAAGGTCGATTCGGGGATACTCCTTCAGCCCGCCGGACACCTTAGAAGATCGATGAAATCCCTACGCCCAAGCATGGTCGCCTCGTACATTGCCTCGTGCTTTGTGCTTTGCCTCACACTCGCCGCCGGAATCGCTTCGGCGCAGACGCGCGAACTGTCGAACAGCGGCGTCCTGGTCGATCGTATTGCAGCTGTCGTGAACGACGGCGTGGTGCTGATGAGCCAGCTGGATGCGCAAACTGAAGAAGTCGTCCAGCGACTGAGCCAGCAGAACACCGAACTGCCGCCGCGCAACGTGCTCAGAAAGCAGATCCTCGAACGTCTCGTCGTGGACGAGATTCAGGTGCAGCGTGCGGAACGCCTTGAAATTCAGGTGTCCGACGAAATGCTGAACGGAGCGCTCGACGACGTGGCCCGTCGCAACAACATCGGCTTTCCCGATCTGCCGCAGGCGCTTGCAAAGCAGGGCATCGACTATCGCGACTTTCGTGATGAGATTCGCCGGCAGATGACGCTGCAACTGCTGAGGCAACGCGACGTTATCGGGCGGATCAATGTATCGCCGCGCGAACTCGAACAGTTCATGACGCGGCAACAGAATGCGCCCGACCAGAACGCCGAATACAACGTCTCGCACATTCTGATCTCCGCGCCGGTGACGGCCTCTCCCGAGCAGATCGAAGCGCTCGGAACGCGCGCTCGCGAAGTGCACGACAAGGCCGCGGCGGGCGAGGACTTCGCGCAACTCGCCGTCGCGTATTCAGACAGCAGCACGAATATCGAAGGCGGCTCGTTGGGCTGGCGCCGCGGCTCACAGTTGCCGTCCATCGTCGCTGAGCAGGTCGCAAAGATGAAAGCCGGCGACATCTCGGAACCCATCCGCACGCCGAGCGGGTTTCATCTTTTCCGGTTGAACGAGGTCCGCGGCGGCGTGCAGCAGGCAGTCGTATCGCAGGTTCACGCCCGCCACATCCTGCTACGCACCAGCGAACTCGAAGACGATCAGACCGTGCAGCAGAAGCTTGCCGCAATTCGCGAACGCATCGTGACCGGCGGCGAAGATTTCGCCGCGATCGCCGCAGTGACCTCGCAGGACCCCGGCTCAGCAGCCGATGGCGGCGACCTGGGCTGGGCCGGTCCCGGCACGTTCGTCCCGGAGTTCGAGAAGCAGATCAAGGATCTCGGCGAAAACGACATTACACAGCCGTTCAAGACACAGTACGGCTGGCACGTCGTGCAATTGCTGGGTCGACGTCAGCATGACGCGACAGACGATATGCGCCGCCAGCGCGCCTTCGCAGAATTGCGCGAATCCAAGGCCGAGGAAGAAACCGAACTGTGGCTGCGACGTCTGCGAGACGAGGCGTTTGTGGATTACAGGATGTGACGTGATTTGCCCATCCCGCGACTCATCATCACCTCGGGCGAGCCAGCGGGCATTGGGCCGGATTTGTGCCTCGCACTCGCCGCTCGCGTCTGGCCGTGCGGCATCGTCGTAGCGGGCGACATCGACCTTCTTGGTCAACGCGCGCGGCAACTCGATGCGGCTGTCGCGCTGTCTCCTTACAGGACAGGTGAACCGCGCTCTGTCCATCAGCCGGGCGCACTGCGCGTGCTGCATATCCCCGCTCCCGCACGCGTCCAGGCTGGTGTATTGAATACGGCGAACGCGAGTCATGTTCTAAGGCTCCTCGACGCCGCAGCGGACGGATGCCTGTCCGGCGAGTTCGACGCCATGGTCACCGCGCCGGTGCAGAAAAGCGTGATCAATGACGCAGGCGTCCCCTTTTTCGGTCACACCGAATATCTCGCAGCTCGCACCGGCGGAGCGCATCCCGTCATGATGCTCGCAACCGGCGCGTTACGCGTGGCGCTGGCGACAACCCACCTGCCGCTGATCGCAGTGAGCGCGGCGATCACCGGCGAACTATTGGAGCGTGTGCTGCGGATTCTGAACCGAGATCTGCGGACCCGTTTCGGCGTGTCCGAGCCTCGCATCCTCGTCTGCGGACTCAACCCACACGCCGGCGAATCGGGTCATCTCGGCCGCGAGGAGATCGATGTCATCGCACCGACGCTGCAGGCGCTGCGCGCAGAAGGGCTGCGCCTGATCGGTCCAACACCCGCCGATACTGCCTTCACTCCACACCACCTGGAACAGGCCGACGCAGTGCTCGCAATGTTTCATGACCAGGGATTGCCTGTCATCAAATTCGCGGGCTTTGGAGACGCGGTCAACGTGACGCTTGGGCTGCCGATCATCCGCACTTCCGTCGACCATGGCACCGCACTATCGCTCGCAGGCACAGGTCGGGCAGATGCCGGGAGCCTGATCGCGGCAATCGAATTCGCGCTCAAGATGGCGGAACGGAAGGCGCTGGCGACTAGTGAATCGTGAGAAGGTGCGCCGCCGCGCCTTCGGGTTCCTTCCTGTCCACTCATCAGCCCAGAATCACTATTCACTTCTTCAGATGCATCGCCCCCGAAAACGCTTCGGCCAGCACTTCCTGCATGATCCCCAGGTCATTGCGCGCATCATCGCGGCCATCGATCCTCAGCCCGAGGACCGCATGGTCGAGATCGGTCCAGGGCTCGGCGCGATCACGTTGCCGCTGCTCGGACATCTCAAGGAACTGCACGCGATCGAAATCGACCGGGACGCGATCCGGCATTTACAGTCATCGAGCACGGGACGCGGGGTGCTCTACATTCACGAAGCGGATGTGCTCGATTTCGATCTGCGCCAACTCGGCGGCGGCGCGCGTCTGCGCATCGTGGGAAACCTGCCGTACAACATCTCGACGCCGCTGCTTTTCCATCTGATCGGGCAGCGCGAGCGTGTGCTCGATATGCACTTCATGCTGCAGAAAGAGGTGGTGGATCGTATGGCGGCCGCGCCCGGCGACGATGATTACGGTCGGCTCACCGTGATGCTCGCGCCGTGGCTGCAGGTCGAACCGCTATTCGACATCGGAGCGGGAGCATTCCGTCCTCCGCCGCGAGTTACCTCGACCTTCGTTCGATTGAAGCCGCATGCGGCGTCCCCGGTGCGCATCGACCATCCGGAGCGCTACGCGATAGTCGTCGCGGCGGCTTTCTCGCAGCGACGCAAGACGCTTCGCAATGCGCTCAAAGCCCTCCTCTCTCACGAAGAGATCGCCGCCGCCGGCATCGATTCGGGCCTTCGGGCCGAAGTCATCCCTCCTCAGGGGTTTGCATTGCTCGCCGATCAGCTAACGCGCCGCGCCGGTGCAACGCAGAGCGCCGCCCACCTATAATCCCTGCGATTCCGCCGAGCGCAAGGCGCGAAGTTTGCCACCTGACCATCGGAGTTGTGCAGCGCTTCCCCCAGCCCAAGGAGACCGCGATGGCTGAGTACAAGAAAATACTGTTGGTCGTGGACCTATCCGAGGACAGCGAGATCATCGGCGAGCGAGCGAGGGCGATCGCCGCGTGTTATCAGTCCGAGATCACACTTTTGCACGTGGTGGAATATGTTCCGGTGGAGCCGATGGGCGAGGCCCTGCTGCCGACCGTGCAGATCGAAAGCGAACTCGTGGATCGCGCGCGCAAACGACTGAGCGAGCTTGCAGACCGGTTGTCGCTGGGGCAGTGCAGACAGCTGGTCGAGACCGGCAGCATCAAGACCGAGATCATTCGCACAGCGCAGCGCCTCGGAATGGATCTCATCGTCCTCGGCAGCCGCGAACGCCACGGCCTGGCCATTCTGCTTAACTTCACCGAGGACACGATCCTGCACGCAGCCCCTTGCGATGTACTCGCCGTCCGTCTGCACTGAGACTGTCGACATTACATCCACTTTTACCGTTCAGATTCAGGGAAGAGACCCCGCGGCGGGCTGCTAGAATTTCCCCGCTGCCAGGCGAATGCATACTTCCCGGACTTGCCAACCATGACCGAAACAACCCCGCCAAAAAGTCGAGCCGAAGAGCAGCCCAAAATCGGGCGTGAAGCGTCGAAGGCGGCCGCAGAGGCGGGTCGCTGCCGCATTCGTGTCGAGGTGAGCGCAAATTATGTCGGCGAGCAGTCGAAGCCTGATGAAAGTCATTACGCGTTTTCCTACACGATTACGATTCGCAACGAAGGCCAGGTGCCCGCGCGGCTGTTGACGCGGCACTGGGTGATCACGGATGCAAACGGCAAGGTGAAAGAGGTTCGCGGCGAAGGCGTGGTCGGCGAACAACCCTATCTGCAGCCCGGCCAGGGTTTCCGCTATTCCAGCGGCGCCGTCATCGAAACGCCGGTCGGCGCAATGCAGGGAAGCTACCAGATGGTCACGGATGACGGCGCCCGCTTCGACGCCCCGATCGCCCCATTCACGCTTGCGATGCCGGGGATGCTGCATTGACCGGCGTCGGCTAACTGGCTAACTCGCTAACTTGGCTACTGGCCAAAGCCGCGGAACGAACCTTGCTCGTTGGTCTGTGCTCCGTCCAGCTAGCCAGTTAGCCAGTTAGCCACAGCGTCCCATGCCCACCTACGCTATCGGCGATCTGCAGGGCTGTTGCGATGAATTCGAGGCGCTGCTCGAGCGCATAGACTTCGATCCGGCGCGGGATCGGCTCTGGTTAGTCGGCGACCTGGTGAATCGCGGTCCGCGGTCGCTCGACGTATTGCGCAAGGTGAAGGCGCTGGGGGACGCCGCAATCACCGTCCTCGGCAATCACGACCTGCATTTGCTCGCGGCGGCGCTCACATCCGTCGAACGGCTCAAACCGCAGGACACGCTTGGCGATATTTTTGCAGCGCCTGACCGCGATGAACTGCTCGACTGGCTGCGTCGCCGACCCATGCTTCATCACGACGCGAAATTGAACTACACGATGATTCACGCCGGATTGCCGCCGCAGTGGGACCTGTCCCTGGCGCAGGCGTGCGCCGGGGAGCTGGAAAGCGCCCTGCGCGATGATGACCGGTGCACGCAGCTGTTCGCACAAATGTATGGCGACAAACCCAATCGCTGGTCTGACGATCTGCAGGGTGTCGATCGCCTGCGCTTCATCACCAACTGCCTTACGCGCCTGCGCTTCTGCCGCCCCGATGGGCGTCTGGAGTTGAAGTTCAAGGGCGAAATCGGGGACGCCCCCGATTACGTGACGCCGTGGTTCCGCGCGCCGAATCGACGTTCTCGCGATTTACGGATCGTATGCGGCCACTGGTCTGCGCTTGGCTACTACGACGGCGACGGCGTTCTCAGCATCGACACAGGATGCGTCTGGGGCGAGAAACTATGCGCCCTGAGGCTCGATCAGCACGCACCGCCGGTATTCGAGCCCTGCAGCTCATCGGGTCTCACCATCGGCGAATGAAGCCCCGAAATCTGCCGCTCACTCCTCAGACTTCGTTTCCTTATCGTCCGGCTTCGGCGCTTGCACCAGAGCCTCGATGATCAGACGCGGCTGACCGATCGACAACTGATGCGGCGAGCACGACACGTCGTCCTCGACAATGCGGACCGCGAGCTTCGGCAGCACCTTGCGACGCAGTTCGTCGATCAGTTCGCAATCTCCCGGTTCGAGGTCCAGCTCGCCGCGCGTCAGCGGAATGCGCTTCCAGTTCGCAGCGAATTGCTCGGCGCCTTCGATCGCTTCCGCACGCTTGCCCTGCACGCGCGCCGTCAGCTCGCGCGTGCTCTTGCCCTTGTCGCGTTCCGCGATCGCCTCGGGAGTCGCCTCGACCGGCGAAGTCACGTCGATGACGACCCTGGGCATACGAGCGACTCGCGACGGGCAATCCGCGGAACGCACCCTGACGGTTGGATCCTGCGCGCCCAGCGCACGCAAAATGCGCTCGAGCTTCGATTCGAGGCCGGAGCATGAATAAAAGGTCGTGAAGCTCTGGAAGTAGAAGCTGATTTCCTGCGGCTTCCAGATGGCCTGAACGGGCGGCGACTCCTGAGCGAGCCCGCTTGCCGATACGGCGAGCCCGAGCGCGACGAGCACAGCCCTCAATCGAAAACGGCGTTGCGGCATGAGAACCTCGGTAGTTGCATGATCCATTGTCGGGCGCAGCGCGGCGATTGCAAGCCGGGCGAATCTCCCCAGCATGGGACTACCCGGCCGGGAAAAAAGGGCGGTGCTGGCGGAAAACGAAAGCGCGGGAACGGACGTCGCGGGGATGCCTCTGTAAAGCTCCGGAGGAAGCGTCGCCCTCGAGGCGCCGCTATACTGCAGCGCACCGGAGATCCGTATGAACGCACTCAAAGCTTTCAATTTTCGCGAGTGGATCGATCAACATCGCGAGTATCTCAAGCCGCCCGTGTGCAACCGGCGGGTGTTCCGCCATTCCGAATTCATCATCATGGTCGTCGGCGGTCCGAACTCGCGCAGCGACTACCACGAAGATCCGGGCGAAGAATTTTTCTACCAGCTCGAAGGCGATATGCTGCTGCGGACGATGCAGGACGGCGCCCGCGTCGACATACCGATCCGCGAGGGCGAGATTTTGCTGCTGCCCCCGCGCGTGCCGCATTCACCGCAGCGTTACGCGAATACCGTCGGGCTGGTGATCGAACGCCAGCGTCGAGCGGAGGAGCAGGATGGTTTCCTGTGGTACTGCGATCATTGCCAGTGCCCGCTGCATGCAGAGTACCTGCACGTGAGCGACATCGAGAAACAGCTGCCGCCGGTATTCGAGCGCTTCTACGGTTCGCTGCAAAACCGCACCTGCCAGGCTTGCGGAACCGTCGCGCACAAGCGCTGACGGAAGTACATGGCGGCCGACTGCGCACTGATCATCGATACCGCCGGCCGGCGCTGGCAGGCGGCGACGCGCGGCCACGACGTGTCGATCCCGCTCCTTTTCAATCAGATGCAACCCAATTTCTTCGGCGCAGCCCACGCGGCGGAGAACACGTTCACCGCCGGCGCCTTCATCGGCGATGTGCGCCGCGGCGCCAGCTGCAACTGCTCGACCTACTCGCTCACGCCGCACTGCAATGGCACGCATACCGAATGCGTCGGTCACATCGTCGAAGAGCGCATCAGCGTGCGCGATGTCGCCGACGAACATTTCAGTACAGCGCTGCTGGTCTCAACGGCCCCGGTCGCGGCCTCTGCGACGTGCGAAGCATCCGGTCCAAACCCGCACTCGGGCGATCGACTGATCACACAGGCGTTGCTGGAAGCCGCGGTCGCAGGCGAGAACCTCTCCGACTACCCTGCGCTGGTCATCCGCACGTTGCCGAACGGGCCCGCGAAGCGTTTTCGGAACTACGGCGCCAGCGAGGCGCCGCCCTACTTCAGCGCCGAAGCAATGCGCTGGATCGTGCAGCATGACGTACGCAGGCTCGTGGTCGATCTGCCATCTGTCGACCGCTCGAACGATGAAGGGCGGCTGACGGCGCATCGCATCTTCTGGGGATTGCTCCCGGGTGAAAAGTCCGTCGCGAAGGCGACGCGCGGCAACGCGACAATCACGGAACTTGCATACATCGAGAATCAGATTCCGGACGGGCGATATCTGCTCAACCTTCAGGTTGCGCCGTTCGCCGCCGATGCCGCGCCCAGCCGGCCGATACTGCTGCCGCTCTCACCGATATGAACATCGCTTCCGACGCCAATCTCGAGCGCAACTTCGCGGAACGCCAGGACGCCGAAGACACACTCGCATCGTTACGAGGAGCTTTTCACATACCGACGCGCAGCGACGGGCGCCTTGGCGCCTATTTATGCGGTCACTCGCTTGGCCTGCAGCCAAAAGCGGTGGCGACGATCATCGCCGAAGAGCTGGACAGCTGGGCGCAGCGCGCGGTGGACGGCCATTTCGATTCGACGCGGCCCTGGCTGTCTTATCACGAAGCGTTGGCGCCTGCGCTGGCGAGGTTGGTGGGGGCGCTGCCAATCGAAGTCGTGGCGATGAATACGCTCACCGTCAATCTGCATCTGATGCTTGCGACCTTCTATCGCCCAACTCAGGAGCGTCACAAGATCCTGATCGAGCGGCGCGCCTTCTCCTCGGATCGATACGCGGTCGCCGCGCAGATTCGCCATCACGGCTTCGATCCAGCGACAGCGCTGATCGAACTTGGACCACGCGATGGCGAGGATCTGTTACGGACCGAAGACATCTGCGAGCGGATCGAGCGCGAGGCGGCGACCATCGCGACGGTGATGCTGCCCGGCGTGCAGTATCTGACCGGTCAGCGGCTTGATCTGCACGCGATTACTCGATGCGCACGCCGCCACGGTTGTCTCGTGGGCTTCGATCTCGCACACGCAATCGGCAATACCCCTTTGCAGCTCCACGACTGGGACGCCGACTTCGCTGTGTGGTGCAGCTACAAGTATCTGAACTCCGGCCCCGGCGCGATCGGCGGGTGTTTCGTGCACGAGCGTCATGCCCATGCTTTCGAATTGCCCAGGCTCGCGGGCTGGTGGGGCCATGACAAGGCGAGCCGCTTCAGGATGCTCGATGAGTTCCGTCCTCTGCCGGGAGCAGAGGGCTGGCAAATTTCCAATTTGCCGATTCTGTCCACCGCACCCTTGCTTGCATCGCTGAGCTTGTTCGATCAGGCCGGCCTGCCTGCGTTGCGCGCAAAGTCTGTGAGACTCACCGCGTATCTGGAGTCTCTGCTCGATGCGCAAGTGCGAGACGCACTGACGATCATCACCCCCCGCGACCCCGACGCACGTGGCTGCCAGCTCTCATTGCGCCTACATCGCGATCCGAAGCGCGCGCGTGCGGTGTTCGACGCGTTGGCGCAGCGCGGCTTCGTCGGCGACTGGCGTGAGCCCGACGTCATTCGTGTTGCGCCGATCCCGATGTACAACCGGTTTGTGGAGGTCTGGGAGTTTGTCAGCGCGCTGAAGGAGGAGTTGCACCGGTGAGTCCCCGCTGCAACTCGGCGTCTCGACACCTCTTCGGTCGGCGGTCCGCGGCCAGAACCACACGGCTGAAGGTCCATGCATCCTGATCAGCCCAACGATCACGACAGCGTAACCATCATCGGCGCCGGACTCGCCGGATCGCTGCTCGCCATCCTCCTGGCGCGCGCCGGACGGCGCGTACGAGTGTTCGAACGCCTGCCAGACATGCGGCGAGAACACATCCCTGCAGGCCGCTCGATCAATCTTGCGCTGGCTGCGCGCGGCATCCGCGCGCTGGAGATCGCGGATGTCATGCAGCGCGTGCTGCCGCTGATCATCCCGATGCCAGGGCGCATCCTGCACGAACTCGACGGGCGGCTGCGGTTCGTCCCGTATGGGCAGCGCGAGCACGAGGTCATTTACTCGGTTTCGCGCCCGGGTCTGAATCGAATCCTCCTCGACGCCGCGGAGGAAGCTGGCGTCGAAATCGTGTTTCAGCACAGTGCGGTGGCCGCGGATTTCCGTCGCCGCTGCCTGGTAATGCGAAACGAGCGTGACGGCCGCCTGAGCGAACACGCAATGAACCGCGTGTTCGCGGCCGACGGCGCCGGCTCCGCTTTGCGCCGTGCGCTGGTCGGTGAGCTCGATGTTCCCTGCTCAGATGAGCTGCTCAAGCACGGTTACAAGGAACTCACGCTGCCCCCTGGATCCGACGGGCGCCATCAGATCGAGAAGAATGCGCTGCACGTGTGGCCGCGCGGCGGCTTCATGTTGATCGCCCTGCCCAACCTCGACGGCAGTTTCACCGTGACCCTGTTCCTGCCGCAGCACGGCGACGACAGCTTCGCAACGCTCACCGATGCGACGCGGATCGACGCGTTTTTCGCCGAATATTTTCCGGACGCCCGTGCGTTAATGCCAAAGCTGACCGCGGAGTTCCTGGACCGTCCGACCGGGGTGATGGGCACAGTGCGTTGCGAACGCTGGTCGGTTGAGGACCAGTTATTGCTGATCGGCGATGCGGCGCACGCAATCACGCCCTTTCACGGCCAGGGCATGAACTGCGCATTCGAGGATTGTCGAGAACTCGCGCAGCGCCTTGGGACAGGACAGGACTGGGCCGCTGCGTTCCGCTCATTCGAGCAAACGCGCCGGCTCCATACCGACGCGATCGCGGACATGGCGATCGAGAATTATCTGGAGATGCGCGACACGGTTCGCGAGCCGAAATTCCACCTGCAGAAGGCGTTGTCGCTGGAGCTGGAACGCCGCTTTCCCGACCGCTTCGTACCGCGCTATTCGATGGTGATGTTCCACGATGAGATTCCGTACGCGCTGGCGCTGGAGCGCGGCCGGGTTCAGAACAAGATTCTGACGCAGCTCACGCGCACCGCCGCCACCCTTGCGGAGGTCGACCTGGACGCAGCCGCGCGGCTGATCGAGCAGCGACTGCCGCCGATTGCGAGCTGATCTGTGATGACGGATGCGGCGAGCGACTGTGCATTTACGCGATCGATTCCCTGAGCTGAACATACCGTGCCCGCAATGAGCTCTGTCTGAGAAGGAACCCCCACATGCCCGCTTTGAGTTTTCGTATCGTCAACGTGTTCACGAAGGATCGCGCCACGCTCAGCGGCAATCCGCTCTGCGTGTTCGAAGACGGTGCGTCGCTGGATACTCCGACGATGCAGGCGCTGGCGCGGCAATTCAACTTGTCCGAAACAACGTTCATTCTGCCGTCTTCCATCGCCGCCGCGCGTGTGCGGATCTTCACTCCTTCCTATGAGATGCCGTTTGCCGGTCATCCGACCCTCGGCACAGCTTTCGTATGCCGCGCGCTCGAACTCGGCGGCGACGCCCTGCAGCTTGAGATGCAGGCCGGCGTCATCCCCGTACACGCCGATGGCGATCGGTGGACGTTGCAGGCCAATGCGCCGAGCTGGCGCGAGCCAGACGTCCCGCGCGCCACGCTGGCGTCGATGCTGGGTCTATCGATCAACGACGTCGGCGATCGCCCGCTCTGGGTGAAAGCCGGCAAGGAACAATTGGTCGTGCCGCTCACGAGCGAGCGCGCCGTACGCACTGCGCGACCAAACGCCGAGCTATGTGGAAAGGTCGTGAGCGAAGACGGCCACAGCATGGCGTACGTCTTTGCTGAACTTGGGGGGAATCGCCTGCTGTCTCGATTCTTCTTTCCGGTCGGGTCCGCCATGATCGAGGATCCTGCCACTGGCTCCGCCACAGCGAATCTCGGCGGCTGGTTCATTGCAACGGAGCGTCCTGCGCCGATTCGCGTCGAGATCTCACAGGGCGAGTACGCCGGCCGGCCATCGACGCTGTTTCTGAGCGTCGATGAGCAACAACGCATCCTGGTCAGCGGCGATGTGATCGAACTCGCGAGGGGTGTCGTGCGCCTCTGAACGAAGGCGCATTTCGTCGGGTCGGCCAGAAATTGAGGGTGGAACGCGAGCGGGAATTCGCGGAACCCCGTGAGGGCGTCGCACATCTATCCTTCAGACGTGGCGATCAACCCCATGAGCCAGGTGACCGGAATGACCCAGATCAGAACGATCGGACGCACATCAACCGCGAGCGTCTGCGCCGACATGCCTCTCTCGCAACTCCTCTTTCGCTACATCTGGCCGTTCTGGTTGTTCAAGGACGCCAGTCGCGGCGACCGCACCGCGCGCGCGGCCGCCTATCGGCACAACCGCAGCATGCGCATTTACC
>JBOHZJ010000252.1:0-9737 GCA_050738395.1 Steroidobacter sp.
TGTCGATACTCAGCATTCCATCTGGAGTCGCGTTCAGGCGCAGGCGGACGGCGGCTGGTGAGGATTCGAGCGCTGCAGCCGGTGGTCGATACAGAAATCCGATACTGCCGCCGGCTTCAGCGGCGAGTTGCAATCTTCTGATATCCCGATCTTTGATCGTGGCGGGCCAGGCGAGCACCGCGCCAAAGGATTTACAGCGCAGGGTTTGTTCGAATGACCACAGAAGGTCCTGCGGTTTTTGCGCTCGAATTACCAGAAGCCGGTTGAGCTGTACGCCTTGCTGCGCGAGCGCAGGCGCGTAGGGAATGAAAGGCGGCGAAATTAATGCAACATGGCGATCAGCCGTGGTGATGCGCGCCAGGGCGGGTGTAACCAGGCGCAATTCTCCAATGCCAAACTCCGTCGGCATCAATTCGATGATGCCGCCTGCCTGCCAGCCGCCGCCCGGCAACACGGCGTCCAGCGCGCTGGTTCCGCTCGGTTCGACCGCAGGCGCAGCGACGCCGTCTCGTCCGCCGCGACATAGCTTCGCGAGTTGCTCCAATGTTTCGGCGCGATTCATGGAAGTACATCAACGCTTTACAATCCCTGTGCGAATCACGCCCACGGCTAATCCTTCGATCGTGAATTCCTGCTTTCGCAAATCAATTTCAATCGGCGCATATGCGGCGTTCGCGGGTTCCAGGCGCACGACATGGCCTTGCCGCCGGTAATATTTCACCGTGGCTTCATCGCCGATGCGCGCAATGACGATCTGGCCACTGCGGACTTGTGAGGTCTGATGCACGGCGAGCAGATCGCGATCGACAATATCTGCATCTTTCATACTGTCGCCCCGGACACGCAGCAGAAAATCAGCGCGCGGACGGAACAGCGCGGGATCCACATTCAAATCCTCTTCAATGTTGCCGGCGGCGAGCATGGGTGAACCCGCAGCGATCCGGCCCAGCAACGGCAACGTTGCTTGTGTTCTAAATTTTGCCGATGCGATGGGCGTAATTTCTTCTTCGCGCAGACGAATACCCCGTGAAATACCCGGGATCAATTCGATGGCGCCCTTGCTTGCGAGCGCGCGTAAGTGCTGATCGATGCCCTGGCGGTTCTTCAGTCCCAGACCTTCCGCGATCTCTCCGCGTGTCGGCGGTAGCGCATGGTTTTGCGAGAAGCGTTGGATAAATGCAAGCACTTCCAATTGTTTAGGACTGAGATCGAGCATAGGAAGAAATACCAGACGGATGTCTGGTAAAGAGTCTAGAGGGGTTCATGGAGGCAAGCAAGTCAGGGAACGACTGGCTTGCTGCAATCTACGGAAAAAAGGCGTCGCGCCTGGCAAAGCGCGACGTCTTTAAATCAGGACGCTCTCAAATGGAAGCGCCTGACAGCGGCGATGCGCCCACCGAATGAATGGGCGCTCGCGGCCGCTCCTCGGAGCCATGGCGAGCGTAGCTGTTCAACTTGTTATAGAGAGTTTTCAGGCTGCAACCGAGCACAGCTGCGGTGCGTCGCTTGTCGCCTTCGCAGTAATCCAGCGTCACTTCTATCAACGAGCGCTCTGCTTCGTCCAATCGCGAACCCAGCGGTACATGCAGACCGGCGGGCCGCGTCTGCTCGAGCGGTTCTGGTGCAGGCGCCCCCATTGAAAGCGACAGATCGACATCGAGAATGTCGTCAGCAAGGATGAAGCTGCGTTCGATCGAGTTCTTCAGTTCCCGTACGTTGCCGGTCCAGCGTGAAGTTTGAAGCGCATCGGTGAACGCTGCGGAGAACTGCTTCGCCGTATTGTTCGCGCGATTCAGTACGCCGAGAAAATGATCAGCGAGCAAGGGCACATCGCCCGCACGTTCTCGTAACGGCGGAATGTGCAGCGGAAACACTGCGAGGCGATACATCAGGTCCTCCCGCAACTGACGGTTCGCGACCGCTTCAGTCACATTTCGATTGGTCGCTGCGATCACGCGAATGTCGGTTTTGATCTCCTGAGTGCCGCCCACGCGATAGAAACGTCCTGTCTCCAGCACGCGCAGGAGTCGCGTCTGCATATCCATCGGCATTTCGGTGACTTCATCCAGGAATAGCGTGCCGCCCGTCGCACGTTCGAACACACCTGCATGCGAGCGAGAGGCGCCCGTAAAGCTGCCCTTCTCATAGCCGAACAATTCCGCTTCGATCAATGACGCGGGAATGGAACCGCAGTTGATGGCGACAAGCGGCCCCTGCGAGCGATGGCTGAGCAAATGGATGCACTCGGCGACGACCTCCTTGCCGGCGCCGCTCTCGCCCATGAGCATCACCGTCGCCTCTGTGGGCGCTACTCTCTGAATGAGCGTGAAAACCTGCTTCATCGCGGGCGAGCGCCCGAGCAGATTTCCGAGACCGTTCTGGTGCAGAGTAATCGTTGCATTCACTTGGTGTTTTCTCCGGAACGATTCGTGTGTGTGATGCAAATTCTTCAACCGCATCTGTGGTTCCTTTGTAATAAGGTTTTTTCGAATGACGCTCTGACGTCAGCGAAATCCTTCACGGACATCCGGCAATAAAATCAGTCGCGGGCGCGGCCGCACGCATCCGATCGCCCACAGCCCGCCATTGAGCCGATTGTCGTTGCCCGATTTGTAGATTTTCCATGGCGGCACAGAACTTGCCGTTCACTGAGCATTGCCAGCAAGGCTCCTGGGAGGATCGCATGTGGAGTAGCTATGTCATTGCCCGTTGACGTTATCGGCGCGGATGCGGCTCGTGTTCGCCACACGTGGTTGCAACAGGACTCCGCTGACGAACTGGCCGCACCGACAACGTCTCAGAAAATCAGCATCTTTGGCCTCGGCTATGTCGGCGCGGTATCGCTTGCGTGTCTTGCTCGAGACGGACATGAAATGACAGGAGTCGACATCGATCCAGGGAAGCTCGCGCTGCTGCGCGGCGGACAAGCGCCGATTGTCGAGACGGGGATTCAGGAGCTCACGCGCACAGTCATGCAAGGCGGCGCGGTGACCGTGACTGATTCCGTGCGTGATGCGATTCTGACGACGGACCTCTCATTCGTGTGCGTGGGGACGCCGGCGCGCGCCAACGGCAATCAGGATCTTTCTGCGATCACGCGCATCGCCGAGCAGATCGGCGCCGTGCTGCCGCAGAAGGCCTCGCGCCACGTCATCGTGATTCGCTCCACAGTGAAGCCCGGGACGGTCGAGGAGGTCGTTCAGCCCGCAATCGAGGCTAGCTCCGGGCTAAAGGCGGGTCGCGATTTCGGCCTCTGTTTCCAGCCCGAATTCCTGCGCGAGGGAACATCCATTCACGACTACGATCATCCGCCGCTGACGGTCGTAGGCGCCAGCGACGAGCACGCGGCCGATCTGTTGCGCTCCATCTTCGGTCATCTTCCCTGCGAGTTCATGCACACCTCAATTCGCACTGCGGAGATGCTCAAGTACGCGTGCAACGCATTTCATGCAATGAAAGTGACATTTGCGAACGAGATGGGCCGCATTTCGCAGGCTGTGGGCGTCGATCCGCATGAAGTGATGCGGCTGCTGTGCCTGGATCGTCAACTGAACATTTCCCCTGCTTATCTGCGGCCCGGATTCGCATTCGGCGGCTCGTGCCTGCCGAAGGATCTGAAGGCGCTGTTATATCTGGCGAAGAGCAACGACGTGGAGACCCCGATGCTCTCCAACATTCTGCCCAGCAACGCTGCACATATCGAACACGCGATCGAGCGTGTGCTTTCCACGCGTAAACGTTCGATCGGCATGATCGGGCTGAGCTTCAAATCAGGCACGGATGACTTGCGCGAAAGCCCGCTGGTCATCATGGCCGAGCGCTTCATTGGCAAGGGATTGCAGTTGTGCATCTACGATCCGACCGTAAACATCGCGCGCCTCATTGGCGCCAACCGTCGCTTCATCGAGGAAAGCATTCCGCACATCGCCTCGCTCATGACCACCGATCTGGATTCCCTGGTGCGCGACGCCGATGTGCTGATCGTCGGCATGAAGAGCGCCGAAGTGCTCGCCTCACTCAACGTCCACACACGCGCCGATCAGTTGTTGTTGGACATAACAGGTCTCGCCGACCGCGACGCGCAGCGCGCGGAGTATCAGGGTGTGTGCTGGTAATGGAGTTCGTGTGCAGGTCGCGGGATACACCATGAGCACCGTCGCGGAAATGACGCCGCCGCGTCGTCGCGTGCTTATCATCGTCGAGAATCTGCCATGTCCCTTTGATCGGCGTGTGTGGCAGGAGGCGCGCACGCTCGCGGAGGCGGGATACGTCGTCTCCATCATCTGTCCGAAAGGTAAGGGATATGAGAAGGGGTTCGAGGAGATCGAAGGCGTTGCGATCTATCGGCATTCGCAACCGTTCGAGGCGAGCGGACCGCTCGGCTATCTGGCTGAGTACACGTGGGCGCTGGCTGCGGAGTTCGCGTTATCGCTGCGTGTGCTCATCGATCGTGGTTTCGACGCCATTCACGCGTGCAACCCGCCAGACATGATCTTTCTCATCGGCGGCTTTTACAAGATCTTCGGCAAGAAGTTCCTGTTCGACCATCACGACATCAACCCGGAACTCTACGAGGCGAAATTCAAGCGCCGTGATTTTTTCTATCGCGTGATGCTCACACTGGAGCGCCTCACGTTCAAAACGGCCGACGTTTGCGTTGCGACGAACGAGTCGTACCGCCGCATCGCAATTCAGCGCGGCGATCGCGCCCCCGGCAAGGTGTTCGTGGTCAGGAGCGGCCCCGATCTGCGGAGGCTCGAAATTATGGCGCCTGATCCGGCGCTCAAGCATGGTCGACGCTACCTTGTCGGTTATGTCGGCGTGATGGGCCGCCAGGAAGGTATCGATGGTCTGCTGACCGCAGTGCATTACATCGTCCATGTGCTCGATCGCAGGAACATCCAGTTCGGTCTAGTCGGCGGCGGCACGGAGTTGCCGGCCATGCAGAAGCTTGCACAGCAGTTGAACGTACAGGAGTACGTCACATTCACCGGCCGGGTTCCGGACGCGCAACTGCTTGCGATGCTCAACACGGCGGATGTCTGCGTCAATCCGGATGTTGCGAACGAGATGAATGACAAGTCCACGATGAACAAGATCATGGAGTACATGGCGCTTGGCAAGCCGATCGTCCAGTTCGATCTCACCGAGGGGCGAGTCTCCGCGCAGGACGCGTCTTTGTATGCGACGCGCAATGATCCGATCGATCTCGCGCACAAACTGATCGCGCTGCTCGACGACGAGTCGCTGCGTGCGCGCATGGGACGGGCAGGGCAGGAGCGCGTGCGAAGCGCGCTGGCATGGGAGCATGAGGCGCCGCGTCTGCTGGCGGCTTACGACACTTTGTTCAGTTAGGAAGTTTGCACGCTGTCGCTGGATCGACAGCCGGAAGTGACATGCGATACGTCGCACTTGCCGCAGGATTTGACGGGACGCTGGCCCGCGATGGTCATTGCGACGAACGTTGCATCGAGTCATTGCGCGCACTCGCGGCGACGGGGCGCAAACTGATTCTGGTGACCGGCAGGGTGCTGCGTGAACTGCTGGAGATCTTCCCCGAGGCGCGCATCTTTGACTATGTGGTGGCTGAAAACGGCGCGGTCATGTATCGGCCTGCGACGCGTCAATCGGCGATTCTGGCGCAGGCTCCGCCCGAAATCCTCCTGCAGGAGCTGCAGCGCCGTCAGGTGACGCCGATGTCGGTTGGCAGTTCGAGCATCACGACCCTGCAGACCGGGCGCGAGCAGATCCGCGAGGCGTTACACAAGCTCGGCCTGGATTTTCAGATCATGTCCAGCGACGGCGTATTGAGCGTCCTGCCCGCCGGCGTCGACAAAGCGTATGGCGTGAAAGCCGTCCTGAAGGAATTGGGAGTTTCACACCACAATCTCGTCGCCATCGGCGACGGAGAAAACGATATCGCCCTGTTCGGGTTGGCGGAGCATGCGGCCGCGGTGCGCAATGCCGATCCTGCGCTCAAGCGGGTTGCCGATCGCACGACGCACGGTGCGTGGTGCGACGGGTTTCTTGAGTTTGCGCACGAATTGATCGCCACCGATCTGGCCGCGGTGTCGCCCCGGCGCCGCATCGTTCTAGGACGCGCCGATGATTCCACCGAGATCAGTATCGCGCCCTGTCGCGATTCTTTCCTGATCTGCGGTTCACGCGGCGCCGGCAAGGCATCGCTGTGTGAGGGGCTGCTCAACCAGTTGCTCGCTCAGGATTATCAATGTTGCGTGATCGAGGCGGAAATCGATTCTGTGCGTTCGGTACGGTCTGGACTCACAGAGTTTGGTGAAGCGCACGAGGCGCCGCGACTGACGGACGTACTGAATGCGCTCGAGCAACCTGGCGTCAGCGTCGCGATCAACCTTGCGGCGCTGGCCGTCGAAACGAGGCCCGTGTTTACGGAAGCATTGATGCTGCAATTGCAGGCGCTACACGATCGCGTCGGCCGACCGCACGTCATCCTGATCAATCAGGCGCACAGCTTCCTGGGGCGCGAGAGCGCATCTTCAACCACGCGACTCTCCGAGATCACAATGATTTATGCGACTGCCGAGCCGCAATTGCTGCCCGCGCAGATCACCGATAGCGTCAAGCTGGTGGTCGCGCTGGGCGCGACGGACGATTTGCCGCAAGCGTTGCGAGCGCGGGTTTCCGCGCGCGTTCAGACGACAGCCGCGGGCGGCGAGGTTTGCCGCATGTCGGTGTTTCGCCCGGATTCGTGCGGGGTCGATCTGATTTCTTCCGCCGGAGCCGCCAGCGTTTCGGGATATTGAATGACTTCTTCGACGCGGTAATCCTTCATCCCGCGTGCGTGCGTAAAGATGATCAGCTCGCCCAGCAGGCCGAGCGCAAAGATCTGCATTCCCAGCACCACGAGCAAGGCTGCGAGCAGCAGCGCGGGTCGATCCGCCAGCGGCTCATTCATGAAGAGACGCTGGATGCTCAGCCAGGCGATCAACAATCCGCCGATGACGAAAGTCGCCGCACCCAGCATGCCGAAGAAGCGCAGCGGCTTCTTGGTGAATCGCACGAGAAAAAAGATGCTGAAGACGTCCAGCACCTGGCGTGCATATTCTCGCGGGCGATACACGCGATCGAAGCGATCCTGCGGCGACTGACGCATATCCACTTCGCTGATGCGAAAGCCGAGGCGCGTCGCCAGAATTGCAATGAAACGGTGCTGATCGCCATACAGGTCCATCTCTTCGAGCACCTGGCGGCGCATCGCGCGCGCA
This sequence comes from Steroidobacter sp., assembly GCA_050738395.1. Lineage (GTDB taxonomy): Bacteria > Pseudomonadota > Gammaproteobacteria > Steroidobacterales > Steroidobacteraceae > Steroidobacter. The sequence goes on from JBOHZJ010000252.1 coordinate 7,245, forward strand.
CCGCAGCCGAGATCCCGAAAGCGCGAGCCCGTGACGAAATTGACGAGCCCATGAAAAGCCGCGCGGCGCATCCGGTCGATGATGTTTCCGTGGCGCGGCCAGCGACGCCCGATCGCGACATCGGATGTTGCGAGCGCCGCGACCAGCTTGCGTATGTCCTGTGGTTCGATCTGATGGTAGGCGGGAAGCGTGAGGATCGCATCGCCGGCGACGCGCTCGAAGCCCGCCATGAGTGCGGCTGCTTCGCCAAAGCAGCGCGTCAATGTGACCACTGTGAGGTCCTCGCCGCGGCGCAGCAGTTCATCCAGTGCGCTGCTCGCGTCATCGCGCGGCCCATCCAGCACGAAGATGAATTCGTACGGCGTCCCGATGGCCGTGACGCCCGCCTTGTACTGGAAGTACAGCGCCTTGATGTCGGCGCGACGCGAACCGACCGGAATGATCACCGACAGGAGCTTGTATGGATGGGTTTTCATAAGTGACGAGTTCCCGGCATGGATAGTTCGAGCGCAATTTCGGAAGCAGATGGAACCAGGATGTTCATCCGGTCCGCCCCGAGCGCACTCGCTGAGTAAGCCGCGTGAACTGACGATCACGCACATCGCCGCGTGCGTAGATCAGTTCGGCGAGTGCACCGCTGCACAACAGGATGATGGCGGAGGCGAGGCATACGACGCCCGTTCCCGCCAATGGCATTCCGATGCCCGAGCGATGCGTAAATAGATCGACGAAAGTGTGTCCCAGGGTGGCGAGCGCAACCGCAAACAACGGCAATGACAGCAAAGCGAACCAACGCAAGGGACGTGAGGCGAATGCTGCGACTGTCTTGATGACCATCAGATCGAGCAACACCTTGTAGATGCGCGACAGACCATATTTGGACTGCCCGTAGCGCCGCGCATGATGTCTTACCTTGATTTCAGCCACGCGCGGTCCCGCGATCGACGCCATCGCAGGAATGAAGCGGTGCATTTCCGAGTAAAGCGGGATGCTCTTGATCAGCTCGGCGCGAAACGCCTTGAGCGAGCAACCGTTGTCGCGAATCGGTACGCCCGTTACTTTGCCGATCAGCCAATTCGCGATGCGTGAAGGGATTTTGCGGGACACCAGCTTGTCCTGACGGTTATGACGCCAGCCGACGACGATGTCGAATCCTGCTTCGATCTGTTCGAGCAGCAGACCTATATCGCGCGGATCGTTCTGCAGGTCGCCGTCCATGGTGACGAGAACTTCTCCGCGAGCCTGGTCAATGCCCGCCGCCATCGCGGGCGTCTGTCCGTAGTTGCGCCGAAATTTCACGATGCATAGCCGCGAATCGATGCGCGCGATCTGCGTGGCTATTGCGACGGTGGCGTCGCTGCTGCCGTCATCCACGAATACCATTTCGAAGGAGCAGCCCAGCTCACCGAGGGCCTGAACGATCGCGGCGTACAGCGGACGAACGCTTTCCTGCTCGTTGTAGAGAGGCACGATGATCGAGAGTCTTGGCCGCTGCGCTGGCCATCCTCCGTCGCGCAAACCCAGATCCGATTCACGCATTTCACAACTCATTGAGTCGACGCTGAAGGCGTCGGCGCTGGTTGTAACTTTTGCACCCTGCATCCTGAGTTTCCCGACGTTATTACAACTCTCCATCGATTTGCGGCAGCTGCCGGCAGATGTCCGCGCATCGTCGGACCCGAAGTCCGCGAGGGCGTGCAGCGCACGCCGCTTTGCTGTTTGCAGCGACTGTGCACGGAGACACCTGTGGGCGATCAGCCGACCGTTGGCACATGACGTGCAAAGGACAGGCCAATGTTGGAGATGAAACGACTGGTGACTAGCGACTAGTGACTGGTCAGGAGCACTGAATGGCGATTCGCGTAGTCTGGTTGGCGTTTCTTCTGTTCGTAGCGGCCATGATCATGGCGCCGGACGCCGCGCAGGCGCAGGCCGCCACGCCGGCCTACCACGTCAAGCCAGGCGACGTTCTCGAAATCTCCGTATGGAAGGAGCCTGATCTGCAGCGGCAGGTGCTGGTGCGCCCTGACGGCGCGTTCTCGTTTCCACTTGTCGGGGAGATCGACGCGCGCGGCAAATCTGTTCTGGATCTGAACAAGATGGTCAGCGAGCGGCTCGCGCGCTATATCGCCGATGCTGTCGTGACCATCTCCGTGCAGCAGATCAACGGCAACAAGATTTATGTGCTTGGCCAGGTCAACAAGCCGGGCGAGTTTATCGTCAATCCAAGCGTCAACATCATGCAGGCCCTCAGTATGGCCGGCGGCACCACTCCATTCGCCGCGACTAACGACATCATCGTGCTGCGAGGGCGGGGAAAGCAGCAGAACGCGATGGCGTTTCGCTACAACGACGTTGTGCGCGGTCGCAGCCTCGATACGAACATCGAACTATTGAGCGGAGACATCGTTGTTGTTCCATAACGCTCTCTCGCGCCTTACGTCGCGATCGGCCCGGCTAATGGCCAGAAAGGAGTACTCCTCTCCTGCTCCC
>JBOHZJ010000253.1:0-19359 GCA_050738395.1 Steroidobacter sp.
GTTGAGAGTTGACGGTTGACGACTGGCTGCAGGCGAAGCAGCGGCCGCTTTCTTGTCTTTGGTCATTCCGTAAGAAGAGTTGCTGTGATTGTGGATCAGCCGCCCCAGGGCGGTTGGGCGCCGTTCCGGCCGTCGACGGTCAACCGTCAACTGTCAACCAGACTCGTCAGCCACGCTCGGCGTCCAGGTAGCGACGCACGTCCGCAAGATCGATGACTCGCCCGGCCAGCATACGATCGAGCGCAGGCTTGCCGGCGAAACCCTGCGCCGTGTTTGGTTTTTTTACCCAGGCATGCGCCGACTCCTGCGTGGGCAACAGAATGCGCAGCGCCTTGTAGATCCCCATCACATAGCTGATTCGCTCAAGTGTGTCGGCCGACAGCTTCGCCGAACGTTCGCTCTTCCATTTGAAAAAGGTCGAGCGCGGCGGTGAGCCGAGCAGCACCCGCTCTTCCTCAGCGGAGAGCCCCCAGGCGGCGCTGATATTGAAGAACGCCGTCAGTGCGGTTGAACCCAGCTCCTCGGCGTTGAAATCCGAGGCGTCGGCAGGTCGCGGCTGGAACATACGTCTGTCCTGTAATGGATCTATCTGTAGATTACTCCAATAGTAGACTTAATGCCAAGACGCCTGCTGTTGTTCTTTATGGACGGTTCAGCGCAACGCCGCCCTGATCTGTTCCATCACACGTTGCGGCTGCGCTCGCAGCTCGCGGCGCGAGATGCACAGGACGCTGTAACCCATCTGATTGAGGAATGCTGTGCGGCCCTGCGAGCGAGCCGCCCCGGCCTGATCCAGCGGCTCGAGCTCGACGATGAGGGACTGTGGCTGGAAGACATAATCCACAACGAACGGGCCGACCGCGCAATGATGCGCCGCGCGGTATGGTTGCAATGCCTTCGATTGGATCAGCTCAGCGAGCGCCCGATGCGCTGTCTGCGCCGTCTGGCGCTGCAGTCGCGTTCTATCCCTGAACACACCGGTCAGCATGGAGTCAGGTTCTCATGCTCCGCGATCCGCGGGCGTCTGCAAATCTGCGTGTTTAAAGAGAAACGAACGGAGAGCGGCAGGTATCGCCGCGACCGCGAGCGTGGCCCGCACGCTCCTCATCACTCAAACCTTTCCGAATCAGGAACGCTTCGGATCCGACCACAACCGACAAACCGGCGCATCCATCGTCGCGCCTACACGTCGATGTCCAACGCCGCGCTGCATGCACCGTGGGTCGCGCGCCCATTGAACTGCATAAACCACGGGATCGAGCGTTGCACTCACCACGTCGCTCAAATGCCGCCGCCAAACTGCTCTCGTCTTCATGATCGACTCCAGCCATCTGCCCATCGAACAACGCCGTCACGTCGTAGACGGTTCCTTTCATCCCTGTACGTAAGATGTCGGCGGCTGGATGCCGCAATTTAGCGACACCACTGTAATTTGCGGTTATTCGTGATGAATATGCGCGCTCTGTCGCATTAGCTGCGCCGACATCGAGCGTGGCGTCTCTCTTATCGGGTCGCCGTCGACGAGCCACGCCGCGCGAATCGCCGCCTTGCCATACATAACGATACGATTGTTCGTCCCGCCTTCGACATCGACGAGATATGCGAGCACATTCCAGTCTCCATCCCAGCGCCGCACATGCGGATCACTTTGCGTAGCGCTGCGCGCCGCGCGCGCCGACGCCGAACGTTCGCGGCTGAGCACGCGCGCGATATCGCTCAGGGTGACCCCGCAAGCGCTCGACGGACGGCGGTCTTGTCGCGGCGACCGAAGGTTCTCGAGCCGTCCCGTCGAGTTCCGCTCAGGCAACGTCAATGACTTCTAGAACACGACCGCCAACCCGGCTCTTAACTGCGCTTCCAACTGTCGGTCGTAATCGATCAGACTTTCACCGTAGCCGTGGAAGCACTGAAGCAGCAGCCACCCGTTGACCTCTCTCGAGATCAACCGGCTCAACGGAGCGGCGAAATTGAGCTCCACACTGCCATGACTACCTCGCGCGCCCTTGCGAATCATCGACCAGACACTCCATTCGTGCTGGATCAATCGCCCGGCTGCGCTCGGGCCTGCGGTCTTCCACGAATAGCTGATCTCCAGATCCGCGTAGCCTCGATAGTCTGCAATGTTGCGGTTCTCCGATTTTTCGAGATACGCATAGAGGAGAGGTCGCACCGACAACTTGCTTGCTCCGCGCAGCGGGAAATCAAGCGTTGGGCGAACGAAAGCGATGCTCAGGCTGCGGGATGCAGGTCCCGCGCGGCCGTTCGACTCATGACCAACGCCGAGCTCCAGCGCCTTCATCCAGGACTGGTTCCCGATCGCGTCGTGTCGGTAGAACAGCCTGGGTCTGTAGCTCGAGTCGCGAAATGGCTCAGACAGCGCCGACAGATCCCACAGCGATGTCTGCGAGTATGAGATGTAGAAGTTCGTCGCTCGCGGCAGAGCTCGCCCGATCCACGCCTCATCGCTGAACAACTTGTATTGCAAGCTCACCTGGAACTTTGCGTTCAGGCCGTCATCGCTTCCAACAACGAAGTACACGGGATCGTAAGCCGCGAGCTGTCGTATGGACTCCGCTTCGCCGTGCTTCTCAGCGGCATTCGCTGTAGCGATGGCGACCAGGAGCAACGCCATGAACCACGAGTGGGCGCGCATGACGAGAGCTCGTCACTTGGCAGGAGAAGCAGGAGGCGTTGCCGCCCCGAACTGGCCACCGAGCTTGCCTTGCAGACCCGTGCTCAGGAATTTGTAGGACAGGCTCAGGAAAATGGCATTGTCCGAGCGTGCGCCGAGCGTAGCCAGTGCATTCCCGTTCTCGGTGAAATCGCCGACCGCCATGCCAGACGGAAGTCGATCGACCTTGCCGAAGACCTTGCCGAGCGTGAGATACCCGGCGTCGCCGAAGCGCAGCGACGTGCCGAGATAGTAGCGAGCGTTGTCCTTGAAGCCGACGCCGAAACTGAGGGGCGCCCACGTCACGCCGTCCAGCAGCGTATGCAGCAAGCTCGCGTTCGGTCTCGCGCGGTTCCAGCCAGAGTTGTACAAATGAATCATGATCGCCAGATCCTGATTCGTATCGTCCTCGGCCGATGAGTCCCTTCCGACTGTGAAGCCCTGCACCGCGCCATTGGCGGCCGGCTCAAGAAAAAAAACAGGGTCTGTCAGCTTGTCGATCGCGAACGCGCCCGCGAGCCCGATGGACCAACCGAGTGTCTCGACGTCGACTGACCATTCGTGACTCTTCAGGCCGAGTTGCTTCGCACGCTCCGCGCATTCTGAGCCGTCTTTCAGCGTCGCCGAAACCTCGTACACCGCCGTACCTGAGTCGTGAGTCGTCCGTGGAAATTCGAAATGTGCATCGTCGGGAATCTCTGCGAGAAACGCATCCCCTTTGGCTGGCGGGTCATCGACAGAGACCGCGTTGTAGTAGAAGCAAGGTTTGTACGTGTTCGTCACGACGAACGTGATGGCGTCACCGGGCCGCAGTCGCAGCGAGCCCTGCTGCGTCTGGGCGTGCGTTTCGTGGTCCAGAGTCACCGTGGTGGCCTGAGCCGGAGGTGCGGCTGCACAAGCCCATGGCGGTCCAAGAAACAGGGCGATGAGGCCCGCGCAACGAATTCGGAGAACGACGAGCCTGCAGTCCATTGTTTATCCCCTGTTTCCGGTTTGCCGGGTCCTTCCTGATCTGTTGCGATCCGCAGGTTTCTCTCACGCATGTACATCCCGCGATGCGTGCTGCGCTTACACCGCCAACGGGGTGTTGAATGAGTTGGGGTAATGGAGGCGCTGCCCGTATGGGGGCGGCGTTGCTGAGCCAGAGGGGGCGCGAAGTCTATCGCGGTGAATGCGCTTCGCCCGGAATGGGATATTTGGACCCAGCGATCACTAGCGGCTGTGCGCCCTCTCCAACCAGGAGAGCCTTCGCGTGCCGGGCTTCGGATATGCGGCAAACGTCCGCTCACAGCTGCGGATGGTTCGCGCCAGACGGACGGTCGGTGCGGCGAACGAATTTACGTGCGATTCGCGTTTGCCGCATATGCGAAGTCCGGCACGCGATCCGCGAGTGTTTGACCTGGACACGCTTGTGCCATGTGGGCCGCGACGCGGCGGCCCACACCGGCGAACTGACAACGTCGCCCCAGGAGCTAGGGCGTGCCGTGAATCACGCCGCCTTGCCGCGCCCCCAGTGCGTCCACCTTTTCGCAAGGCATTTCGTCCAGATTGCAGATGACGATTGCGAACGATCCGTCCTTTACTGGCACAAACACTGCCACTGCCGGCGCAGACGAGCCGTTCAACCTCGTAAGCATTCCCGAACCGATCAGGTAGCTGTAGTTGCCCAGCAGCGTCTGCTGCAAATAGGTGTAGTACGCATCACCCGTCATATTGTTCGTCGGCAGAAGGTTGGGGCGACTGACATACGCGAAATCGAATTTGCTGAACTCCTTGAACCGCTTCGTCATACCGCCCCACTCGGTAAAGTCGACCGAATATAGTTTCTGACCTCCATTGTCTTTGCAGTGAACTGTCACGGCGTCGCCTTTTGCCGGGAGGTTCTGCTTCTTTGGTTCATCTTGATATTCAAATGTGCCGGTATCTACCACTTCCCACCCTTCTTTCTTTAGTTCTGCTGGTGAACATTCTGACGTGGTCGTGGCAGCAGCGACGTTCGTCGCTTCCAGATCAGGCGACTTGCCCTGATCGCGTGCAGAGTCCGAGCACGCGACGAGCAGTAAAGGCGCGGCGAGCATCGCGATGCGTTTCGTCATCAGTTTGATCGTCATCACCATCTCCTTGAGTTATTGGTCGTGATATCTCGTCATCGGCCCGACTGAATCGCACGCAGCGTCGGTTGAGTAGTGGTCACCCTCGAGGTCCTGGCCGGCGCTGGAACCTTCGACACATTCGCAGGGCTCTATTGACGTTCACGCGGCCATATTGCACGCGTCCTTGCTGGTCGCAAGGCAACGCCTCGGCGCTGCGGAGCAGGACGGTCTTTAGGTCGGTTGCAGTGAGACGAGGGCAGCGGCTCAGGACCAGGGCTGCCGCGCCGGAGACAAATGCGGTCGCCATAGATGTACCGCTCTTTTGTTCTTTCACTGCCCACTCCTCTTCCGTACCGCCCGCGATCGATCCTTTGGTTGTCGAATAGATCACCTCGCTGGGAGCGGCCAGATCCAAACTCGTCTTGCCCCAACTGCGGGTCTGCCGTCCCTCCTCGTTAAAGCCGGTCACGCTGAGGATGGCGGGGTATTCGAATCCGGTGAGGTAATACGCGTTCGCGCGTTTGTCGTCGAGGTTACGGGATGCATTGTCCGCAGCCGCGACTACGAGCATGCCCGCTCTACTGAGGCGCCTCAGATATCCATCGAGCGTAGCGGATCGCACCTGCTCCGCCGTCTTTCCCGCGCACGCGTATCCAAAGCTGGCGTTCACGATGCGGATTTTTGTTTTCAGCCGTCGATCCGAGTGTACGTCGAGCAGAAAATCCATGCCCCGAGCGACGGACTCAATCGTCCCGACACCAGACGAATTCAGAACTTTGACGACCAGCAAAGTGACGTTCCAATTTACGCCAGCGACGCCAAGGCCGTTGCCGCCCACTGCACCGATAATCCCTGCGACGTGCGTGCCATGACTGTGATCGTCATTGACGTCAAGCGGATCCTTGCATGCTGGATCCGCACCCAGTGCGTTGAATCCTGGCACTCCACGAGAGCACTCGATCGTCCGCGTTTCCAACGAGTCTTGGATGTCTACGCTGAAAGGTTCTCGTGAGCGCCAGACATTGGGAGCGAGATCCGGGTGTTTGAAATCAATTCCCGTGTCGAGAATCGCCACGGTCACGTTTCGGGAACCCTTTGATTGCCTCCATGCATCTTTCGCACCGATCTTGTCGAGCCCCCATTGCAGATTTAGGTGTGTATCGACGCGTGTATCGGTCCCAGTATCGGAGGATTGAATGCGAACGACATAGTTGGGCTCGACGTATTCACCTTCGCGCAATCGTGCGCGCAGGTGCTTCCAAGGTCCGTCTAACCCGGTGAAGAAGTTCTTAGCGGTAAGGTTATCTATTCGGACTCGATTCGCACCGAAACTACCGATCGGTGCGCCGCTCACGTTCTTCCCACCGAGGAGTTCGCGGAATATCGTCCTGAACCGTGCTACCGGGATATTCGTCAGGAGCCCGTGTCGCTCCGAGGCGGCGCATGCATCCGCAACATCGTCGATTCCAGGATCGGTGGCGGCAGCCCTCGATGTAGTCAACGCCGCGATGAACGCGAGGATCGCCACCGTGCATCGCTTCCGCCCTGACATTTCCCCTTCCTTCCCGATCACGGCGCGTAGCCCTTTCCATGCGGCGCGTTGTTTTGTTCCGATGTCTGGCAACGTATTCCGGGTGTTACGAAGAACGACATTGAAGCTGCTGCTCCAGCATCCGACCACCGCTGCTGACATCGGAGGCTCAAGATCCCGCAACGACAGACTCCACTCTTCCCTGCGCCTCTCGCGTGCAACCAACGCGAACTCAACGAGTGCTCGACACTATTCCTTCCCATGGATTACTCCGCCCTGCTTCGTTTCCGCCCTGCAAGGCATCTCACGAACGTTGCACAACACGATATCAAAGTGCGGCTGAGCGTCGATCGTTTCCGGAATGAAAATCGCCTGAACAGGCGTCCGGAAGATCTTCTTGCGAAGCAGCCCTGACGCGATGAGATAGGAATAGTCGCCTTCCAGAACATCGTGGATGTGATCGAGGTACTGTCCGCCGACGATGGCGCTTTGCCGCTGACGACCCTCGTTGACATAGATAAAATCGAGCTTACTGAATCCAGCGAAGCGCTTTCGCTCGCCGCGTTGGAACTCGAGTCGATAGAGCCTTCTGTCACCTTGTCGGCGACAGCTGAACGTTACTGAGTCGCCGGAAGCCGGTGAGCTACCGTACTCGTTGCCCGGATTTACCTCCGTGATCTTCCAGCGCTTATCGAGTTCCCGGGGAACATCGCACGCCGCAGGCATACTCGTGCATGCTTCGAGAATCGCCCCGACGGTCAACAGCAACGCAAGCCGGGCCCACAAGGCGCAACTTCTGATCAGCACCTTGGTTGTGTTCTTGCGGTCACTGCAAACGATGCGGAAAAGCATATTGTTCTCCGGTCCGTTGAGCGGAAGGGCGCGCAGATGAGACGTCAACTTTGATCTGTCGCCAACACCGTCGTTATCGCAGCGCTGTCCGTTCTTTTTGTTGGGGCACGCTGGCGGTACAGGTGCTATCTAAGCTATACAAGCCAGTAAGCAACCGGTCAACTACATTCGAACCGGCGAGGGACCGATGCTCGACTCCCGCTACCGCCGCAGAGCGTTCCTATCGCGGTGCTTCATCGTTCTCGCCGTTGTGATAGCCCTGCCGGCTTGCACCGAGAATCCCGCGACGTCGCCGATCGGCGCCCCGGTCAGTGGACATCTCGCGGGCGGAGAGCGGTACGAAGCGTTATTTGCGTGCGAGCCGATGCGCATGGCTCTGGTCGTTGTGGAGCAGGACAATCTTGACGTCCTGCTGGAAATCACCGCCGCCGAGTCGTCTGGCGTGCGAAAGTTCGATTCTGCAGCGCTGCGCTTCGGCGCAGAGATCGCGCTCATCGAGTGCGAGGACGACGCCACGCAGCGCGTAGTCGTGAGGAGCAAGCAAGGCAGGACGCCGGGCGGCGCCTTCAATCTCACGATGTATTGGCTTACGTCCGCTTCCTCCTCCAATTTGGCCGCGGCATACCGCAATCTCTCGGAGGCCGCCCGGATTCACGCACTCGGCGGAAAGGACGCATGGCCTCTGGCCGTGGATCACCTTCAGCTCAGCATCCGGTTGGCGAGAAAAATCGATCGCGCCGACCTGGAGGCGCTCGCGGAGCATCAGCTCGCCTCGATGTACTACCTGAAGCTGCTCGACTGGAACAGGGCGGCCGATCACGCGCGACGCGCAGTGGATCTCTATGGATCTCTGAACGACGCACATGGAGCAGCAGCATCGGCGACGCTGCGCGGCGCGGCGCTCGAAGAAGCTGCGTTCGCGCTCGGAGATACGGATGATGCTGCGAGCGCGATATTCGAAGAGGCGGAACGTGTGTTGCTCTTCGCACGCAATGAACAGCGCCGTCTCGGCCGTCGCTTCGATGCCGCGATGTCCCTCGACTATCTGGCGATCTGCCACTACTACGCTGGCCGGTATAACGAGGCGATCGCTGCGTTCGAGGATGCAGAGCGCGAGTTTCTGGGATTGCGTGAAGAACCCGCCCGGGCGATGGTTCTGCAGAACCTGGCGACGATCCTTGCGGAGTTCGGCCAATACAAAGAAGCGCAGAGGGCGTTCGAGAATCTGTTGCCGCTGGTCAGCCACGAAGAGGACACGCTGGCGTACGCAGCGGCGGCGGCGAACTACGTCAGCGCTCTGCGCGGTGCGGGAGACGTGGAAGGCGCCCTCGCGCAGGCGTTCAAAGTACTTGAGCTGAACAAACTGCGCGGCGATCTTGGCGGCGAGGCGAGAACGCTCCACAAGATCGCCGACATCTATCAGGAGCTCGGCGACCTCGAACGATCATTGCAGTTCTATGGCGACGCCTTGCCCAAGGCACGTCTCGCGAATCAACGACGATTCGTCTTCAGGATACTGACCTCTATGGGCGCCATCCACCGCGAGGTGGGCGACCTGGATCGAGCAGCGGGCTTCCATGCGGAGGCGATGAAGTCGGCACGTGAGGGGCTGGACACCGCGGAGCTTCGCCTCGAGATTGGCCTCGATCGAGCAGCCCAGGGCCGGCACGAAGCCGCCCTCGAAGATTTCCGTGCGAGCCTGAACGCGATGCCAGCTCATCGCAATCCCTACTTCCCCAGGGCGCTGATCGAAGAAGGTCGCACGCTACGGCTGCTCAGACGCGTTGCAGAAGCGAAAGCCTCGCTGCGCAGGGCCATGAAGGCCATGGATGCTCCTTCGGGAACAGATCGACCGCTGGAGACAAGCATTGCCTTACGCGAACTTGCAATCGCCGAGCTTGCCTCGGGGAATCGCGCCGCTGCGCTCAGATACTCGACCGACGCCATTGACGTTCTGGAAAGCGTTCAATCCCGAGCGCTGAGTCCCGCAATCCGTGCAAGCCTTCGAGAGAGTGGGCGCGCAACGTACGCGCTGCGGATCAATATCCTGATGGGCGGCGCTGAAGACTCGCAGGGATCCGATTCCACACGCATCGTCGGAGCCGCGACGCGCGATGCCCTGATCGCAGCAGAATCCGGACGCGCGAGATGGCTCTTCGAAACACACGCGCTGAGCGGAGCATTCGATGCGGAGTTTGACGCTCTGCTGGACGCGCTTGGCGAACGCCGAACGGCGCTCGCCTCACTTGAGCGCTCGGCTGGAGTATCCGCGAAGACTCTGGCCGTGCAGAAAGACATAGCGATGATCCGCGCGAAGCTGGACCTGAAGGAGCGCTCGATGGGCGCAGCGCGCCCCGCAGCGGCGCCTCGCTCCACTTTCGACGAACGCGGCCTTCTGGCGCTTCAGGATTCTCTTCCAGAGCACACCGCAGCCGTCGAATTCTTCCTTTCTTCCCCTCACAGCTGGGCATGGGTCGTCAGACGTCGTGAAATGCATGCGATAAGGCTGACGGATCGTTTGGAGATCGAAGCGAGCGCGACCGAGCTCAACCAGCTGCTGCGAACGCCCGGAAGACCAGATGCACTTGTCGCGGCGGCGCGCAAAACGTATCAGTTGACGCTTGGACCTGCTCTCGAGGAAATCTCTGCGTCGGACTTGGTTGTCGTTCCTGACGGCGTGCTTCATACGATACCGCTCAGCACGATCATGCGAGTGTCGAGCCCGAGCGCAACACTGCGCACACTGTCGATCGCACCGTCGTTCAGCATGCTCTCGAGACCAAGGATCGTTACTTCGCCGCCTCGCTCGCCGCCGCGGGTCGCGATCGTCGCGGGCCGGTACTCCGGTGAACAGCGTTTGCCAGCGATCGAGACGGAGCGGGCCGCAATCGTCCGAACCCTGGGGCTTGAAGGGTCTGCGATCATGGGCGATCACGATTTTGATCGCCGGACGTTCATGACCATGGCCTTTGCCGATTACGACGTGCTGCACATTGCAGCTCATGCTCAATCCGACGCGGTCTACCCCGCGATGTCGCGGATTCTTTTCGCTTTCGATGAACGCCCCGACGCGACGGTGCGATTCACTGACATCGCCCGCCTTTCGCTCCCGCTCGATCTGGTTGTGCTCAGCGGCTGCGAGACCGGCGCGGGCAGACGCTTGTCAGGCGATGGTCTTGCAAGCCTATCGACCGCCTTTGTCAGCGCCGGCGCGCGCAGCGTCATATCCAGTCTATGGCGAGTGCCTGATGAAGCGACCAGCGTGTTGATGGGCGCCTTCTACACTGCTCTGCGGAAGGATGGACTCTCGCCCGCGCAAGCGCTCCGCAGCGCCGAGGCCGAAGTCCGTTCGCACAAGAAATGGTCGCATCCGTACTTCTGGGGCGGGTTTACGGTCATCGACACTGAGCTCGCGCAATGAGCTACGGCGTCCCGGATGCCGCTTGCTGACCCAGGACTTAGCTGCAATCATCGACCTGGGAACCGAATAACAACTCAGGCGGCGCATTGGATCAGAGTGTCGTATACGACCTGCTTGAAAAGCAGTATGCGGGTCTTCTCGCGTTGTTGCGTCGAAAACTGCGCAACGATCAGCTCGCCGCCGATGCGTTGAACAACGCGGTGCTGACCTCCCTTGAGCACGTCCGATCTGGCCGCGTGAACCAGGGCGCTCATATTGCCGGATATGTGTTTCAGGTGGCGATGAACCAGATGCGCAATCATCAGCGCAAGATTGAGGAGCGCGCGGACAAGCGCGTTGATTCCGAATTCCTCCATGACATCGCGAGCCCTGCTGATGAGGGTGCGCCGGATCGGTCGTTTATCACCGCGCAGGTCCACGGCATCCTTCAGAGTCTGCCCACTCCCCGAGACCGCGAAATCGTCAAGCGCTTCTATCTCGACGAGGACGACAAGGCTGATATCTGCCGCGACCTCGGCCTGTCGCCTCTGCACTTCGACAAGGTGATTTTCCGCGCCCGCCAGCGGATGCGGGTGCTGCTGGAGACGAAGGGGTTCAAGAAGGGTGATTTCTTCTCGTTCTTACTGGTGTGCTTCGCGTGAAGGCGGCGTTGACGCGCGACACCCTCGCCTCGACCTCTCCCATCAAGGAGGGGGGAGCAGAATCTGCGGATGCGATGGACAGCACGCCCGACACAGATATTGTCGGGGATGGGCTGTTCTGAGGGGTACATGACCTGATGGCGTAGTGAACTGATGGATCGCAAGTACATCGACGACAACCATATCGTGGCGCGGTATCTCGCGGACAACCTTCCTGACAATGAGCGGGAGGCGTTCGAGGCTTATTACCTCGAGCATCCGGAAATCGTGCAGGAGATGGAGGCCGCGGCTCGCTTCAAGGTGGGCCTCATGCAACTGCGCGATGCGGGGGAACTCGATGCGCTGATGAAGCCTCAGCCGTGGTATCGGGAGCAGCGCTCTCTCGCGGCAGCAGCAGTAGCCGTGGTCGCCGTCGGTCTTTCGTTCTTCCTCCTGCGCAGTCCGTCGATGCAACCGATGCTCGTTGCATCGCCACGCGCCTTGATCAATCGCCTGGGCGATCCGCTGCCGATTGCATCTACACACGCGATTCTTCGCACCCGCGGTATTTCCTACGACGCCGAAATCGATCTGCCGCAGTCCGCACAGACCATTGAGCTGCGCGTGCTCCCGGAATACGAAGCGCAGCCGCCGCGCTATCGCATCGTTCTGTCATCGATTGCAGATGATGATTCGCTGCAGCAATTGGCCGAAGTGGACGGACTTGCGCCTGACGAAGATGGCTTCGTACCGGTGTTTCTCAATGGAGCGAAGGTCGAGCGCGGGCGGTATCAAGTTATGTTGTCGGGAGATGAAGGAACGAGTGCAGTGCAGGACGCAAGCGTTTTCCTGATCAGGATTCGAGAAGCTGACGAAACTTCGCTTCACTAGTTTATCGAATGGTCGATCCGTCATCGCGCCTGGCGGACATCGAGCGACGCTTTCTGACTGCCGCTCTGAATAATCCGCCTTTACGCGCCACACGAATCATCGCAAGAAGTGCTGCGGCGGCGAGACCGAGCAGAGATGACGCGCCTCCGCCGCCTTCGTCAGAGTTTGAGATGTCAGCGCCGCCGCCAACGTTCGACACGCTGATTGCAGCGAGAAATCTGAGCGATCCTCCCAGGTGCATCGGCACTATTTCGTCCTGGCGCAAGCCGCGCGCACCCACCCCTGGCCACGGATCGAAAACTCCCGCACCGACGACGACCGGACCTGAAATCGTGTTGTAGTACTGAATAGCGGTGAGCACCATGGCGTGCGAACCCGCGCCGATGATCAAAGGGCGATTGCGATCCAATTCCGAGATTATCTGAGCGTCGGTAATCGCAAGAACTCCGGCGTCCGCATCATAGAGACCGGAAACCTGCGAGACGAAGCTCTGACCGTCATCGTCCACCCAAGTTCGGTTCAGCTGTCGTGCCATGATCATGCCGGGTGCAGGGATATTTACTGGTGCGCCATACGCCTCCGCGACAATCCGGGACTGCGCGACTGGATGACCAGCAAACGCATACACCATCGAGATGGCGGCCGCCCAGCACCACTGCTCCTGGAGCTGGTTCTGGAATGCCTGTTGTGCGAACTGCGCAAAGTTAACTTGAGCTGTGCAAATCCGGCCGTTGATTGTGTCCTGGCAGGTGGTCGCCCCTTGAACGCCCATAGACGCAAGGGTCGCGAACAGGAATAGGCAATGCCTGGCAACTTCGAGTTTCACGGGATCTCTCCTGAGCGGAGTGGCGACGAGTCCTTCGAGAGAATCTGTCGCGAGACGCATTCGCATCGCACTGCTCACGCCGTCACGCTTGCGGTGAGCCGCGATCCAGATCCCTGCCCCCGGTTACCTTGGTGAAACGATGAGCAAATCCATTGGCTTGCTCATCGTCCACGGGATGGGCGATACGCGTCCTGATTTCTACAAGGAGTTGACGGAACCGTTGCGTAAGCGGTTGAAGGCGGACTGGGGTCGGATCGCGTGGCGTTCGGTCTTCTATCAATCTGAACTGCAAGGGAACGAGGATGCGATCTTTCGCAAGATGCGGCCGCAGATTCGCTGGCGAGGGCTGCGCGAACTCATGCTCTACGGGTTTTCGGACGCGGGCAGTCTCGAACACAAGAAGGAGCTGCTCGACAGTCCGTATTACCGCACGCAGAAGCTGATACTCGATCGCCTCGATGAGCTTCATGATGAACTCGGAGATGCGAGCGCGCCGATCGCGATCGTGGCGCACTCGCTTGGCGGCCACGTCCTGTCGAACTACATCTGGGACGCGCAGCAACCCGTCGCGTTTGCGGGCGTATGGAACGGCGCGTTACGAGACGGCGTTCCCGCGGGCAGTCCGCGTGATCAATTCCGGCGCTTGCGCACCTTGCAGCGATTTCTGACTACTGGCTGCAACATTCCGGTGTTCGTCGCTGGCCATAACACCATCGAACCGATCGATGGCGCCAGGCTCGGCGCCGGTTTCCGCTGGATCAATCATTTCGATCCTGATGACGTGCTTGGTTGGCCGCTGCAACAGCTCAGTTCCGCGTACGAAATGCTGGTGGAGGACGTCCGAGTGAATGCGGGCGGAGATTCGTGGCTGGGGAAATTCAGAGCATTCACGCCTTACAGCCACATGCAGTACTGGTCCACCAACAAGGTCCTCGATCGCATCGCCGAGGAGATACGAAGGCTCCTCCCCTGACATTTATTTACAGGCGTCGTTCGCTGCAATCCGTTGTGATTTCGAACACGCGGTATGAAGCCCGTATCTGCTTCGCTATGATCTCGCTCCGCAAAAAAGCTTACGCATAGGTGGGAACCGTCATGCAGTTCGAACACACCCAGAAGGTCAAGGCGCTGACCGCACGTCTCGAGGCGTTTTTCGAAGAGCACATCTATCCGAACGAGAAGGCGGTCGCTGAGTTCGTCGCGGGCCGTGAAGGCAAAGCTCGGTGGGAGCCGATCCCGATCGTCGAGCAACTGAAGCCGAAGGCGCGCGCTGCGGGCCTCTGGAACATGTTCCTGCCGCATTCTGATCGGGGTGCGGGACTCACGAATCTCGAATACGCGCCGCTGTGCGAAATCATGGGTCGAGTGGGCTGGTCCTCCGAGGTGTTCAACTGCTCGGCGCCTGACACCGGCAACATGGAAATCCTCGATCGCTTTGCGAACGAGGAAAACAAGGAGCGTTGGCTGCAGCCGCTGCTGAATGGCGAGATTCGCTCGGCCTTCTGCATGACTGAGCCGGCAGTCGCCTCCTCCGACGCGACGAATATCGAAACCAGCATCAAGCGCGATGGCGACGCTTACGTGATCAACGGTCGCAAGTGGTGGTCCTCGGGTGCGGGCGATACCCGCTGTGAAATCCTGGTGGTGATGGGCAAGACGGATCCGGGCGCAGCCAAGCATGCGCAGCAGTCGCAAGTGCTCGTACCGATGAAGACGCCCGGCGTGAAGGTCATTCGTCAGTTGCCGGTGTTCGGCTTCGATGATGCGCCGCATGGCCACGCAGAAATCGTGTTCGAGAACGTTCGAGTTCCGGTCGGCAACATTCTGCTCGGCGAAGGCCGCGGCTTCGAAATCGCACAGGCGCGTCTCGGCCCCGGACGCATCCATCATTGCATGCGCAACGTCGGCGTCGCCGAACGCACGCTGGAGAAGACCTGCAAGCGGCTGCTGTCACGGGTCGCTTTCGGAAAACCGATCGCCGAACAGTCGATCTGGCTCGAGCGTCTGGCGAACTGCCGCATCATGATCGATCAGGCGCGTCTGCTGGTGCTCCACGCCGCAGACAAGATGGATCGTCTTGGCAACAAGGCGGCGCGTCGCGAAATCGCAATGATCAAGGTTGCGGCGCCCGCAATGCTCAACTTCGTGGTCGACTGGGCGATACAGGCGCACGGCGCGGCGGGCGTCACCACCGATTTCAATCTCGGCCACGTCGCCGCAAGCGCGCGCACGATGCGCATCGTCGACGGCCCGGATGAAGTGCATCGCAATCAGATCGGGAAGATGGAATTGCAGAAGTACACGAAGGGCGCCTGAGGCGTCTACTTCATCAGCGGAGTTGCTCACATGACAGTCTCATCGCTATTTGATCTGAAGGGCAAAGTCGCCGTCGTCACGGGCTCCAGTCGCGGCATCGGTCGTGCGATTGCGGAGCGTTTCGCCGAGCACGGGGCGAAAGTCGTCGTGACGAGCCGCAAGCTCGACGCGTGCGAGGCGGTCGTCAGGGCTATCAAGGACAGGGGCGGCGAGGCGTTCGCACACGCTTGCAACATCGGTCGCAAGGAAGATCTGCAGGCGCTCGTCAACGCGGCCGTTCAGAAGTGGGGCGGCGTCGATACGCTCGTGTGCAACGCGGCAGTGAATCCGCACTACGGGCCGGCCATCGACATGTCCGACGAAGCGTACGACAAGGTGATGAACAGCAACGTGCGCAGCAACTTCTGGTTGTGCAACATGGTGCTGCCGCAGATGGCGGAGCGCGGTGGAGGCTCGATCATCATCGTGTCATCCGTCGGCGGTCTGCTCGGCTCGCCCGTCATCGGCGTCTACGGTATTTCGAAAGCGGCGGACATGGCGCTGGCGCGCAATATCTGCGTCGAATGGGGACCGAGGAACGTTCGCGCGAATTGCATCGCGCCGGGCCTGGTGCGCACCGACTTTGCGAAGGCGCTCTGGGAAAATCCAGACACTTACGAGAAGACGACCAGGATGTATCCGCTGCGCCGCATCGGCGAGCCGGATGAAATCGCCGGCGCCGCCGTGTTCCTCGCCGCGCCGAGCGGTTCATTCATGACCGGCCAGACGATCGTTATCGATGGCGGCGGGATGGTCGGCCGGGGCTGAAGCAGCCACAGACCAGAAAGCATATCGAGTAACCACAAAGAACACATAGATCACATAGATGCGAAGCCGAGAAGCATCTGGACGGCTTCACCCCTTGCGGCAGTGAATCTCGTTATCCCATCTCCGATCTTTGTGATCTTTGTGGTCTTTGTGGTTACTCGAATCTCATCCTGATCGTCCCATGGGTGATCTAACTACTTCCGCCGGAGCTGCGGTGCTGGTGCCGGTGCTGCCGAACAATCGCTTCGATGAAGCGGTGTTGACGAAGTACCTGCAGGCGCGGATCGAAGGATTTGGCGGCGACTGCCAGGTGCGGCAGTTTCAGGGCGGATTTTCCAATCCGACCTTTCATCTGCAGGCGGCCGATCGTGCGTATGTGCTGCGCAAGAAACCGCCGGGTCAATTGTTGCCTTCAGCGCATGCCGTCGATCGCGAATACAAGGTGCTCGAGGCATTACAGGACACCGATGTACCCGTGCCGCGCGTGCACCTTCTGTGCGAGGACGATGCCGTCATTGGCACGATGTTTTATGTGATGGACTACGTCGAGGGGCGCGTGTTTACGGATCGCATGCTGCCCGGCTGCACGCGGGAGCAGCGTCGCGAGATGTACGATGCGTGCAACGATGTGCTCGCAAGACTTCATCGCATCGACTATCGCAGCGTCGGACTCGCGGATTACGGCAAACCCACCGGCTACGTCGCGCGACAGGTCTCGCGTTGGTCGAAGCAATACATGGCTTCATGCGTCGAAGACACTCCCGCGATGAACAGTCTCATGCAATGGCTGCCGGCAAACCTGCCCGCGGAAGATGAAGCAACGATCGCTCACGGCGACTACCGCATCGGCAATCTGCTGTTCCATCCCACCGACTCGCGCGTCGTCGCGGTGCTCGATTGGGAGTTATCCACGATCGGACACCCCCTCGGCGATGTCGCGTACTGCTGCGGCGCATATCACCTGCCGAACGCTGGTGGACGCGGCTTCGCGGGCGTGGATCTCGATGCGCTTGGGATTCCCTCGGAAGGAGAATTTCTCGAGACGTATCGACGACGAGTCGGGCGCAGCGAAATTCCGGACTGGACTTTCTTCCTGGTATTCTCGATGTTCCGCTCAGCCGCCATTCTCGCCGGCGTCTACAAACGCAGCCTCGACGGCCAGGGCGTCGATGCGCGCATGGCGGAAGCGAAACAGGCGTATCAGGACATCGCCGGACGCGCGTGGGCGATCACAGCGAGCTGAACGGTCGATGGCCGCATAAAAACGCAAAAAGTCGCAAGAAAGCCGGCGCTGCCGAGCATCGCAACGAGCCGTCTTCGCAGGCTCATCGTTCTACTCACGAATTGCTGCTACCACGTGCGCTCGTAGCAAAACCCAGCCTTGTCGCCGGCAGTCTTGTAGCCCATGGCTTCGAGTGACTTGTCCCGATCCGATCTGTTTAGAAAGTCCGTCAGCGAAGTGGCCGCCGGCTCGCCGAGAATATTTCCGACAGCGCCGAACAACCAACGAACGTCGATCTGCAGCCGTTTCGCAGCGTCGTAGTAGAGCGCCAGTATCAACACACTATCGCGGGACTGCAGGCCGGCCAGGCCTAATGCGGTCAGGCCGATCCGCAGCAGTTGCTGATCGTCGTGCCGCACGGCCAGCGCTGTCGCTCGCTCGGCGAAAACTCGCAGTGTCGCCGCATGGCGGTCTGCGGAAATCGCATCGAGAACCGCCGCGGGCGGCGTGTTCTCGACCAGGCCTCGTATCTCGTGATCCCGTTGCGAAGGCAGAGGCTGCTTTCCGTACCCCACGTTCGCGGATCTTTCGAGTATCTCAAGCGATGGTTGGTGCTGGTTCATGCGTGAATCGTTTACGGCGGCGGTATGAGGTAATCGCCTTGCTGCGTGTAACCGGCGTCCAGAAACTGTTGATACTCTCTGCCGAATACAGTTTCCCGACCCGCCACATCATCGAACATATTTGCGGGAGTGGTCGGTGAAGCAATGTACACCGGGCTGTTGCGATCAATTGCGTCTTTGACCCACGCATCGTTCTTGCCAATGCTCCAGTCCGAAACATCGAGCACGTTGTGGCCTGGCCAATCCTTGGCGACGGCCGTATCCCACTGCCGCCCGATTACAACGATGTCGTCAGCAGCCGAGTAGCCGCCGCCGGGCAGTACCGCCCCGAGTAAGAACAGTCCGCCTGCCAGCCACTTCTCGCCACCGGAGGCGCAGGGATCCAGCAGTGTCGAACCCGTGTCATAAGCATCGTAGATAGCCAGGCCGATCTCCACGGCGCCCCAGATGATCGGAACGATGAACCATATCGCCTCGCCGGTCGGATCGGCGGCATGTATCGGATTGTTGGCCGCGTACCGATAAAGGTTGGTTTCGCCCGAGGCGATGCCCAGTGGATCCTCGGATATGAAACGTCCTACGGTGGGGTCGTAGTATCGCGCGCGGTAGTAATAGAGATCCGGGGCTTCGGCTTCGCGGGCCGTGTAGCGGTACGCGTTCTGCATCGCCGCCGCGGACCCCAGAGCTTCTCCAAAAGGTCCATATTCGTATCGCTCAAGTACGCTGCTTGCACTGCTGGCGCCGATGATGGTTCCCAGATGATCGGCATGCAGGAACCTCGCGCCCTGATCGCCATGCAATGACAAGGGCTCATCGACATTCGGGCCGTGCGTGACGCGCTCCGTAATGCGGCCTGTGGCGTCGAGCGTAGCCACGCGATCCTGTCCGCTGTAGACATAGCGCTCGCTGACGCCCCCTGCCACTCTGCTGGTCCGCCGGCCCAACGCATCGTACGTAAACTCCAGCCGCTGATCCGGCGTGGCAGCCGCAGCGCTGACATAGCGCTCAACCGCTCTCAGCAGACCTCGTTCGTTCCAGAAATAAAGTGTTCGCGCACCGTCCGCCGTCGCGCGTTTCTCCACCAGATTGCCGCTTGCATCATAGGTATAAGTGAAGTCGGCGTCCGCCGTGAGACGGTTGGCGTTATCGTAAACACGACCACTGCCGACCCGGTTGCCTGATCCGTCGTACTGGTACGTGAACGACTGTGCGCCGCTCGCGGCTGTCGACAACTGCCCGTCCGCGTCGTAGCCGTAGTTCCACGTTGCCTGCGACGAACTTCGCTGTCGCAGCAGGCTGTCGTTTCCGTAGGTGTAGTCGAGGGTCTCGTTGAAGGCGCCGGTGAAGCGCAGCCCGGTGAGCTGATTCAGGTTGTTGTATGTGTATTGAACAGCGGTCCCATTCGGATACGTCAGCGAGGTGCGACGTGACAGCGCGTCGTAGCTCAGTCCGTAGCTGCCCTCCGGCGTATCGATCGCGGTGACCC
>JBOHZJ010000254.1:0-2932 GCA_050738395.1 Steroidobacter sp.
GATGAAGGTCGTCGTATAGAAGACAACCTGGCGGGATACGAAAACGTCCAGCGACCACTGCGGATAGCGTCGGACTGCGATCGCGATCAACGGAACGCAGAGCGCATTGAGCACTCCGCGCGCGTTCCAGGCTTCTTCAGTGACTCCGCGCAGCAGCTCCGCCTGGGAGTACAGAAACAGGTCATACGCAAACAGCGCGCCGACGCCGATGGCCAGGTACCTGAGCGAGTCTCGAACCGACTCGTTCGAGTTTCGATAGATCTGTTCAATGAGGACGAGGCCGAGTAGCGAGGTCAGCAACCCAGCGCGCGCCAACAGCACACCGGCCAGGCCGGATCCGCTGCTGGCGAGCGACGGCAGCGCAACCACACCCGCCAGCACCAGCGCGCAAATGCCGCGAGTTGCGAGGATAAGAAAGCGCGGCGCGGCACTGTGCGCAATCGAACACAGGGCCAGAAGCCAGCCCGCATTGCGCAGCATCTCGGCGATATAAAGCGCCAGAATCGGTAAGCGTTCAAGGCTGACGGCGGCCAGCAGCAGCGCCCAGATCGAGGTCAAAGCGCTGGCGACGATCAGGTAAACGCCTTGACGTCGACCTCGCCAGCTGACGCTCAGCAGCACCGTCAGCACAGCGAATGCGAGCGCCGCTAAGCCGTAACTGACAAGGCGCACTGAATTCATGACGTTGGCGTCGACCCCGAGATCAGAAGGCGCGGCCCTTCCGTATTTCTGTCCTACCGCGCGCCCTTACCCCACACGATCACTTCGACGGTCTGAACCAGGATCGCTATATAGAACAGCAGACTGTGATTCTTGACGTAGAACAGATCGTACTGAAGCTTCTCCTTGGCGTCCTGTTCTGACGAACCATACGGATAGCACAATTGAGCCCACCCCGTGATGCCGGGTTTTATGGAGTGCCGCTCCCGATAGTACGGAATGCTTTCGTTGAGCTGCTCGACGAACTCCGGTCGCTCAGGACGCGGTCCGACGAAGCTCATTTCGCCGCGTAGTACATTCAGGACCTGCGGCAGCTCGTCGATCCGGGTCAGTCGGATCAAGGAGCCGATCCGCGTCACGCGGGTATCGTTTTTCTGCGCCCATTGCGGCTGGCCATCACGCTCTGCGTCTTCTCGCATGCTGCGAAACTTCAGGAGCTGGAAAGGGCGACCATACTGGCCGACACGCACCTGACGATAAAAGATCGAGGCGCCAAGGCCCTCAGTGAGCTTGATGGCGAGCATGGTCAGCACCATGAACGGCAGCGCCGCCGTGAGCAGGATCAGACTGGCGAGGATGTCGAAAGCGCGTTCGAGCGTGCCATGTATCCGGCCCTGGCGAAAACCCTCCGAGAAAATCATCCAGCTCGGATTGAGGATGTCGAGCCGGACCTTGCCGGTTTCCCGCTCGAGGAAGGTCACCAACTCCACAATTTCCACGCCGTCGAGCCGACACTCGAGCAGCTGGTCCATGGGGAACTGGCGGCGCCGATCGTCCATGGCGACCACGATTTCGTCGACCCGACTGTCGATGCACAGTTTCGACAAGTCTGTATTCGCTGCGATTCTATGGGAGTTGGGCACGTTGGCAGACGCTTCATCGTCCGCCGCGATGTAGCCGACGATGGTGAAACCGCGCCGATCCGACCGACGTCGCAGACGGGCGATGCTGCCCGCCCGCTGCCCGGCGCCGTACACCAATACCCGCCGCTTGAAGAGCTCCTCATCTACAACCGTGTCGAAAACGGTCCGGATGATGACGGCCCCTGCAAACGCAAGGATCGCGGTGAGAAGCAGTGCGCCGCGCCCGACATGCAGGGCGGGAAAGAAATAGAAGACGATGGCTATGAACAATGAGCCGCCGAGTACGCTAGCCGCCACTCTGGCAAGCATCCCCGCCAGCCGTGATCGCTGGCGCGAGTTGTACAAGCCCATCGCCGCCATGCTCACGAACAACACTCCGGCGGAAAGCAGCGCACGCGGAAACATCGGGCCCAGCAGCCCTTCCACCTCGGGGAGTGTTGAATCAAAGCGCACCAGCGCGGCGCCATAGGGCGCGAGGAAGAAAACGATCGCTTCGAGCATGGCGAGAAGCGCCAGCGGGAGCTGCCAGTAGTGCTGAAAAATTCGGATCGCCACGAAAGCCAGGTCCTTTGATGTTTTTGCGTCTGCGGACCAATCACCATGGTTCCGGGACGTCAGCGGGAATGTGCGCCGCGGATCTCCGCTCCCAATTAAGGCCGGAAAGCACCGCGTTGCACCAGCGGACCTAAGTCTAGTGACATCACCATCACAAGCGCGTGAAGGCAGTCACAGGCGTTACTGTCAAATTCGCGGCGGCGTCGCCCGGTGTTGTCGTGAGTTGTCCGTCTTCGTTCGTCGGAACTCCAGGGGTCGGCCCTTCTGCAACTCGCAGGGGACATGGGCGGCAGTCTGATTGACAATCATTCTCATTTGTATTCAGATATGGCCATCCTCGAAGCCTGAGTCCGCTATGTATATCTGCGTGTGCCACGCGATCAGTGATCGTCAAATTCGGGAAATCGTCGATCGCGGCGCCGCCTCATTGCGGGAAGTGCAGGCACACCTGCCGGTCGCCAACTGTTGCGGAACGTGTGAGGAGTCCGCTCGCGAGGTGATTGAAGCGCACGTGGAATCGGCAGCTCGTCCCGTCGCCGCCTGACTTTGGCCAGTTTGCCTGGGCTGTAGACCGGCGCGCCGCCGCGCTGCTGTTGCACGCGTCCTCCCCAGTCCTCCAAGATCCGGCGTTCTGCGATCACGGAGCACCGACATGCAAGGCAACGCGACCGTCCTGCGTCATCTCAACGCCGTTCTGAAGAACGAACTGACGGCCATCAACCAGTACTTCCTGCACGCCCGCATGTTCGAAAACTGGGGCCTGCACGGCATCGGCAAGCGCACCTACGAAGAAT
>JBOHZJ010000255.1:0-3199 GCA_050738395.1 Steroidobacter sp.
GAAGCGCACGATCCATTCGCAGTCGGAGAAGTATCGATTTATCGGCCGCGTCACATCAATGCGCGGATTGCGGCTCAGCGCAGCGTCTTCACCGTACATCCCGATCCGAGGGCGGCCTTCTCGCATCCCGGACTGCAAGCGTGGACGGTGTCTCAGGACGCCTGTCGCGAACTGAAAGTCGTTCTGGATTCGTGCTCGATCAACTACGCATCCATGTTCCCGGATCTGCAGGGATTGGCGCGTCATGTCGGCTGGCGCTACAAATGGGGAATGTCGCAGGGCTACGTGGAGTGATCTCTGCTCAAGAATTATCGGCCGCAAAAGCACAAAATGCGCAAAACGGAACAACTTCTTTTATGCGCCTTTTGCGCTTTTTTGCGGCTATTCATCTGTTCTGATCTATGTGTTTTTCGTGGTTTACTCCTCCGTCTGAGCCTACGGGCGTCACTTCCTGCTGGCCGCTCAGCAGCGGCAGCCGCACGATGAACTCGCTGCCGGTCCCGAGCCCCTGACTGCGGGCCTGGATCGTGCCGTTGTGAAGCGCGACCAGGTCGCGCGTGAGGGCGAGCCCGATGCCCACGCCCAACTGCGATCCCGGTAAGGCGGTGTGCGCCTGAGAAAAGAGCTCAAAAATGGACGACAGTTGATCTGGCGGTATGCCGACGCCGGTGTCCACGATCCGCGCCACCGCCTCACTGCCTTCACAAGTCGCCGCGACATTGACCTGCCCGCCGGCTTCAGTGAATTTGATCGCGTTGTTCAGAAGATTGACGAAGACCTGCAGCACGCGATTGAAGTCGCCTGAAATTCTCAATTCGCAATCCGCCTGGGCGACCTTGAATTCGACCCCGCGGCTATTCGCGAGCGGCTGGACCATATCCGCGGCCTGGATGATCACGTCGCGCAAATCGAGCGGCGAGCGGTGCAACTGCAACTTGTTGCGTCCGACGCGCACGATGTCCATCAGATCATCCACCAGACTCCTGGTATGTCGCACCTGCCGCTCGATCATTTCCGCAATCCGCGCGGGATTGACGGCCGCTTTCTTCAACAGCTCGGCGCTGTTCATCAGTACTCCGAGCGGCGTGCGCAGCTCATGCGCCAGCGTCGCCAGAAACAGGTTCTTGTCTTCGTCGGAGCGCGCCAGCTCGGACGCGCGATTGCGCAGTGTTTCCTGCAGTTCCTTCTGATCGGTGTGGTCGCGCAGGATCTTGCCAAAGCCAACCAGCGTTCCACCCGAATCGCGCACCGGTATGACGATTCCCGTGGCCCAGAATCTCGCACCGTCTTTGCGTACGTGCCAGCGCTCATCCTCGGAGCGGCCCTGCGAGGCAGCTACCTTCAATTCGTGCTCCACGATGCCCGCGTTGCGATCCTCTTCGGTGAAGATCAGCGCCATCGAATGGCCCAGCACCTCTTCCTCGCCATAACCGAGCGTACGCGCAGCCCCCGCGTTCCAATAGATGATGCGCCCGTCCGGATCCAGAGCAAACATCGCGTAGTCCTCGACGTTTTCGACGAGTAATCGAAAGACTCGCTCCCCATACGGAAGTTGCCGCGGTTTCACTGGCTTCAATGTACCTCTCCGGCGTTGGTCGAGACCCGTGCATGACCCGCCGGTCTCGCTCGCGAGAGGAGTGTCAATCCTTTCAGTGCAACGCAGGCTCGCGGCGAGGGTTCCGGGCGTGCTTCTGCTCGCGCCCGGCGAGTGCACGAATGACAGTCCCGACGCTCCGCCGCGCCGGAAATGGGGACAGTCCCTATTTCCGTCTGGAATCGACGGCCTCACGAATTTCAGGCGTCCGCGATTAGAGTCTGGAAATAGGGACTGTCCCCATTTCTGTGGATCGATCGTAGGTCGGAATTTATTCCGACACGAAATGTCGGGCTGAAGCCCGACCTACGCGGGCCGGTCGGTGGCGCGGCAGTGCACGCGTCCGTTGTTTCCGGCGGTAGGTCGCTACGCGCCAAACGCTCTGGTCACGAACCAGTACGCAGCGACGCCGCCGATCGTTGCGGCGCCCGCGGGCATGAAGAGCCGTCGGTAGAACAGGCTGGCGCGCAGCCAGTACGCGAGCGGTACGAGGACGAGCACGATGGCGAGCTGCCCGAGCTCCACACCGACGTTGAAGCCGAGTAATGCCAGCGCCAAGGCGCCGCGCTCGAGGCCCAGGTCGCCAAGCACGGATGCGAAGCCCAATCCGTGAACAAGGCCGAACACCAGGGCCACCAGCCAGCGGCGCTGCGTCACGATCGGAATGAGGTTATTCAATGCACCCAGAACGACGGTGAATGCGATCGCGGCTTCGACGATACGGCTTGGAGCGTTCACCCAGCCCAGCACCGCGAGCGACAATGTGAGCGAGTGCGCGACCGTGAACGCAGTAACGACCTTCGCGACGTCGATGACGGACTCGCGCAGCGACTCACGCGGCTCCCAGCGCCCCTGCCGGTACACCACCACTGCGGGCAACAGCAGCGTGAACAGAAACAGCACGTGATCGTAGCCATGCAGGATGTGCCAGACGCCTTCCGCAACGAAGCTGCGAAATTGCCGCCAGGGTTGCGTGGCATTCAGAGCGATTGTCACTGTCGGCTGCGAGTCAGAGAGCACGGCCGCCTGACTCGCGCCTCCGCCGTCAATCTCGAGCAGGCCGCGATGATCCGGGTCGACATCGAACAGCAATGAGTAGTTCACGGCCAGTTGCGTGGGTCGCGCCGCACACTCGGCGCTGAAGCGCAGTACCGCATAGCCGCCGTCGACGTGCTGATCGGTGAGCAGTCGATCGAAGCGGATGGGACATGCGTTGCGCGCATCCGCGGCGGCGTTCTCGATCGATAGACGCGAGAAAGCGTACGCAGCGAGATCCTGCTGTCGGTCTCTGAGCTCTGCCCACGTAATCGCTCCATCGCCGTCGCCATCGACGCCGACGGCATGCTCCAGATCGCGCAGGGCGATATCCCACTGTCCCTGCAGCTCACTGCCCTCGGCAGGCAACGTGATAGATAGATAGCTATCGCTGGGTTTGTGCGCATGACTGGCGCCGGCCCATGCCGACAAAGCGATGCACAGAGAAATGCGTGCGAATGGTTTGATCATAGCGACTCCTGCAGGGTCCGATCCTCGTAGCCGGTCTCGCGAATCCATTCACTTACCGCGGCGGCGGCCTGTGGTTCTCGCGCACGAAGCGCAGACTGC
>JBOHZJ010000256.1:0-7368 GCA_050738395.1 Steroidobacter sp.
GGTTGCGCGCGGCAGCAATCGCAAACTCCCGGACATGCCGAGATGCAGGATCATTGCGCCGCGTTCCAGGTCGAACAGGAGGTACTTGGCGCGCCGACGCAGGTCGCGCACCCGTTGGCCGGTCGCCGCCATCGCGAGCTCATTCGGAACACGCCACCGCAGGCGCGGTTCCCGTACGACGATTCTGTCGATCACACGCCCTGAGACCGATGGCGCTACGCCGCGGCGTGTGGTTTCGACCTCAGGGAGTTCGGGCATGAATTGCAATCACCGGCAGTCAACTTGAATGCGATGAGAACGCCATCACAGTATGGAGGAACCCGCCGTGATCGCCGCTCGTCTTTATGCTGAGTGCAGGGATCCGCTCATTTGTGAGGGCAGGGGGCGTCCGTTATAGTCGGTCGTCCTCGATTTTTCTTAATCCTTTCCCTTCCTCGCAGGCCTGCCAGTGAATCTCGACTTTCTCTACGGAATTCTCAACCTCGACTTCTGGGGCTACTTCATCGTCACTGTCGTGATGGTGCAGGTCACGTTCATGGGCGTGACGCTCTATCTCCACCGCGACGCGACCCACCGCAGCCTCGATCTGCACCCCGCTCTTCGCCACATTTTCAGGTTCTGGCTGTGGATGAGCTCTGGCATCGTCACTCGCGAGTGGGTGGCAGTGCATCGCAAGCATCACGCGCGCTGCGAGACGCCGGACGATCCGCACAGCCCGGTCATCTTTGGACTGAAAAAGGTGTTGCTCGAAGGCGCCGAGCTGTACCAGCTGCAGGCCCGCAACCCGGAAACCGTAGACAAGTATGGTCGCGGCACGCCGGATGACTGGATGGAGCGCAACGTCTATGCGCGTCACCGCAACTGGGGCATCGTTCTGATGGTGCTGATCGACCTGCTGCTGTTCGGCGTGCCAGGCATCATCATCATCGCGGTGCAGATGCTGGCGAATCCTCTGATGGCGGCAGGCGTCATCAACGGCATCGGCCACTACTACGGATATCGCAACTTCGAATGTCCCGACGCCGCGCGCAACGTCGTGCCGTGGGGCTTCATCGTCGCCGGTGAGGAACTGCACAACAATCATCACGCCTTTCCGAGCTCCGCAAAGTTCTCGATCCATCGCTGGGAGTTCGATATCGGCTGGCTGTACATCCGCATACTTCAGGCGCTGGGCCTCGCCAGGGTGCTGCGCGTCGCTCCCGCGCCAGCGCGGGTCGCCCCGCGCGTGCACGTAGACCTCGAGACAGTGCGCGCCGTGATCGTGAATCGCATGCACGTACTGCGCGAGTACACCCGCAACGTGACCATTCCGGTGTTTCGTGAGCAGTTGCGCCAGGCCGGCGGCAACATCAGCGGCCGCATGAAGAAGCTGCTCGTGCGCGAGCCGGTGCTGCTGGATGCAAACGCACAGTCGCGTCTCAAAGAAGTGCTCGCCGCAAACCAGGCGCTCAAGACTGTCTATGAGTTCCGCGAGCGCCTGCGAGTGCTGTGGAGCGGCGCGAACATGAGCAACGAGAAGCTGCTTCAGCACCTGAGGGACTGGATTGCGCAGGCCGAGGCCAGCGGCATCAAGGTGCTGCAGGACTTCGCCGCGACGCTGCGAGGCTATGCGATGCAGCCGGCCTAGCGGGCCGGCTGTTCACCTGATCGAGCCCATCACCGCCACAGTTCCATCGATATCGGCGCTGCTTACGCCTGCGTAATCGGCGCCCACCCCGGCTGACTCGCGACGCGGCTGCACCAGGCGGTGATGTTCGGGTATGGCGCGAGATCGAAGCCGCCTTCGTGCGCCACGTGCGTGTACCCGTACAGCGAAATGTCCGCGAGCGAGTACGCGTCGCCGGCCAGAAATTGCCGACCGCGCAGGCCCTCCTCCAGTACATCGAGCGCGGCGTAGCCGCTTTTTTTCTTTTCCACGAGTTTTTCGCCGAGTTCAGCCCGCGTTTTGTGGAGCAAGCTGATCCAGAATCGCACCGTGCCGATGTTTGGCTCGAGGTTGTACTGCTCGAAGCACATCCATTGCCACATGCGCGCGCGCTCGAAGCTGTCGCCCGGGATCAGCTTCGATCCTTCAGCCAGAAAGGCAATGATGGCGTGGCTTTCCGACAGAAATCCTTTCCCTGGAATCTCGAGCAGCGGAATGCGGCCATTCGGGTTTTTCGCGAGAAAGGCCTGCGTGCGCGATGCGCCAGCCCTGATATCGATTTCGGTGAGTTCGTAGGGAAGGCTCAACTGTTTCAGCACCAGCCGAACCTTGTAGCCGTTTCCTGAAGGCAGATAGTCATACAGTCTGTACATCATCGCTCCCGTCTCGTTATGCCCCGGAAGATCTTCCCCGTCTCCGGCATCTAGCACGCACACAGCCGAAATCGCGCGATCAAATGCCGATCGCGCTCTCAGACATCTGCCCCCCGATGCTGGAAGCGAAAGCCGGGCGAGTCCGATGGCTTTTGTTACCGAAGCTCTTATGCATTCAGGCGCGCAGCGTCGTCGCTCCGCGCAACATCGCCAGAGCGCCGCTGCGTACGACTTCGAGAACCTCGCCGTGGATTCCCGCCGCTGCGATGAACCTGTTGATCTGCGATTCGCTGTCGGTCAATTCGACGGTAAAGCTTTCCGCATCGTCGGACAAGACCCGACCGCCGGCTTGCTGCACGCACGCCTGCAACGCGGTGAACTGCGCCGACGAGGTTTTCATCTTGATCAGCAACAGCTCGCGCTCGACATGCTGATCGCGCGTGACGTCGTCGACATTGACCACGTCGATGAGCTTCAGCGACTGATTGACGATCTGCTGGACCACCTCGTCGGTGCCAGTGGTCACCAGGGTGAGTCGCGAGATGGTCGGGTCGTCGGTCGGCGCGACGTTCAGGGACTCGATGTTGTAGCCGCGTGTGGAGAACAGGCTTGCGACGCGAGTCAGCGCGCCGACTTCGTTCTGCAACAGAAGCGAAACGATGTGGCGTTTGCGCGTAGTCATCGAGATAGTTCCGTTAGTGAGGACGTCGGTCCCGGAGGGTGGAGTTTGGGCCAGAAGCTGCTAGTCTCCTTGCACGCATTGTATGCAACTCTTCCGGCCCCGTGCCGGATCTTCTCCTGTTGGGAATTCCTTCCTGTGAAAGAGAGCCACGCCGCGCTCAGCTCGAACGTGCATCCCCTCGCCGGCAAGCAACTGTCCGGCGCCGAGATCATCGTGCAGGTCCTCGCCGACGAGGGTGTCGAGACCGTATTCGGCTACAGCGGCGGCGCCATTCTCCCGACCTACGACGCCATTTTCGTTCACAACCAGGCCAGCGCGCAGGCGAGCGGCCGCCAATCGATGCCGCTCATCGTGCCCGCGAACGAGCAGGGTGCAGGCTTCATGGCGGCGGGCTATGCGCGAGCGACAGGCAAGGTGGGTGTGTGCGTAGTGACCTCCGGGCCGGGGGCCACGAACACCGTCACGCCCGTGCGCGACTGCATGGCGGATTCCATTCCGATCGTCGTGATCTGCGGTCAAGTGCCGACCGCTGCGATCGGCAGCGATGCATTTCAGGAAGCGCCGGTCGCCAGCATCATGGGGTCAGTCGCCAAACATATTTTTCTCGTGACCGACGCGAGCAAGCTCGAAGCGACGGTGCGCACCGCCTTCGAAATCGCCCGTACGGGCCGGCCCGGTCCGGTGGTGGTCGATGTCCCCAAGGACGTGCAGAACTGGCGCGGCGCGTTCCAGGGCGCGGGCCGGCTTCCGATCGCAGGCTATCGGCATCGGATGAATCGCCTGGTGCGCAGTGCGCTTGGCGATTCGCAGTGCTCGGAATTCTTTTCGATGCTCGGCGAGGCAAAGCGCCCGCTAATCTACGCGGGCGGGGGCGTCATTCACTCCGGCGCGGCGCAGGCGCTGCGCGAACTTGCGCTGGAGTTGGAGATTCCGGTGGTGACGACGCTCATGGGTCTCGGCGCCTTCGATACGACGCATCCGCTCTCGATGAGCATGCTCGGCATGCATGGCGCCGCGTTCGCGAACTATGCCGTCGATGACTGCGATTTCCTGTTCGCGCTGGGCGCGCGCTTCGATGATCGGGTAGCGGGCAATCCGCCGAAATTTGCGCCCAACGCAAAGCACATCGCCCAGATCGACATCGACGCCTCCGAGATCAACAAGGTCAAGCCGGTGCACTGGCATCATGTGGGCTCGTTGCCGGAAGCACTGCGCGTGCTGCGAACCTTCGGCCGCCGCGTTGCGTTCAGGCGCGACTGGGCCGGCTGGCGTGATCATTGCGCGAAGTTGAAGCAGACCTACGCGATGAATTACGACCGGGCGAGTTCGCTCATTCAGCCGTATTTCGTCATCGAAGAAATCAACAAACTGACGAAAGGTGAGGCGATCATCAGCACCGGCGTTGGTCAGCACCAGATGTGGGCCGCGCAATATTTCGATTTCAGAAGCCCGCGGCTGTGGTTGACCTCGGGCAGCATGGGCACGATGGGTTTCGGTCTGCCCGCGGCCATCGGCGCGCAGTTCGCCAATCCCGGCAAACTGGTCATCGACATCGACGGCGATGCGAGCATCCGTATGAATCTCGGCGAGCTCGAAACCGTGACGACTTACGACCTGCCTGTGAAAGTCGTCGTGCTGAACAACTGCGGCGACGGCATGGTCAAGCAGTGGCAGAAGCTGTTCTTCAAGGGCCGCCTGTCGGCGAGCGACAAGTCGCTGCACAAGAAGGACTTCGTCAAAGCCGCGCAGGCCGACGGCTTCCCGTATGCCGCGCGCCTCGAGCGCAGAGAGGATGTAGCGCGCGTTGTGAAGGAGTTCATCGAATCCAGGGGTCCTGCATTCCTCGAAGTCATGATCGATCCCGACGCTGGCGTCTATCCCATGGTCGGCCCCGGCCAGGCTTACGATGAAATGATCACTGGCGATCACATTCCTTCGCGCAACAAGCATGAGATCCGCGCGCCGGATGCGTCGGAGATGTTTTGAAGACGGCCGACTGGCCGACTGGTTCACTGGCTAGAACAAGAGCAGAACCATGGCTTTTAGCCTCTTGCCAAGTTAGCCAGTGAGCCAAGTCAGCCAGTTAGCCATTCCGATGAACCCTCCTGACGGCTTCTCCCCCATCTTCCGCGTCAGCCCTGTGATCGAGATGATCGGTCCCGTTTATTCGCGCGGTGAAGGTCTGGCGCTGGAGCTCGGCATGTTTGCGCAAGCCAAACACTGCAATCTGCGCGGCAGCGTGCACGGCGGTATTTTTGCGACGCTCGCAGACATGGCGTTGGGCTATACCCTCGCATTCTCTTCGGATCCTCCCAAGGGATTCGTCACCGCGAACCTGACCGTCGACTACGCGGGTTCCGCCAACGTCGGCGACTGGTTGACGACGCGTACGGATGTGCAACGGCAGGGCGGACGACTGGCGTTTGCAAACTGCTACATCTATGTGCGCGAGCAGCGAATCGTCAGGGCAAGCGCGGTATTTCTGGCGCAGGAGTGGCGCTCAGCTACGCGGGACTAGGGCTCGGGACCTGGGCCAAACGACCCGCGCCGGGCTTCTGTATCTGGCCCGCGCCCCGCGCCCTAAGGATGACCAGCGACGATTGCGAACTCGAATTCGCGGTCTGACAATGCAAACGCCGCGCTTCGCGGCCTCAGTGAACGCGAGAGTGACCATGATCGACTCCGCATCCGCGCAGTCCAGCTCCGCGCCGGTCGCGCCGCTGCCGGCGAACTGGCCTGCGATGTCGATCGCGCAGGCGCATGCACTGCTGACCGCACCTGGCGCCCGCTTTGAAATCGAAGAACTGACGATTCGCGGCATACGCACCAGAATCTGGAAAAACTCTCCTCCAACGCTGCGCGAAGTTCTGCTGATCGGTCGTGCATTCAACGATCGCACCTTTCTCGTCTATGAGAACGATCGCGCGACCTTCGAAACTTTCACCCGGGCCGTCCTTGCATTCGCGGAAGAATTGCAACAGCAGGGCGTACGCAAGGGCGATCGCGTTGCGATCGTCATGCGTAACCTGCCTGAGTGGCCAGTCGCGTTCTTCGCGGCGGCGCTGTGCGGCGCCATCGTCACGCCGCTCAATGCCTGGTGGACGGGCCCGGAGCTCGAGTACGGCCTGATGGATTCCGGCTCGAAGATTGTGATCGTCGACGCCGAGCGCTACGAGCGCATCGCCGAGCATCTGCACAACTGCCGGGATCTGAAGCGAGTGTACGTCTGTCGCGAGAACGACGAGGTCGCCGATCCGCGCGTGATCAAGCTCGAACGCGTGCTCGGTCAGGTCAACGATTGGGCGCAGCTCGCGGATCGACCGTTGCCCGACGTGATAATCGCTGCAGACGACGATGCCACGATCTTCTATACCTCGGGCACCACCGGAAAGCCCAAGGGTGCGCTTGGGACGCATCGCAATATCACCAGCAACATCATGACCGCCGGCGCCGTCGCCGCGCGCGCGTTCCTGCGACGCGGCGAGAAGCCGCCCGATCCCGCGACGCTGCCGCAGCGCGTCTCACTGCTGGCCGTTCCGCTGTTTCATGTCACCGGATGCAATGCATCGATGGTCCCCGCGGTATTCAGCGGCGGCAAGATAGTGCTGATGCACAAATGGGAAACGGAAAAGGCGCTGCAGCTCATCGAGCGCGAAGGCGTGACGGTGACGGGAGGCGTACCCACCATCGCATGGCAGTTGCTCGAGCACCCCGCGCGGAAGAAATACAACTTGTCGACGCTCGAGGCCGTTGCGTATGGCGGCGCTCCGTCGGCGCCCGAGCTCGTTCGTCGGATCATCGAGACCTTTCCGAAATCTCAGGCGGGCAACGGCTGGGGCATGACGGAAACCTCGGCGTCTTTCAGCGGCAACACCGGTGAGGACTACGTTAATCGCCCCGACTCCTGCGGACCTGCACCCGCGGTCGGCGCCATCAGCATCATGAATCCGGATGGCACACGCGAGCTGCCGGTCGGTGAGGCCGGCGAATTGTGGGCCAGCGGGCCGATGGTCGTGAAGGGCTACTGGAACAATCCTGACGCGACCGCGAAGACCTTCATTGACGGCTGGCTTCGAACGGGCGACATCGCGCGCGTCGACGAAGAGGGCTTCTGCTACATCGTGGACCGCGCGAAGGACATGCTGATTCGCGGCGGCGAAAACATCTACTGCATCGAAGTCGAAAACGTTCTGTACGATCACCCCGCAGTGATGGACGCCGCACTGGTCGGCATTCCACACAAGGTCCTGGGCGAAGAGCCCGGCGCGGTGGTTCAGCTCAAACCGGACGCCCACACGACAGAAGAGGAGCTGCGCGCCTGGGTCGCAGCCCGGCTTGCTGCATTCAAAGTACCCGTGAAGATCATGTTCTGGAGTGAAACGTTACCG